>CAZRSB010000004.1:0-73668 GCA_964602715.1 uncultured Thermoplasmata archaeon | reverse complement strand
TCCCACAGCTAGAAGCTGTGGGTATATGACCTCCCTACGGTCGGTCGATTGTAATCAAACCTGTCCAATTAGATAAAGTGAAATCAGCTAAAGGACTGAGAGATTTCATAAAAGTAATTATCAAAGAGACGTAAAATATACCTAACAAGGAGTAGACCAACAAAGCCTCATTTTTCTGCTCTAAAGGCCAAAGCTGAATGGAAAAGGCTAGATTGACTGCCGATCCAACCGCAAGTAACGACCCAGATATTATACCTAGGATATAAAAAACCAAAGAAACACTCATTTTTATCATCTATGTTGACATCTTTAGAATAGAGTCTTTTAGGCTAAAGAATTTTCTCTGCCATGAGTAGAGGATAGTGGAGATTGATTCCTAACCTATCTTTATTCTTGAAACCTCTTTTGACCGGCTGGAAGAGAAGGGAAACTATATGCGTGCTAAAATAACGATATAGATAACCCTTTCAAAATCTCGTTTTTTTCATCAATTCGATTGCTTAACTCTGAGGTTTCTTGTAACATTCAAAAAGTTATTTTATCTTGGGTTATATAGAAGATCATGTGGTTCGTTTACATTTTACGTTTATCTGATGACTCTCTTTACACTGGTATAACAAAATATATAGATGAAAGACTTGAAAAGCACAGAGCTGGAAGAGGAAGTAAATACGTTAGAAGTAGATTGCCTTGTGAATTGGTCTATTTTGAAAAGGCCGAAGGAAAAAGTGAGGCTTTGCAGAGAGAGGCTGAAATCAAGGGATGGAGTAAGAGAAAAAAGGAAAAATTTCTAGAAAGCAAATAAAATTGTATTTTCTGATCTAGAACTCTTCATCCGTATTAAAAAAATTGATAAAGCTTGTTTTTCATCATACTCTCATCCATGTTTGATGATATTCCAAGGATCAATTTGTCAAAAAAATATCGATGGTTCATCCCTGTTATTTTGGTAGCAGTGGTCACGGTAAGTTATCTAGCTAGGATGAGCGTTTCTGTCGCCCTTCCCATGATCTCTAGTGAGATGGATTGGACAAGCGCACAAGAAGGAAGTTTAGGTGGGATCTTGATGGGGATCTTCCTGGTAGGTTATGGTTTGTCCAACGTATTTTTAGGGGGATACGTTGATTCGTATGGGCCTAGACCCATTCTCGTTCTCTCTATAGTCACTTGGTCTTTAGCATTATCTATGGGTGCCTTCTTGGGACATATATATTGGGCTTTTTTACTGTCAAGGTTTCTTTTGGGTGTGGGACAAGGTGTGCTCTTTCCTATAGCTAGTAAAGTTACTGGCCAATGGTTTTCACCGAGTGAAAGAGCTAGAGCCAACTCCGTCTACATGGCTGGAGGTCCTTTGGGAGTTATGCTAGCTCCTTTGATAATGCGACCGATAATTACTGAAACATCTTGGAATCTTTCTTTTCATATGATAGGAGTATTAGGTTTCTCTCTCGTGATACCGGTGGTCTTATTCGTGAGTTCATTTCCTAAGGATTCAACAAGTTCGTATAAATTGCAAGAAAAAAATACAGAAGAAAAAAAAGGTGGTAATTTAATTCAATTATTGAAAGATAAAAAATTCCAAACTATACTGGTCGGATTCATCGCCATGGCTTCACTTTGGTGGGGTATAACTTTCTGGGTTCCTGCGTACCTTGTGGAAACTCATGGATTAGAATTTGGAGAGATGACTTTTTGGTCAAGTTTCGTTTATATGGGAGCTGTAGCTTCTTTGATCTTAGGATCCTGGATAAGTGACGTTACAGGAAAAAGAAAATTGATCATCACATCGTCTTTATTATCATCCTCTCTTTTGATAATAATCTTTACGAATCTTCAGGTCGAATCCACCATCATGCTGATGATACTCTTATTTCTAGTATTCTTTGCCGGTCAATTAGGTCCTCCATTATTCTTTACGCTGCTGCAATTTAATTATCCTCAAAAATACCTAGGTTCTGCTACGGGTGCGATGAATGGTATAGGAAATGGGATGAGTGTGATCGGACCGATCCTGGTGGGCTTGGTTATATATCTAACAGGATCTTATGATTTAGGACTTTCATCATTAGCGTTGATCGGGATTTTCGGTGGACTTGTGTTTTTACTTAGTGGAAACGAGATATGATCGAGGATATCTTTTGTCAAAATCTATTTCTCTTCTTTTCAGAATAATACAGTATTATCGAGAATATCAATGATAAAAGAGTCATGATTCCACCTAATAAGAAGGCTATATCATATTTTCCAGTAAAATCATAGATGAAACCAGCGAAATAAGGTCCTAAAGCACCTCCAATACCTGCCACCGTTCCCAAAGCACCCAATATCTCACCGGAATGTTTAGTTCCAAAAAATTCAGAGACTATGACAGGGTAAATCATGACCCAACCACCGAAGGCTAAACCGAATATCAAAGAGACTGCATACAAAAGAAAAAGGGTCTCGGCTATGGGTAATAAAAATATACTCAAAGACTGTACTAAAAAGAAGATCATGGTGCCTTTGACCACGCCTATTTTATCTGAAGTAAAACCACCAAATAGTCTTCCGAAGACGTTGGAAAGGCCTATAGCTGTCAAAGTCATAGCCGCATAAAAGCTTTTGAAACCGATGTCTTCTGAATACGGGACAATATGGATAGTTACGAGCATCGCTGAAAATTGGGCCACGAGAAACATCCCATAGATTATCCAAAATCTTTTGGTTTTAAAAGCCTCGATAAGAGTCATTCCCTCTTCTTCTCTTGTTTTTTTATTTTTTCTTCCAATAATATCATTTTTAATATTGCTCTTATCTGGAGGATCTCGGATGAAAGTAAGAGATATCGAGAGTAATATCAGGGATATCAACCCCATGATCAAGAATGCAGATCTCCATCCCATACTTGATATGACTCTTTCGAGTCCAGGTGGGAAAAATGCCATTCCTATCCCCAATGCGGAAACAGTGATCCCAACAGCCAATCCTTTTTTTTCATCGAACCACCTGGTCACAGTGGTGGTTATCGGTACGTAGAATGCTCCAGCTCCGATACCTATCAGACCGAAGTACAAATACATCTCTCTTAGAGAATCGATTTGACTTGAAAGCAAAAATCCAGGGATTATGAGGAAACCACCTAGTATCATAGTTTTTCTTATCCCATAATTATCACTAAATCTTCCAAACAGTATAGCCACAAAGGAGGTGACTATCAAGGATATCGAATAGGCAAGAGATATAGGAGCCCTTTTCCAACCGAAGTATGCTTCGAGTGGATCGATAAAGACACCAAAAGCATAACTTCTTAAACTAGAGATGAGTATCGCCAAAAACGCAGCTAGAACCACGATCCAACCATAAAACACTTTTTCTTTCATCTTTTTGTTATCATGTATAAACTAAGGGGCATTTATTTATTTGGATAAATATCTCCCACTAAAAGTTCCTTTAGATTTAAATATAAGCGTTATTGTCAATAACATCTGATGAAGATAAAAGTGAAAGATGAAGGAAAAGTGCAAGTACCTGATGAAAGTACAGTCAAAACGGTTTTAGAACAACTCGATTATCATCTTGACTCAGTAGTGGTTATTTCAGAAGATGAACCACTTCCTCTCGATCAAGAAGTGGAAGAAGGTATGACTCTGAAGATCATTCCTGTTGTTTCTGGTGGTTAGGCTCACGCTTTGGGAGAGTTATCACACTCATTATGTTGTCATGGAATTTAGGCATCAGCTCAAAAACTATAATCAATAGTATTATCAAAAATATTACAGAACCTGTTTTAGCTATTTCGTTATGAGCCACATCGAAAGATACGATGTCTTCTACTGTTAAATATATGATCATCACGTTTCTGCCCAGATTGGCAACGTATATGGAAGGTATGATTATAAAAATACTTAGAAGTTTAGCCTTTAATTTTGCACTTGTACAATACACGAGAGAAAAACCAGGTGCCATGGCCTGGAGGCCCGTACAGGCCAATATTATATTGATACTTGTCCCATCTATAGAAACTAGGATATCTTCATAGTTTGTTCTGTAAAAGAGGGGGTTACCTGCATAATATGTTTCTCCTACTCCAAACTCGTATCCTATCAGATTGGAGAGAATAACCGTATGTTCGGTAACGATCCATATTAAACCTCCAGCTATTATAGGGATCCTTTGGACTCCAAAATAGATTATCGTAGCGATAGAGATACCTCCTGCTAAGAATCTCATCACTTCAGGGTCTTCAGCCCACTTTTTTGAAAGGGATTCATGATAAGCAAAATAAGCAAAAAGCGGTAAAGCGATGATGACGAGGATCGCATTGAAGTTATCACCTATCTCAAAATAGTGGGGTGCCTCTCCTACCCAAAATATACCTAATAGTAAGTATCCTGCAATTCTAAAATGATGCTTTCGATAATCGGAAATATAACCGAATAGTAGTAGAAAAGCACCAGCCCACAGGAGGATCTCAAAGATGACTAATTGATACATTTATACACCTGTAATATCTTTAGTCTATTCATCTTATGAGGGTAAAATAAATCTGTCGGTTGTTATATGAGAAGAAGAACCAGGTTGAGGAAAAGTCATAAATACCTCCTCTTGTTAAGAATCTCAACGAGCAACTGACGGCCATAGCGGTGGGGAAACACCCGGTCTCATTCCGAACCCGGAAGTTAAGTCCACCAGCGTGCTCTGTGGTACTGTGGTGCGCGAGCCCACGGGAAGCTTAGGTCCCATAGTGTGGACCCTTGGAACGACGGCTTAGGTCAGGAGTCTTGCTCCCTTCGGGGAGGAAGATAAACCTGGCTGTTTGAAGGCCATTCGTTCCCCGGCCCGCTGTCAGTTGCTCACCTTAACTTTATACTTTTTTAGATTTTCTTTCTGTGAGACAGCCTCTTTTACAGCGTTAAATTTATAGTGTTGATGGAGTATTTAGTCTCATCTGATCTTGTCTGACAGGAGAAACCAAAATGAAGATGGAGAAAAAGCAACAGAAAATAGTTTCTTCTAGTAGTCATCATCTGTCTTTAGATGTGTTTCTTTTTATATTCTGGCTATTGTTTACAGGATTGATATTTGGGTTATTTTCATTAGATATACTTTCTATTTATTCATTGTTAGTAGGAGTCATTTCTGTTATTATAGTGTCATACATATCACATAACTTTATATTCATATCAGATAAAAAGAAATGGGATGAAAAAGTAAATATTTACGATCAAATCAAACATTGGTGTTTTTTATCTACACATCTGTTCATCTATCTATTTAAATCAAACCTTTCATTTTTTCGTCAGACGATAACTGGTAATATTAATCCAAAGATAGTTGATATCCCAGTAAATCTACAGAAAGAATCTCAAGTAACTCTTCTATCGTCTATGATCACCATAACTCCAGGCACACTTGTTTTGAAGACCAAAAAAATTCCAACGGGCTACTCGTTAACCATCCATTTTTCTTATCTTAAAACGTCCGAAATAGAGGAATCAGTTGGAAGCACCATAAAAAAATGGGAGAGGTCCATAAGGAGGGTTATTTAATGAATATGATAGCCTATTCTATTTTATTGGTAGTTATCTCATTACTTCCTATATATAGAATCTTGAAAGGTCCAACCTCTTATGATAGACTCATAGCACTAAATATATTGATGTTGATAATCTCTGTTATATTTATTGGAATCAGCATAGCCGAGGGTATTGGACATTTTTTGGATATAGCTGTGGTATTCATCGTGCTGAACTTCGTCGCTACTATGAGCTTTGCTAAATATTTAGAAGGTGGTGATTTCGTTTGATCGTTTCTTTTATCGCCTGGGCAGTAATAATTTTCGGCACTATACTGATCTTTTCTTCAGGAATGGCCGTTCTTAGATTCCCTGATCCCTATATGAAAATTCATGCAAGTTCTAAAGCTAATTATGGCGCTGGATCTATCTTGTTGGGAATGATTCTGTTAGAAGGTTTGACTGAAACTACAGGTCTCATTTTTTTAGCATCGGTATTTTTGTTTGTCACCTCTCCGATATTAGGACATTCTCTCGGGAGATCCGCCTACGTTGAAAAAGAATACCTAAAGGATATAGAATCCATCGATTACAGTGATTTTAAGAACGGCAAGGACGGTGAAAAGAGATGTTAACTCAGATACTCCTAATCCTATTTCTTATAACTGCTGGTCTAGTAGTCTGGGAAGATCGACTTATCAGAGCTTTGATATATTTGAGTTTTTCATCAGGATTTGTAATAATACTCACTTATTTATACAAAGCTCCAGCTGTAACCGTAACAGCAGCCGTAGTAAATGGAGCAATAACTTTGATGCTTTTTTTAGTAATTATGAATAAGATTGGATTGATAGAGAGGGGTGAGAAAAGTGTTTGAAAGGTTTAAAAAGTTCAGTTCTCTAATTATGATATTCCTAATACTTATTCTAATAATAGCAGGCCTAGGCTTAGAATACGAAGATAAAGCAGAATCACCAGTTCAAGAACACATTGAGGAAAATTATGAAGAAACTGGTGCAACAAATTTAGTTGAATCGGTTTTGTTAGATCTAAGAGCTTATGATACTTTTGGAGAAGTAATAATAATCTACATAGCTATAGCTGGTGTAGTTATACTGGGAAAAAAACTCAGACTGGATGATGAAGAACAAAGTGAAAAAGAAAAGTCGGAGGGAGATAGATGAGATCCCCAATAGCGAGAACAGCTGCAAGGGCGATAGCTCCTTTTTTGTTTATCAGTGGTCTTTATTTTGCCACACATGGATTTAAGTTGCCTGGCGGTGGTTTTCAGGGGGGAGTCCTGTTAGCTTCGGGTGCTATACTTCTTTTGCTTACTCAAGGGAGAGAGAAGGTAATCCATTTGGAAGAAAATATAGACTGGTTCGAAACTATGGGGGCTGTCGTGTTCCTTTTAGCTGGTTTTGGAGGGATAATCGTGGGACCTGCATTTTTATACAATCTGTCTCCAGGGAGTCCGATATGGTGCGTAGTTCTTGATATAGTAATCGCATTGAAGGTCTTTGCTGGGATCTTAGCTCTTTTCATTTATCTGTTCGGATTGAAGGAGGTAAAAGCATGTTGAATGGACTGAATGTAGGTTTGATCACTCTTTTATTGGGGCTTTATGGTCTTTCCAAAACTCAGAATATTTTAAAAATAGTGATGTGTTTGAGTTTGATGAGTACTGGGATAATTCTTTTATTCGTTTCAGTGGCCTACATTCCAGGGGGTGCTGCACCGGTTATCATGGATGCTGAACAGATGGTCGATGCTTTACCACAAAGCGTTATGGTGACTGCAATAGTCATCGACTTAGCTACAACTTCTCTAGGTTTAGCTATGGTATTTTATTTATTCAAAAATTATGGGACTCTAAATTTTTCATCCATACTAAAGGGGAGGATTAAGAAATGATACTGATCGATCATTCTTTGATTTTAATGGTGATATCTCCGATCACTGCTGCTCTAATTATCAAACTACTCTCAAGATTTCAACATCCAGATGAGCTCAGATATGTTATCACGTTTTTAGGCTTATTTATTCCGATGGTCTTGCTTTTCTTCACCCCTGATGTTAGGCTGGTTTATGAATTAGGAGGTTGGAGGCGACCTTATGGGATATCATTGGTATTGGACGGTTTATCTAGAGTAATGGTTTTGATAACTGGAATTATCACCCTAACTACTTATGTATATTATATAGACTTCTTAGACCAAGATCCTCAAGCGGATGATTATCATTTTCTTTATCTGTTCATGACCGCGGGATTGTATGGTGTTTTCTTAACTGGCGATCTAATAAATCGTTTCATATTTTTTGAGATGATGATTTTGACTACTTATGTTCTACTGACTTTTGTTGGTACTAAGAGATCACTCAGGGCTAGCTTTCAATATTTTGTGATCGGTACCATAGCCTCGCTAATGTTCCTCACAGGTATCGGATTGACCTATTTCTATACTGGATATTTTGATATGAGCGCTCTTTCTACTGAGATTCCACATCTATCCACTCATACTAAAAACATCATCTTTGTATTTTTCCTTGTAGCAGTTGGAGTAAAACTAGGATTAATGCCTTTTCATACCTGGCTTCCAGATGCTCATGTAGAAGCACCTACTCCTATGACCGCTATCCTAGCAGCTTTGACTGTTAAAACTGGCGGATATATATTGATAAAGTTATTAGAGATAGGTTTTTACACTCCTCTGATAAGTAATATAATACTGATAGCTAGTGTATTCACTGCAGTGTTTGGGGCACTTATATCAATGAAATACACGAATATGAAGAGGATATTAGCTTGGTTAACTATTAGCCATGTAGGTATGATAGGGATCATGTTCTCTTTATGGACTCCAGAAAGTTTAGGGGCGGGAATCCTTTACTTTTTGAATCATTCTTTTTTCAAAGCTCTTTTATTTTTAGTGATGGGTGCGTTCGCTTTTCTGTATGGGACATCAGATATCCGGAAGTTACCTCTTCTCAAAAGTAATGTGATATTATCAACAACTTTTCTCATAGGATCTTTAGCCATGATAGGAGTCCCCCCGATGAATGGTTTTTACAGTAAATGGGCTGTTCTTTCTTCAATAGAAAACATTACTCTATATATTGTAGTACTATCTACTTTTGTGTTGATATCTGCCTCTATTATTCGTATATTTTTGTTATCTTCAAAAAAAGATCTCGAGATCAAAAATGAGCTGACTGAGGGTATGATGGCACCGCTAGTTGTTTTGGCTGGATTGACCTTATTTGGAGGAATGACAACATCTCTATTCGTAGCTAATGTGGTCGATCCCGCTTCTGAAGCGGTCCTCGGTGAAACATCTGGTCTTCTAACCTCAAATGTGGAATTGTCTGCGATAGTTAGTTTTGAGGCTGTCCTGATTTTTTGTTCTCTTTTGGGAGGTTATCTTTTTATAAAGAAAGTGAAAGGTATACCTTCAGGATGGATAAAAAGTTTATTTTCACAGGTCAATATAAATGATTCAGTAAGATATATAATCTTCATGATGGCTATTTTACTTGTGATGAATTTTGTATTTTAATTTGTGTTGTTTTCATCCATGATAGTGCTATCGGCAGCTCTGTACATCATTTCCGGTCGCGTATCTCCAATAACAGGTCGTCCTCTCCTTGCTTTTTCTATCTCACATTCCCTTAATTCTTTTTCAAGCAGTTCTTCTTCGAAATATCCTGCCTTTGCTATGCTTCTGCCCTTAGGAGATATGATTTCCGCACCTCCCCAGAAAAACATACTCTCTTCTCTTCCAACTAAATTTGAGTACAATATGTAAGAGGTAGTTTCGATAGCTCTAGCAGGCAATATAGATTCAAAATATTCTCTAGTGACTGAAGGAGAAGCAGATATTACTACTATGTAATCAGCTCCTTTTTGAGATATAGCTTTAGTCAATTCTGGAAAGAACACATCATAACAAATAACTATTCCAACTCGTCCAAAATTTGTGTCAAAAACAGGAATTTCATCATCTGAGTGGAAATATCTTTTATCCTCGAACGGCCCAAAATTGGGAAGATATGATTTTCGATACGTATGGATTTTTCCTTCAGAAGTTGTAAGGATAGCTGAGTTCCTGAGTCTTCCGTCTTTTATACTCTTTTCTGGCATACCAAATATTATGTTCATGTCATTCTTAGAAGCTATGGATGAAATCTTCTCCGAAGAAGGTCCTGGTACAGGTTCGCTCTCATACCATAATCTATCCCTTAAGGTATAACCAGTGAGGAACATCTCAGGAAAAATCAAAAGATCCGTATCTATTTTTTTCGCTGTTTTTTGTATAATTTCTAAATTTTTATCTTTCTTTCCTATTTTGTGTTCTTTTTGGGCGATGGTGACCTTCATGAATAGACCTAGAATGACTGTATTATTTATGATTTTACCCTTATTATATCACTTGCTATTTCGGCGTTTTCTGAACTCTTTTAATCTTTCTTTGATTGTCTCTTTTTTCTTTTCGATCTCGTCCCTGCGTGAGTTAGGAACATCCTCATATTCTTTCTCCACTTCCTCAGATTTTTCTATCAGATCATCTTCTAATGCTTTTTTGCCGCTATTAGTCAATTCAAAGGTTACATCTATAGTTTCTATAGCTCCTTTTTTATTTAGTTGAAATGTATTCTCTACCAATTTAGAATGGTTGAGTTCATCTTTTCCTATAAGTTCTTTGCAATCAGAGAGAGTGGGATATTCATCTTGATTTCTTTTCTCCAGATCACTCAATACGTCCAAAAGAATTTTTTCCTTAGTATGTAACGAAAATTTCTTTTTTCTAATTTTTAGATAACCAAAATTAAAGAACTCTTCTAGATTAGTGATAGAAATCTCTGAAGGTAAGAGCAGATCGCATCTATGTTTACTGTCATTCCAGTAATCGACTCTTAGACTCTCTTCACCATTAATTTCACATCTTTCTAGACGAAATATAGATTCTTTATTTATCTCACTTACCGATTGATCGTTATCTATGTCATATATTATTATCGAATTAGCCGGTGAACTATCTAGATGGAATATTCCTCTGCGCCACTTTTTTTCTGAGAAACTTCTTGAACCCAAGTTGGACATATACAATAATTTTGTATTTTTTATCATGTATCTCAACATATATTTTTTTAGTCTCTTTTTAGAAGGGGTCTTTATAAGAGCTAGATATCTTCCATCAGAGGCAGAATAATTGAAATTTAGTACATTTAGTGAGTTCGCCTTTGTGAATCTTATTTTTCTGTCGATATAATAAATATTAGATAGAGCAATAGTAAAATCTTTTCTGCTCTCATGTCTTATGGTAAGCTCATCCTCTGTTAATGTGAGATCTGCTGTTACCCAATTTTCATCTTGATAGTATCTTTCATTTTCAGTTCTTTTTTCCCCGGCGGGTATGATGATTTGCACATTAGAAAACCTGATAGGTTTTTGTCTTTTATCAACAGCTTTGAAACCTTTATTTTTATTGATCATATCAATCATATCCTTGGTTCTTTATCGGGGCCGATATATTCGAAATGATCAGACCCTAAAGTCTTTACTATTCCTTCCTCTTTCATCAGTTCTAATCCTATCAAAGCTAAAGAAAACCACTCTTTTTCTTCATATTCGTCACTATATTCAGATTCAGAATAAACATGATTCAAAACATCTTCTTTTTTTGCTTCACCATACATTTTTAGATGGTTGAGCGTCTCTAAAAGTATTTTTCCGCAGATCTTCGGTCTTTCAATATCAGAATCATATATTTTGTTTAGAACGAGTTGTTCCTCATCCTCTTCCAGTCTTCCAAATTCAAGTACTTCTCTAGTATGAGGTAACTTACTCAAAAAATTTGATGGGCCCCCATCTGATTGACTTCTTAGATATTTGAGAGCTTCTAAAGTTATATCCCTGACTGTTTCTTTATCTTTATTCACGTTTTCATATACCGTATCAACTATTTCTCTATCCAGCTCTCTAAATCTGATCATTTTCGATAGACTTTCTTCTTGGTCTTCGAATCGATGATAATTAATAACAGCTTCTAATATTAGTTCCTGAATAGCAGTTTCTTCTTTGAGAGACTTGACCTTAAGTTTTTCCCATAGGTCTTTTTCGAGTGAAAGGATAACTTCTTTTTTCTCCATACTTATCCTGTTCTCATATTTGTTAATGATAAGAAGAGTTATATTTTTTGTTATCATTTTCAGACTAGATAAGGGATAAACACTAATACTTTTAATCTTTAGAATACATTAGAAGAGTGATAACTTGAACCGAGCAGATAGGACCTTAGACTCAATATTGAAAGGAGGGGAAGATCTAATCAACACTGAGACACTGATAGTAGAGGCTGTAGAGGAACTCATAAAAGACGAAATAAAAAGGCATATCAGAAAAAGACTCGATGAAAATGAAGAGTTAAAAGCCGAATTCAAAGAACACGTCAAAGTTCTCATGGAAGCGAAGATGAAGGAGACCTATGCCTATGCCATGCTGGCCAAGACCAGTGCTGAGATGGGTTTTGAATTGATCCCTCCGGAGATGCAAAAAAAGATGAACAAAAAACTCAGAGATCTTATGGAAAAAAAGATGGAAGAGATGATGGCCGAAGAGTAATCTATGGGGTCACAGGAGGCAAAACATAAAATATATCCTACCTACCATTGTAAATCCATGACCAAGAAGTTTTATGTTGAATCCTACGGTTGTACGATGAACCAGGGAGAAACCGGGATGTTAGCGGAGTTTATGGAAGACAATGGTCATATCCAAGTTGAAAATTTAGAGGATGCTGATATCTCACTTCTTGGCACCTGCGTGGTCATAAAAAAAACCGAAGAAAGGATGAGGAGAAGAGTAAAAGAGCTCACTCAAAAGACTTCTGAGGTGATAATAGCAGGTTGTCTTGCTTCAATTAGAAAAAAAGAGCTGCAAAGTAAATATTCTAATGTTAGTTTCATTAATCCTGAGCAGGTGGATCTGTCTACTTGTCCTAAGAAAGATGAAGAAAGTCCTTTTGTAGGTACAATTCCTATAGCATCTGGATGCAAAGGCTCCTGTACATATTGCATAACTAAATCGGCTAGAGGAAAAATCCAAAGCAGGCCTATCGATAAAATAAAAGAGAGATTCAAAGGATTAGTAAAACAATCTACTAGGGAGATAAGATTGACCTCGCAAGATATGGCTATATATGGTAAAGATAGATCTACCGATCTGATCGAACTATTGAAAACTCTTCTCGAGGTTAAAGGTGATTACAGGATACGTTTGGGTATGATGAACATTGACGGTTTAGCGTCTATAAAAGATGATCTTAAAGATATAATGAAAGATGATAGGATCTATAAATTCATACATCTTCCACTGCAATCTGGGTCAGATGATGTTTTGGAAAAGATGAACAGAAGTTATAGTGTAAGAGAGTGGATCGAAACAGCTGAAGAATTCAGAAAGCAATTTCCAGATCTTACCCTTTCTACAGATATAATAGTAGGTTTTCCAGGAGAAACTGAAGAAGATTTTTCAATGACGAAAGAAGCTTTAACTAGTATCAAACCTGATATAATAAACGTTACAAGATTCAGTCCAAGGAAAGGAACGAGAGCAGCAGAAATGAAGGAGAAAGTAGAATCTCAGGAAAAGAAAAGAAGATCTAAAGAGATGACAGAATTACGTTTTAAAATAAGTAGAGATTTGAACGATGATTACGTTGGCAGAAAAGCTTGGGCAACTATACTAGAAAGAGGTAAAGGCACATCGCTTAAAGGAAGATTAGATAATTATAAAGTGATAGTGCTTAAAGACGAAACTTCCAATTTACTCGGAAAAAGAAAAGAAGTAAAGATCAAAGCTGCTGAACACGTATATTTACTGGCTGACCTGATAGAAAGTAAGTCGTAATTACAATATCAACATTTCTAATCGTCGCTTGACATCAATATATGAACCATGAGAAATATTATCGAAAATAAAATGAATGTAAATAATATCATCAATGTTGTCTCTAACCTACCTCCCATTATACCTCTCAATGAACTATAGGAACCCAGTAAAGTAGCGATTGCAGATATGATCGCTCCGATAAAAGTATTTAAAATTATACCGTAAAACATGTAGTTCTTTGCGGACCGGGTGAAAACACTTGTTTGTTTTCCTTTTGAAGAGACTCTAGAAGTTCTTTCAACTCTATCGTAATATAAAAGAAATTTTGTGAAAAACCAGATTCCAAAAAATAAAAATATAAATCCTACGCTGAGTATTAAATTTGGTATGTCCCTACTCAAATCCTGATTCAGGAAAAGGAAGGAAAAAAACAGCAAAATCAAACTTACATCTACCACGGATGATCTTTTTGTGTTGTAACCTATAGCGAGCGTTACTCCAAAAATAACTGGTAAGAACCAATATATTGAATGAAGTGAAGCAAAGCTAGCTAATAAAGCAATTAGTATAATAATCACCGAGAAGATCATCTTCTTCTTTCTTTGAATCTTAACACCTCCTCTAAAGCTGGCTCAAGTGGTTCATTGGGATCCCAATCCACTACCATAGTCCCTGCTCTCCAGAGAGCTTCTTTGATGTTTTCTCTCTCAGTAACGTATAAACTTTCAGCTATCTCGTCATAGTCATCGATAATCTCTTTTTCAATTTTAAAGGGATCGGGGGAAATAACGAGTACATCATATTCCTTCCTTGACAGATCTATGATAGTTTCAGTGAATTCTAGGACATTGAGTGGTGAAATAAAAATTATCAGACTCTTTCTGGGGAAAAAATCCTCTAAGAGGCCTCTTACTCCTTCTAGATCCCATGCACCTCCTTTCTCAAATTGGGTAAGATTCGCCATTATCTTATGATAGTGATTCTTACCAGTTCCTGGATATACCCAATTTAGATATTCTCCTGAAACTATAAGCCCGACTCTGTTCCTAGCGGAGAGAATAGTGGAGGCTAGAGAAGCAGCTGCATCGATTGAGGCTCTCAGTGTATTTGATTTTTGATTTCCTGATATCCCCGTTTTATATCCATCAACAACCAATATCACGTCCCCAGATTTTTCACCTTCATATTCGTTACTGATAGGATCAAGCTGCCGTGCTGTAGCTTTCCAATTTATTTTTCTTAGTTCATCACCAGGATGATACTCTCTTAATGAAAAAAACTCGCTACCAACGCCTATATTTTTGGATTTGATATCTCCCAACCAATGTTTTGTATAGCTTGGATTGATCTGAACACTTATCATCTCTTGCGTCCTTGGAAGCACTCTTAAAAACAGTTCTTTCTGGTAAGTCTCTTCTTTTGAAAAGAAATCTAAGGGATCTAAACATCTTACTCTTACTGGACCTATATCGATCTTTCCTGATACGGGACAAGAAATTTTATAATTCAATTCTTTTTTTTCTTGTTTGTCAAGTTTCATCACAGCATGATTCGATCCTTCTATAATTTCAACAAGGGGGGGAAGCATATCCTGGACTTCAAGTAGTAAAGGTCTCCTCTTATCGTTTTCTACTGTTATCGTGATCTCCATTTCGTCGCCAACGTAAATCTCTTTTCTTCGTTCGCTTGGTGTCCTTGAAACAGTAAGAAGTAGCTTTCTAGGAGGCATAACTCTTGCTGATACAACGAAGAGCGACAAAGATGATATCGTCAAACTAAAAAAAATCCAACTTCTAAAGATATAGCCACAAATGATCCCAAGGGCTGCTAAAATTACCAAGAATGCATATGTCTTTTTCAACTTCATCTTTTACGTCGCTCCTGAAGATTTTGATATTTTTTGAGATCTACGTTACATTTTTTCATCTTTATCCCAATCGTTTATTCTTATGAGCAATTCTTTTATTTTTTCCTTATATCGTTTTTTATATTTGATCAAGTTTTTTTTCTTAACTTTTTTTTCTTCTTCTTCGAATTTATATTTTTTTTGTCCTGTTTTAATAATGAACTCAGATATAAACTCATCTCCGATTTCTCTTTTTAATTGATCGGTATCATTCAACAAGTCCTTCATCTTTTCGTCAGAAATATCTTTTTTACTTTTTAACTTCAGAAGGAAGACTTCTTTTATCTTTCTATGAAGTTTTTCTCTACTTTTTTCCTTTCCTTCCGAGGCTCTTTCTAGTAGTTCTGAAATATCTTTAACGTGTAAATTTATATTCTCATCTACATCTTCTTTTTCTTCCCAATACTCCTGCTCTTCTGTAACAGAAAATATCCATTCAACTAAACCGTAGGATAGCCCAAAAATAAAAATTAAAGCCATAGCTCTCCCAAGTGTATGGGCGATATCAGTTTCACCACTTAAAATAAAAACAGTTGATATTATCGCTAATAGTCCTAATAAAAGATAAAATAGATACGACGATTGATGTTTGTCAATGAAAATCTTAACACCATCGGAAATTTTCGTTATCATGTTAGTTCATCTCTCAGAGCTTTAAGATCATCAACTACTTTTAGCTTATCTTTCTCATCTATACTGTGTTCACTATATTTGACAAGTTCAAATATATCGATTATCCTAGAAATTTTTGAGATAGGGACATCTAAGATTTCATTAGCCGCTTTTTCTAATTCTCTAGGAGTCATATACTTTTCATCTTTTACACCTTTATCTTCAAGTATCATAGACATACGTTGATAGCATCTCATAATAGTGGATTCTATATTGTTTCCTTTGTATAGGTCCTGTAAGGTGTCATCGACCGCGGAGGATATATCCTGTTCAATATCTTTTTCTTCTGTTTGTGTCTGTTCGAATATTTGATAAAGATCAAATTTATTGTATATGAAGAATCCGATTGCAAATATTGATATCAATATAAGCACGAGTAAACCTTCTTGTAACAAATTTCCGATCCTATCTAAAGCGAAGATAGATGGAAGATCGATCAAAGATTCTCCGTTACCTCGTCCAGCAGCATAACCTCCCGGTGCGATAACAAATAGGTAAAATACAGTACCTCCAAGTCCTCCAGTTAAAGCGAATAACAAAATTGCTTTTTTCTTATTGATATATCCTTTCTTAAATGCTAAGAGTACTAATAAAAGTCCCAGTATAATAATTCCTAGTAGTAACACTGTGAGACCTTCAAAAAAGAATGGTGTTATTATCCAGAATAATCCCCCAATGAACATTAGTAAAAATATTTTAGTCCTTGTTTTCCAAATTATAAACACTGGTAAACCAAATATCAAAATAGCGGTCACGGGACCAACGATCTGAACGCCTCCATCTAATCCTTCTTCTGGATCATCAAATTGGAAGTTCATCATACTTCCTATTAACCAGACACTTATCAGAAAGAGTATAAAGATAATTACTACTGATTTCCTTCTATCCAGATGCGACACCTCCATTTAATCTTTTAATAGTTCCGAAGCATGCAAACATATGTGATTATCAATGAGAATGAAGTTATTAATTAACATTGTGATTCAAATTTTTTATAAATATCTTATTAAAAAAGTAAAGGTTTTTAGTCTTTGTTTTCTTCAAACTAGGCTACTTTCTTTATACCTTGCTTTGAAGTGCTCTCTTCAGGACTGAAAATCTGTTTGGATTTAACTCCAGTAGCGACTATCATCACTTTTATTGTGTCTTCCAAAGTAGGGTCTACACTACAGCCCCAGATAATATTTGCACCATCCCCAGCTTTTTTCTCCACGTTTTCTGCTACCATCTCTGCCTCGTGAACGCTCATGTCATCAGGCCCAGTAACATTGATTAATACCCCGGTAGCACCTGAAATGTCGACATCCAAGAGTGGAGAATTGATCGCCTCTTCTATCGCTTCTTCTGCTCTTTTATCTCCACCTGCAGACGATTCTCCCATGCCTATCATAGCTTGACCAGCACCTTGCATGATCGTTCTTAAATCATTGTAATCAAGATTAACAAGACCAGGTTTGGTGATGATTTCGGTCATACCTTTGATAGCCCGCATCAATACTTCGTCGGCCACTTTGAATGCTTTATTCAATGGTAAACGAGGTACGAGTTCTAATAATCTATCATTGGGAATGACTATCACGGTGTCTGCGATGTTGCCAATCCTGTTTAAACCCCATTTAGCATTTTTCATCCGAGATCGTCCCTCAGCTTCAAAGGGTTTAGTCACAACCGCGATGGTCAGACTACCCGCATCTTTAGCTATTTCCGCAACAGGTGCCACAGATCCGGTACCAGTTCCACCTCCTAGTCCACATGTTAAAAAGGTAATATCTGCATCACCTAATATCTCCTCGTACTTCTCTTTTGCTTCTTTAGCGGCTTTTTCTCCTATTTGGGGTTTTGCTCCAGCTCCTAAACCCTTGGTCAAGTTACGCCCCATCAATACCTTTCTGTTAGCTCTAACTGTCAAGAGATCTTGGGCATCCGTGTTCCCTGCTATCATCTTTGCGCCGTGAATACCTTCTTCGGAGACTCGGTTTATCGTATTGCATCCTGCCCCCCCAAGTCCTACAATATATATGTTGGTTTTTAATGATTGGAGCACTTCTTTGAGTTCCTCATCAGTTTCAGCGTCCTGATAATCATTCTTTTTCACTTCATTTTCATCTGAAAGAGCTTCATCCACCAATGACTCCATAGTTTCATCGCCTCACATACAACTTTTAATCGTTTTCCAATTGACGAACTAATATTAATATTTATGGATTATAGACCGAATTAGTCCAAATTGACTATCACCAAATCCTATATATACAAAATGTAAATACTGTTTCGATAAGATGGGCGAAAATTTGACTGTTATAGGAAGTGGACCTGGAGGTTACGTGGCCGCAGTATTAGCTTCCAAGCACGGTTTAGAAGTGAGAGTGGTAGAAAAAGATGTGATAGGTGGAGTTTGCACTAATAGAGGTTGTATACCATCTAAAGCATTACTTTCTACGGCTGAAAAGATCGAAACTATCAAAGGAGCAAGAAGGGACGGGATTAAGGCAGAATTAAAAGAGGTCGATTTTCAAAAAGTTATGAAGAAAAAGGACAGGGCAGTCAAAGTTTCTAGAAAAGCGATCATTAACCTATTTGAAAAGCACGATATTGAAGTTATAGAAGGTGAAGCTGAGTTGATAGATAAATCTAGTGTAAAAGTAGACGATAAAGTTTTGAAATCTGATTACATTATAATAGCTACAGGATCGAAACCCGCATCTTTACCTCATCTGGAGATCGATGAAGAAACAGTACTATCGAGCAAAGGAGCACTATATTTAGATGAAGTCCCCGATTCGATGTTGATAGTGGGCGGTGGTTACATAGGGTTGGAGATGGCTTATATCTACTCATCGATGGGCTCAGATGTCCATATAGTAGAGCTTATGGACAGATTGATACCTACTATGGATAGGGATCTGAGTAAAGTGGCCGAAAAGATGATGAAAAGAAAAAGAGTCAATTTTTACACTGGTTCTAAGGTTTCAGAAATCAAAAATAAAGATCCAATAGAAGCAAAAATAGAAGGTGAAACGGAAAAGGTTATTGAGGTAGAGAAGGTCTTGAGTTCTGTTGGACGAAAACCGACTCCTCCAGAAAGTAATATCAAGTTATCAAATGAAGAAGGTTTCATAGATGTGAATGAATGTATGAAGACAAACTATGATAATATATATGCGGTAGGAGACGTAACTGGAAAATCTATGTTGGCCCACTCTGCTTTCAAGCAAGCAGAGATAGCTGTAAATGATATTTTATGCAAGGAAACAGCAGCCTTTGACCCATCAAATGTGCCTGCAGGTATATTTACTCATCCTGAAATAGCAAGTGTTGGCCTGACAGAAAAAGAGGCAAGGGATAGAATTAGTGGCGTAAATGTAGGAAAATATCCTATCTCTGCCACTGGTAGGGGTTCTTCTACTGGAGAAAGGATGGGACTAGCTAAGGTTATAGTTGACGAGGAAGATATTGTTGTAGGGCTCCACCTTGCATGTCCAGGAGCTACAGATATAGTCATGGAAGGAGCAATTGCTATAGAAGAAAAAGTGAAAAGCGAAGAATTAGGTAAAGTCATACATCCGCATCCTACCTTTTCAGAAGCTATAAAAGAAGCTGCGGAGAATGTCACTGGGGAGAGTGTACATTCATAAATATTCATCCTTTCAATTATTTTTTTTTCTTTTCAAAGAAGGAAATCCGTTTAGAAGGGTCTCCGCTTTTTTAAATTCACCTTCATCTAATAGATCGTAAATATCCTCCAGCCGGAGTGCCCATATCTCTTCCTTTTTTTCCAGGTCTTCTTTTAAAATATTTTCTAGATCTTTCTTGGAGTCATCGAATTTTTGAGAAAATAAGAAGAGTTCATCCAAGAGATCAGAAGCCAAATCTATAATTTCAAGGGCTTTTTTGATTTCTCCTTGCTTTTTACTTTCAACACCTTTTTTGGCTAACTCTTTAGTCTTGGAGAGTCCAAAGCCAGAAAATCGTGCGATCCTTAATTTTTTTCTCACTTTTCTTATTTTTGTTTCCCATAATTCATCTAAAATGTGCGGATCAGTATCTTCAATATCTTTTTCTAGAGTTTTCGCCTCCGATAAGGCTTTTTTGTACTTTCTTTCTGTACATAGTCTTTGTATCTTATCCCTTTTTTGAATCAACTTAGCTGGGATCTCAGATTTATTTTCTCGATATGAATCAAGGATGTCATCAATATGACTCAAAATGAAAGTCAGATCATCTAAAATATCTATTTCTATCAAAAGGTCGTGCGTCATCTGGACAGATTCTTTATAATCCTCTTCTTTTAAAAGAGAGTTAATTTTCTTAAATTTTTTTTCAATATTTTCTTTATCAATGAATTCTTCGTCGATATTTTTCAAAGCATGTTCTATTTTTTGAATATCTTCTTTAAATTCACCAGGATAATATTCATAATCAACGATCTTTTCCTCGTCTATAAGATCTATCGCAGAGTCGATATCTTTCTTTGTGATAGTGATCATCATAGTTATTAACGGACACCTTTTTAAAATTAGCGAAAATACATCCTTTATTTTTGGGATCAAAGATCACAAGTTAGATTATCATGTGTGATATCTCGACGATTGTTCGAGAGGGAGGCCAAAACCTTTAAATAGGAACCCTAGTTCTGAAAGGACAGACCTGTAGGAGGTCATCCCTGAATCAATTTTTCAGGGCCGTAATTACTACAGGAGGTAACAAAATTGGCAGACGAAAAGACATTAGAAGGAGTCAAAAAGGCTCTTGAAGAAGCACCAGATAGGAATTTCGAAGAGAGTGTCGATTTAGCTATAAATTTGAGAGATATAGATCTTTCTCAACCTGGAAACAGAATAGATGAAGAGATTGTGCTCCCAAATGGTAGAGGCAGGGAAATAAAAGTTGGTTTTTTTGGAACCGGAGAGATGGCACATCAAGCAAAAGATGTAGCTGATACAGTGGTCGAGAAAGATGAAATAGAAGATCTATCCGACGATAAAAGAAAGGCAAGAAAATTAGCCGAAGAACACCAATTCTTTTTGGCAGAACCGTCACTTATGCCTATTATCGGTAGGGAATTAGGTTCGATCCTAGGACCACAGGGAAAGATGCCAAATCCTATAACTCCGGATGATGATTTAGAAGAAACTGTAAAGTCTTTAAAAGGAACTGTTCACGTGAGATCAGGCGATAGAAAAACGTTCCATGCCCCAGTAGGCACTTCTGAACTTGACGAAGAAGAGATAGCAGATAACATAGATACTGTTATGAGGAGGATCATACAAAATCTAGAAAGAAGGGAGATAAATATAAACAGCGTCTATGTAAAAACGACCATGGGCCCAGCCGTGAGGATCATGTGAGGGATAAAGATGAGTGAAGATGTACCAGAATGGAAGAAAAGAGAAATAGAAGAACTGACTGAATTCCTTGAAACAACACCAGTTATCGGCGTTGTAAATATAGAAGGAATCCCTGCTCGTCAGATGCAGCAGATGAGAGCTAAACTTAGAGATGTTGCTACGATTCGAGCTTCAAAAAACACCTTTATAAAAAAAGCTCTCGGCAGAATAGACGATAATAAAGAAAATTTAGATGAACTCAAAGATTACATCGAAGGACAAGTTGCTTTAGTTAGTACTGATTTAAATCCTTTCAAGCTTTTCAATAGGATGGAAAAGACAAAGACCAAAGCACCAGCTAGTGGAGGAGAAACCGCCCCAGAAGATGTCAAGGTTGAGGAGGGTGAGACACCTTTCAAACCAGGACCTATCGTTGGTGACCTTCAAAATGTAGGTATTCCCGCTTCTATACAGGGTGGTAAAGTAGTGATCAACCAAACCAAGACAGTAGTTGAGGAAGGAGATACTATCAGTAGAGATCTAGCCGCTATGTTGGGTAGATTGGAGATCAATCCTATAACTGTTGGTCTCGATCTCAAAACGGTTCACGAAGATGGTATAATCTATGATAGAGATGACTTGGATATAGATCTAGATCGATTCAGACAAGATATAAAAGATTGTGCATCGTCAGCATTTGCTCTTTCTGTTGGTGTGTCTTATCCAACTAAAGAAAACATCAAATCTTTGATAGCTAAGTCTCAAATTGAATCATTGAGTCTAGCTTTCAATAGTGATGTTATCAATAAAGAAACAATAGAACCGATGCTTTCTAATGCTTCAAGTAGTGTTTTAGCTTTAGCATCTAAGTTAGACCCTGAAGCTCTCGATAGTGAATTAAGAGAGAAGCTCGGCATGGATGTTGATGATGAAGGTAATAATGATGAAAAAGATGAATAATAAAAAATACTGTTCAAAGGAGGTATAAAATATGGAATATGTGTACGGCGCAATGTTGCTTCATTCGGCAGGTAAAGAGATAACGGAAGATGGCATAACAGACGTCTTGGAAGCTGCAGGAATTGAGGTTGAAGAGGCTAGAGTTAAAGCCTTGACTGCAAGCTTAGAAGATGTTGATATCGACGAAGCTATCGAAGAAGGTTTCGCTATGCCCTCTGGAGGGGCAGCAGCTCCCGAGACTGCCGAAGAAGCCGAAGAAGAGGAAGAAGAAGAGGAAGAAGAAGAGGAAGAAGAGAGAGACGAAGAAAAAGAAAAAGAGGAAGCAGCAGAAGGGCTCGGTTCTTTATTCTAGAAAGGACCGTAGTTCCATCCCCCAAATCTTTTTTCTTATTATCTATATCTAGTTTTTAGTATATTGAGTATGATAACTAGGCTAGGTTGTTTTATATATTGAAATGAGTAAAATTTATCTTATAAATGTACATAAATTAAAGGAAGTTGTAAGGTATTTTGATATGTCCATATGTCCATATGTCCTTTACTATCGCTCTATCAGAGTTGCGATGCCCATCCCTCCTCCAACACAGAGACTCGCCAATCCAAGGTCTTTTCCTTTTCTTTTTAGAGCGTGTGTTAAGGTGACCAACATCCTCGCACCCGTAGCTCCAATTGGATGGCCTAGTGAGATACCAGAACCATAGGGATTTATCTTTTCGCTTCCTTCTTCATTTATCCCTACACCGTATTTTGGTGCGTCACTCGCTTCCATGCACGCGAGAATTTGAGCTGCAAACGCTTCATTCTCTTCAAATAAATCAATCTCATCCTTAGTAAGATTATTTTTCAGTAAAAGATGTTCAATAGCAGCAGAAGCTCCTAGACCCATAAATTTAGGATCTACACCCACTGAAGAGAAATCTTTGATACTCGCTAGAATTTTCATATCATTTTTCTCTGCAAATTTCCTCGAAGTTATCAATAAGGCGGCAGCACCATCTGATATGCCTGAAGATGTAGCAGCTGTTATGGTTCCATTCCTGTCAAAAACAGGTGGTAGGTTTTTTACAGATTCCATGTCAGTTTTTCTTGGATGTTCATCCTCCTCTATGATTTCTTCTCCTTTTTTTACCGGGATGATCTCGTCTTCAAATATTCCTTCTTCCACCGCTTTTAGAGCTCTATTGTGACTTTCAACACTCAACCTTTCTTGTTCTTCTCTTGATATATCATACAAATCAGCTAGATTTTCAGCAGTTTTACCCATGTGATAATCATAAAAGATTTCATACAATCCATCCCATACCATCATATCTACAGTTTCTCCTTTGCCTGTTATATCCATTGTTCTCCCCCAACGTGCTTTGGGAAGTAGATAAGGAGCATTACTCATACTTTCAAATCCTCCTGCTACTACAGCATCCGCTTTGCCGTTTTCTATTTTTTCTACTGCTAAATTGACCGCTTTCATCCCCGAACCACATACCATATTAACAGTGTGTGAAGGTACCTCTCTAGGTATCCCTGCTTTTATACTTACCTGCCTAGCTGGATTTTGACCTTGTCCACCTTGAAGTACATTACCCAAAATGACCTCGTCTATCGGTAATCTTGTTAATTCTTCCTCCCAATTGTAATATTGTTCTTCAACAGAACAATTATTTTGTTCGTCTAACTTATTTGGTTTAGCCTCTATAAGATCCTTTGGACTTTCTGGCCTCATGTCCAGATCTTCAAAAAGCCCTTTAACAGCAATACTTCCTAATTCAACTGCGCTTAAATCTTTTAATGATCCTCCAAATTTCCCTTGAGGTGTTCTCACCGCCGAAACTATTACAGCTTCTCTCATCTTATCTCACCTTTTCGATTTTTCATTTCTTGGATGAGCGTATGGCAAAGCCATATATAAAATTGTCGAGTTTTATTTTAGACGATAGTCTAAAAAAGAGGTTTTATCACTTAAGAAATTCACATCTAAATTTCTATATATACATTTTAAAGGTCACCATTCATCAAATTTACTTTAACGAACAGTGAGATGGGAAAGATTTATCTATTTTAAGTTTAGTTAATCGCCTGATTGATATGACGGAAGAACATAACATGTACGATTATGAAGAAGTTAGAGAAGAATTCGAGTGGGATGTTCCAGAGAATTATAACTTTGTCTTCGACGAGGTTGACAAAAGAGCCGAAGAGAATCCAGATAAAACTGCTTTGATATCTATTGATGATTCAGGACAAAACGCCCAAAAACACACATTTAGTGACTTGAAGGAACTCTCAAATAAATTTGCTAATGCTCTAAGAGAGATGGGGATGGAAAAAGGAGATAGAGCAATGGTCCTCATTCATAGGGTACCCGAATGGTATGTGGCCGTTTTGGGTATGATAAAGCTTGGTGTTATCCCGATTCCAACCCCAAATCTAGCAGTTTCTGAAGATATAAAGTATCGAATTGGAAGGTCTAAAGCGAGTACAATCGTAACTGACTGGTCAAATCACGAAAAAGTAGATGAAGTCAGAGATCATGAAAAGATGTCTTCTCTTAAAAATTTTATTTTAGTGGATGCCGAGGAGAAAAAAGAAGGATGGAAGGACTTTGATGATATTTTAGAGAATAGTTCCGATCAACTTTCGAAAGAAGACATTGAAAAAACTAAAAGTGATGACCCAATGCTCATATATTTCACCTCAGGAACAACCGGACAACCAAAGATGGTCTTGCATACCCATTCTTACCCACTTGGTCATGAAGTTACGGCCAAATTTGTACAGGACTTGAGAGAGGACGATATAAATTGGACGATAGCTGATAACGGTTGGGCAAAGGCTGTATGGGGTAAACTCTTCGGCCAGTGGATAGTTGGTGCTACAGTTGTACAACAAAACATAACTGGAAAATTCGATCCAAAAAAGGCATTAAAAGTCCTTCAAGATTATGAAGTAACCACATTTTGCGTTCCTCCTACCATCTACAAGATGATGATCAATGAGGATGTAGAAAGCTATGATCTGAGTTCTTTAAGACATTGTCTGAGTGCTGGTGAACCTTTGAACCCAGACGTCATAGATAAATGGGAGGATTATACAGGATTAAGGATCTATGATTATTATGGTCAAACTGAAAGTGTTGCCTTGGTAGCAAATTATCCAACAATGGAGGTCAAACCAGGTTCTATGGGCAAACCTACTCCAGGTCATGAAGTGGAAATAATCGATGACAACTGTGATATATTGCCACCCGGTGAAGAAGGCCATATTGGTCTAAAAGTTGATCCCGAAAGACCACCTGGACTTTTCAAAGAATACTGGAAAGATGAAGAAAAAACTGAAAGTGTTTTTGACAATGGTTGGTACTTTACAGGTGATAGAGCATACAAAGACGAAGACGGATATTTCTGGTTTGTAGGAAGAGATGATGATGTCATAAAGGCATCAGGTTATCGGATTGGACCATTTGAAGTTGAAAGTGCCTTGCAGGAACATCCGGCTGTTCAAGAACCAGCGGTGATCGGAGCGCCACACGAAGTAAGAACTAAAATCGTTAAAGCTTACATCATCTTGAACGATGAGTACGAGCCCAGCGAAGAATTGAAGAAAAAATTACAAGATCATGTAAAGAAAGTTACCGCACCGTACAAATATCCAAGGGTAATTGAGTTCGTCGAAGAACTTCCGAAAACTATCAGTGGGAAGATCAGAAGGACAGAACTTCGAGAGAGGGCTGAAGAAGAATATCTAAAAGATCACGACGAACTACCATACTAGATAGTTTACAATAAAAAACCCTTTATTTTATTTTGATTTATTTTAGCTATCAGACCCGTATCCATTCCACGAGTTCATCTGTAGATTTCTTTGTAGGAGATCTTGGCTCTTCATCTGGTAGTCCAATAGTCATACATACCAAAGATTCGTATTTTTCAGGTATATCTATAAGATCTCTTAATTTTTTCTTGTCAAATGCTCCGATCCAGCAGGTCCCATATCCAAGTTCAACAGCTTCCAAACAGAGATGATCCATAGCTATACTCAGATCGACTTCCGCCCATTTTGAATCTTCTATCAACCCTATAACGAAAGCTCCACAATCTTTCACGAATTCCTGCCCTTTACAAACCTCTACGAGATCTTCTAGCAGATTAGGGTCTTGAACAACAATCAATTTCCATGGTTGTATATTTCGAGCTGAAGGCGCTATTCTTGCAGCCTCTACGATTTTTTCAATGTCTTCTTGTTCTATTGGTTCACCCTTAAAGGATCTGATACTTTGTCTTTTATTCATGGCTTGGAATACGTCCATGGTGGTGAAATAATATTAAAGAATTAAAAGATTTTCCTTGCAATGATAAAAATATCAATTTTTAATAATAATAGATTTGATTTTCAAAAATGATAATGCCAGAGTTTTATCAGGGCTGATACTATTTTCGTAACTACTATTTATATCGATAATGATATGTCATAACGAGAACGGGAGTTGATTGCGCCCGTTCATAATTACCCTGTTCGGGTGTTACCCGAGGCGGAGAAAATATGAAACGACTTAATAGAAGACCTACAGAAGAAAACCAAGAAGCAATGATGGGTGTGGGAACCCTCATAATATTTATAGCCATAATCTTAGTGGCTGCAGTATCAGCTGGTGTTTTTCTAAGAACAGTTACTTTACTGAAACAACAAGCCGAGGCTACAGCAGAACAATCTGTGGAGGAAGTAGCCACATATTTGAATGTTCGGTCAATCTATGGGGAAGCAGATGAAGACAGAACTGATATAGACGAACTAAAGGTTAATCTAGGGATAGGTCCCGGTAGTCCCCCACAAAACCTAGATTTTACGCTGATACAGGTGGTTTCAAGAGAGGAAGAAGAAACTTTAGAATACGGAGATTACACTGCTGAAGCGCTATTGGATCCTCATGATGAGTTCGATCCAGACACTAATCCAATAATAGAACCTGGAAGTACAATTCAGTTGACCATCAATGTAGAAGAGTTTGAACTCGGTCCACAATCTGAACTAGAACTACACTTCACTCCAAAACACGGAACAACGATCTTAGAATCATTCTACACACCAACGGTTTACAATAGAGATATCTTACCTCTATCATAATCTTTCAAACTCCTTTCCCACACTTACTATAATTTGTAATTTTTTTGTTTGTTTTCAAAATTGATAACTGATCAAAATAAATTGAAATGAAAATCAAAAGTAAAAATCAAGCAATAAAAGTGTAATAGATTCTACCGACCACTATAAGGCCAATAAAGACAATCACAGGTATCAGGATGATCCACATCCAGGGTATTCTTCTCCAAAAACTGACCGGTTCTTCCCCTTTAACTCTAACGGTTAAAGTTTCTTCTAGGTCTATTTCATCCCATGATTCGGCCGTGACATTTAACTCGAAGTCTTCTTCTATACCTTCTAGATTAGTTAGGTCCAAGGTGGGATGTGTATACACTTCGATTTCTTGTTCTCTCACTTTCAATAAATATTCTTTACCATTTTCTTTTAAGAATATTTCACCATCCCTTTCGTAAAATTCAACATCATCTCCAATTTCATAGTCATCCGGTATATTACTTATCGATCTCAACTCTTCTTCGAATATTTCTGTAAAGTCCTCATCTACTGTAGTGGTTTCTACAGCCTCTATAAAATCCTCGTCGAAAGTCCTAAATAGAAAAGAAAATCCAGTTTCAAAAGGTTCTATACTGGTCGTTCCGGTAAAAAGTCCCCAATGTACTTCTGTTTCATTTCTGTTATCTTCTATGCTGATGTTATGTTCAACATTTCCTCTGTTTTCGATCTTCATCTGTACCATATAGTTTAAATCTTCTAGGTCTTCTATAATATAGACACCATCTTCTCTTCTGTCATAATTATCTTCTCTTATCTCAAAAGAAAGATCGTAAAATGGATTTATCTGAAGGATAAATTCTCTTTCAAAATGAGATTCGAGATCCTGTTCGTCCGATGCCAATCTTTTTATATCTATTGATTCCACATTCATGTTAATTTTGTATTCCTCAGCTCGTAATTTTTCATCTGGTACCACCTCAAATCGATGATTTTGTGATTCTTCAGGCCCTAATCTAACTATTTCCTTGTAGACGTTCAGTTTTTCGTTCTCTTTTATAATGCTGTATTTCTCTACACCTTCTGAAATTATAGACCATTTATCTTCCTTATCTTCCTCCGCAACTATTTCAAAATCATCCAAGGGATAATTTTCTTTTACAAATATCTCTTTTAATTTAGTTTCATTTTTTTCCTCAAGGTGTTCCTGATAATCTCCATTTTCAAAACTAAAAATATGCATTTCCCTTGTTTCTAGAGAATGATCTTTTATTTCAACTCCACTAGGAGCTTCTAAATCCACCGTAATGTTTTGTTCTATATCAACAAGATTGTTCAATTCATAGGTAAAATTGGTCTTTTGACCTGCATCTACAACTCGTTCAAACTCATGCAGCTCAACTTCTAAATCTGGCAAAACAGTAATATTTTCAAATGCGCAATTTCTATCATAATTTTCTTCAAGTACATCTCTATCTTCATTAGCTTTAAAGATTAAATTTTGATGACCAGCGCTCAATGCCGTGAAATTCAACTCTAGTGTTTTCCTGCTTCCCTCTTTTATCGAAAAGTTTCTCTCCAAAAGAATTTCTTCGTTGTGTAGCTTACATCTATCTTGGTGACCTCTTTGTAAATAAAGTGTTCCTATGGTATCAATAGAACTTCCTCCCTCATTTTTTAAGTCAATTTCAACATCTACAGTGGAATTATACACTGGCTTTTCAGGATTTACTCTCATCTCTTCTATAGAAAGTGATGGTTTGTGGGTCCTTTGGTAAAAGATATCCATGTATTCTCTCCTTGTATCTTCCCAAAAGATATGGTGATTATTTTTCTCGTCATTAATAATGATCGGATCTAATGCGACCGATTTTACTCCAGTGACTCTCTGAGCTGGCCTCAGTTCATTACCCTCTGTATCGAGTTTTTGGAAGTATATGTCATGTGGCTTCTCCGTAAGATTTTTTGTTTCCTCTCCTATAGCTTCATAGTCACGGCTATCTGCCCAAACTAATGAAATATTACCATCGACTGCAGTCGCTATTGATGGTCGGAATGAGTTATTCATGTCTTCTCTAGGGGTGATCAATCTATCATCAATGGAGGTAGTACCATCTGAATACATTTTTCTATAGATTATATCCTTTTTATATTGATCATATCTATCGTCGTCAAATATCATGTGGATGTTGTCTTCCTCATCTAAAGTGATTTCGTACCTTTCTAGCATTTTTACAACAGTTATTCTTCTACTATCGTTCTGGTCAAAGGGGATCTCCTCAGGAAAGTCTAGATCTTCAATTTTCCCATAAAATATGCCATCATAAAGAACACCGTTGACCTTTTCTATCGGTTCGAGCCAAAAAAGGTGCATCTCGTTATCTTTAGTGATCTCTATTTTTGGAGAATAGGAATTCTTCTCAGTTGCAGTCAATCTTTCTTCAACGAGTATTTGACCTACATCATTTATTTGCTTATAGTATAAGTCCCCTATCTCTTTATTTTCATATACCAGATGGAATACAGACTCGTCTGATTCATCTTGCTCAAAAGTATAGTTTACAGGACCATTGTTTCCTAAGGATGTTATCTTCCTTCTTTCTATAATATTTCTAACCTCTCTATCTGAGTATTCAATCTTCGAAAAATAAAAGGACCAATCCTCTCCATCATATTCTTGCCAAATTATCACAACATATTCTTCTTGCAGGGAAAAAACTTTAGGGTCCAAAGAGGGGTTTTCATTGTCGGTTATCCTAAAGTCATTGATCAACTTTTCACCATCTGTTTCACACAATTTCACATAAAATATGTTAAAATCATCTGTTCTATTATCTTCCCACACTACATCGAAACGTCCTCTTTCATCCATATCTACAGAGGTGTTCCTAGATATCGATTCTTTAAAAGTGACTCCATGATCTTCAGTCCAAGAATGTGGTTTTTCAAAAGGATTGACCTGATCGTAGTCCTCTTCTAGATTCTTGTTATAGATACTTATCTCTTCTGTGGTTTCACTATTAGTTGGAAAAGTCAGAACACCAAATGAAGCGAAAAGCAGGATAAAGATTATCCACATAAGGAAGAGGCGTTTTTTTATCATATCTCATTCCTCAATATTAGTTGAAGGTTGGGTCAATAGTGATCAAACATCAACTGAACTGCATCTTTTATGAAATTCTTGATCAAAATTATTCCCTGGCGTCAAATCGATTTTAATTTCGGTATCATCTATCGTGAAGAATTCTAGATCTTTATTAGATTTATAAAGGCAAAATTCTTTACCTCTACTTCTTATTTTATCACATTTATATAGTAATCCAACGTCTTCCATTTCTAAAACTAATCTGTAGCATTTAGCGATAGGTATACCTAGTTCAATACTGAGTTCTTTAATAGATTTAGCTGACTCAGAGCAGAATTTTAGTATCTGTCTTGATGCATTGTGTTGCATCAAATTTATTTTATCATGGATACCGCCTGAAATCATCTAGAAAAATAAGAGCTACAAATCACTATAAATATTCATATTCAATTATCTCGATCGATAATGGTTAAGCTCCTGATTTTACACAAAAGTTTTATTTTCTTCTAATCTTTAGAGGTCTGTGTGTAACAATGACATCAGTTAAATCTACCAGTTCAGAAGGAGTTAAATGGAATTTGAGCGATCTATATGAAGGTCCTGACGACCCTAAACTTGAGGACGATATAAATCTAACAATGGAAAAAGCTGAGGCATTTAGAGAACAATATAAAAATAAGGTCGAAAGAGAAGAATTATCCCCTCAAGAGTTTAAAGAAGCGATGAAGTCATATGAAGAAATCTATGAATCTATTTATAAGATAACATCTTTTGCAAATCTTTATCACGCAGCAGATACTCAGGATCCTGAGAGAGGAGCACTACGCCAAAAGGCTGAACAGATAAAAAGTAAAATCAAAAACGAATTGATTTTTTTCCAACTCGAATGGCAATCTCTGTCTGATGAAGAAGCTGAGATTTATATGGATAGTGATGAGTTAGAACATTATAAGAGTTATTTAAATCACTGGCGTAGATATACTCCATATATGCTTTCTGAATTTGAAGAACAGATAATCGAATCACTTCAAAACACTGGTAAAGAGGCTTTTAAAAGACTTTTCGACCAGACGATGGGAAACTTGATTGTAGATTTTGAATATGATGGAGAATCATATGAGATGGTTTTAGATCAGGCATTGTCTGTATTGTATGAAGATGATCGCGAAAAGCGAAAGATAGCATCTGATTCTATTACTAAATCTTTAAAGGAAGAAAATGACTTACTTAACTTCATATTCAACAATATTGTACAAAATCATTCCACTATCTGTGAATTTAGAGACTATCCCGATCCTATGACTCCTAGGAATTTGGACAACAGGGTAGATATGGAAACTGTCGATGCCCTTCTGAGTGCAGTGATGGAAAATACTCATCTGGTGGAAGAATTTTATGAACTTAAAAGACAGATATGTGATTTAGACGAGCTCTATGATTATGACAGATATAGTCCATTGCCAGGTAGTATCCCAGAGATTGATTTCGAGGAGAGTAAAACAAAAGTCCTAGAGGCATATGAGGATTTTTCCCTAGAAATGAAAGAGATAGCTAAGAAATTCTTTAAGAACGATTGGATCGATGCTGAGATAAGAGAAGGTAAACGTGGAGGAGCTTTCAGTGCAAGTACGGTTCCATCTGTTCATCCCTACATAATGTTAAATTTTAATGACAGAACATCTGATATGATAACAATGGCTCATGAACTTGGTCATGGAGTTCATCAATATCTCGCTAGAGACCAGGGAGCCCTCCAACAAAGTACGCCTTTGACTACTGCAGAGATGGCTAGTGTTTTTGGCGAGATGCTTTTGTTTGATAAGTTGATGGATGAAGTAGAAGATGAAGAGACTGAATTACGGATCATCGGCGAAAAATTACAGAGAGACTTCGCTACAGTCTTTAGACAGGTGATAATGACAAAATTTGAGCAAAAACTCCATCAGGCAAGAAGAGAAAAAGGAGAACTGAATAGTGAACAGATCAATAATTTGTGGTTGGAAACTAATCGTGAAGAATTTGGTGATTCAGTTATATTAAGAGAGGAATATGGTTGGTGGTGGAGTTATATCTTACATTTTGTTCATTATCCCTTTTACTGTTATGCCTATGCTTATGGCAATCTCTTAGTTTTGGCTCTCTATGACATATATAAAGAGAGAGGAGAGGACTTTGTCCCTGAATATCTGAAAATCCTTAGAAAGGGCGGATCTGAAGATCCAAAAGATCTTTTGGAAACAATAGGTATTGATACAACAGACCCTAAATTTTGGGATAGAGGTCTAAATGTTTTGAAAGGAATGATGAAAAGGATGAAAAAACTAGCAGAAAATAATGGTAAAGTCGAGTGTTGAAAGGCCTATAAAACACAATATTTTTAATAGATAAACACATAACTCCAGTCTGATAAACATGGATTGGGAACAAAATGAGATAAGAAATCTACAGGAAAATCAGTATATAATAATAGATGACGAACCTTGTAAGATAGATAGTATAGATACATCAAAACCTGGTAAGCATGGTGAAGCAAAAGCAAGGATAGAAGGAAGAGGTATCTTCGATGGCAAAAAATACAGTATGTTAAATCCAGTTACTACAAAAATAAGAGTTCCTATCATCGATAGAAGAAAAGGGCAGGTAGTGAACAAATCAAATGGAGAATTAAATGTCATGGACCTGGATACTTATGATACATTTCAAATAAATGTTGACGAGGAAACTTTTGAGGAGCTTGAACAAGGTCAAGAGATTAGATATCTAGAAGCGATGGGTAGGAAAAAGATAATCAAGAAATGAAAATGAATTAAAAGTCTTGAAGGTATTCATTTTCCTTAAATTTTATTAGGTTGAATAGAACCCTGTTTACTTTAGTTTCAATACCCTTGTTTTTGCCTTTTTTTATGATAGCTCCATTAATCTGTTCAATCTCTGTTTTTTTTTCGTTTTTTATATCTTGTAACATACTAGAAATATTTTCAGAGGTTTTAGAAGCTACTTCACTAGTTTTTTTTATCATTTTAGAATTTGAGAGGTCTACATATTTTTTTCCGACCTCACAACTTTCGTTTACAGTTATATTCATCAGATCCCTAAGATTATCATTGTCGAGAAGTGTTCCATTTTTTATCCCAGAAAGAGCAGTGATCGGGTTGATTGCGGAGTTAATGATTCCTTTTTCCCAAATATTCCTTAAGATATTATTGCTAATATCAGTTTTTAGTCCCGATCTGTTAAAAATTTTAGAAACTTTTTCCACTTTTTTATTATTTCCTTTTGGATAGGCACCTATAATTGTGTCACCTTCACCTGCATGTTTGACAGTACCCGGTTTTATAAAAGTAACTCCATGACTAGTTATCCCGCCGATAGTTCTCTTTTCTCCGACAAATTCTGATATTATTTCTTCATTATTCAGCCCATTTTGTAGAGTTAGGATGATTGATTTATTGGAGATATAGTCTTCAATAAAGGACATAGCGCTTCTTGTATCAAAAGATTTTGTGGCTATAATGATTATATCATCTTCGATCAATTGAGAGGGATCATCTGAGTAATTTACTTTACCGCTTGTATAAGATTCTCCTATCACTTTTATCTCATTGATATCTCGATCCACTTTACCTATAAGATCAACTTCGTTTTCATCACTCAATAAACATGCAAGAAAGGATCCTATAGCTCCCGGGCCTACGATGCCGATCTTCAAAAATAAACCTCCAAAGTTGAATACAAGTAATCTTAATTTTCGATTAACTCATCTACTTCACCGCTTATGAGATCGATATGATTTTCGTTCATAGCTGAAGGATTTACAGGTATCAATAAAATGGATTCATTAATGGCTACCTGATCTTTTATCGATTGGATGAGATGAAGTACGGTTTTAAAGTCGTTGTTAGTTATGAGATATTCTAATCCATTCAACATTATCACTCCTCCAGTTTTAGTCAGAAAATTTTCTAGTGCTAAACTTAGCTTTTCCAAACTCTTTGGTCTTATGACATCTTCCCTATCGACATTAGATAACCATATCATCTCAACATCGTGAAGATTATATTCATCTTTAACTTTATCAGGATAATCTCTCGAGACACAAAATCCTCTCTCCCCAGATTCTATTATTTTTCTAAATAGCTTGAAAGAACTGTTCGATCGTTTATCCATTAGTAAATATGTAGAACTTTTAGAGATATGTTCTGGGAGCTCAGTATCGTCTATATCCTCTTTTTCGTCTTTTTCGTGTTCTTCTTCAATATCTTCTTCAGATGTTTCATCCTCTTTTTCTACGGTTTCTTTTTTTTCTTCGTCTTTTTCTTTTGATTCCACATCACTTTCTTCATCACTCACTTCCTCTCTGTATTCCCCCTTTTCTGAAGCTTTTTCTGAAGCATCTTCCTTTATTTTTTCCAATTCGTCTTCTTTTTCCTCGAGTTCATCTTGTTCTTCATCTGATAACGAGTTCACTATCTTCCTAGCAAGACTTCTTTTAATCTCTTCGATATCTGAAAGTTGGGAAGCTTCAGCTTTCTTCAATTGGTCAATAGATGTGTAACCTGCCTCATACAACGCTTCGGCGGTTTCATCATCCACTCCTGATATATTAGAATAATATTCTACAACTTTAGTTTTATATAGAGGTTTGACCCCGATGAGGATGATCTCATCGTTTATTTCCCATTCGAGGATGTATTTTGCTTCCTCCATCTCTTCTTCATCTACAACAACTAATATTTTTCTTCCTCCTACTTCTTTCTTGATTTGATCTTTTTGATCATTCAATCTTTCTTCGATTTCGTCAGAACATGATATATAAATAATTAATTCGTCTCCTTCTTCCAGATTCAGGTCTTTCCTCATGCTTTTAATTCGAAGTTTGATCTCCTTTACCATCTCATCCAGCCAAATCTCTTCGGATATACTAAGATCAATATAGATATTCAGATCTTCAAGAACGATCTCAGCATATCCTTCTGGCATCTCCTTCTCGAAAGTTACCATGTCCTCATCGATCTCAATCATCTGTCCTTGTAGCCCTATGGTAAAATCTCCATTCTCTATTCCTTCTTTTACTGATTCTGGAGACTTATTCTCGAGCATAGTTGCTATCTTACTCTCCCAAGAAGGATATGATTTACCGATCTCTTCTCTATCTGGTTTTACTTTTAATATCGCCTCTTCCCATTCTTCTTCTTCTTTTAGTTTTCTAATGTTTTTTAGTTTTGCTTTTTCTTCGATCACTCTTTCGAATCTTTCTATTAATTTTTCACCTTTAGAGGTTTTAGCTTCATAAACAACTTCTTTTAGAGGCCATTTTATAGGTAGTTCTGATTCTCTTTTGGAAGATATTATTTTTGAAACTATCTCTTTGACAGATATCATCTCTTTTTCAAGTGTATCCTCACGATAATCTTCATTAGATTTTGGCCAATCTTCGATGAAAACACTAATTTCTTTTCCATCCAGCTCCTTATATAGTTTCTCTGCCAAATAAGGTGCGATAGGTGAAGTCATTATGGCGAAATTTTTAAGGATATGATTCGTCAGTGATAATATAGGTAAGACGTCTTCATCTTGGAGTCGATCTCTAGCCAATTTAACGTACCATTGACCAAAATCCTCAACGATCAGTTCTTTTAAATTTTTGATAACTTTATCGAATCTTCCTTTTTCATAGTCCTTTTTGATCTCTCCTTTTAACCGCTCTGTTTTAGAGAGTATCCATAGGTCTTCAACTGATTTCAGGTTAGCTAGATTGTAAGATTCAAGATCTTCTTGTGTCTTTTCGTTTTTGTTTAAGTTTTCTTTTAAGAATTTTAATAAGTTCAGACTCACTTTAACGAGAGGTTCAATATGTTGAAAGTCTTTGCCTTCGATATACATTGGTTCTGATGGAGGATCATTTGCTAGTAAATTTACTCTCATAGAATCATAACCTTGTTTTGCAACTAGATCTTTAACTCGGCCATATTCTATTTCCTCGATCATGGGTCCGAGATCGAATTGATATTCGATGGTAGTTTCATCGAAAATTATACCTGAGATCACCATATTCAATGATGATAAATCGTCTTTTTCTAAGTTATAATCATAAAATAATTTTCCTGGCCACCAGGTTTGATACTCTTTTTCTTCTTGAGGATAACCCAGCTGTGCCCAGGGAGAGCACCCTTCTAAAAATGTAGGGGTAAATGATCTTTTTTCCCATTCCATTTCTTTTTCGCACATTGGGCAATACACTTTCATATTTGTGAAATCACTATAGCTCGAACTTTCAACATCATCCATGTTTGATCTTTCAATTAGCTCTTCTATATTTTCTGGAAAAAAGCGATTTCCACATTCGCACTCCCAGGCAGGAAATGGTATACCCCAATGTGACCTTCTAGATATTAAAAAGTCCTTAAACTCAATATCGTCCTCTAGAGAAATTCCGCTGGAATGAGTCTTGATTTTTTGTAAAATACTATCATCCATGTTTTCTGCATCTATAAAATACTCTCTTTTCGGAAAATCTATTATGCGGCTCTTACATGACTCACATCTCTTTGATTCAGTCTTAATTTCTTTTTTTTCGAGAACTAAACCTTTGTTCAAAAGATGATCAAATATAAGTGATTCAGCTTGAATAAATGATAGTCCAGAATACTCATTATTTTTTGGACCTCCTTCAAAATATCCGTTTTCAAGTAATGGGTCATAATATTTTATTTTTTTATCTTTGATTATTTCCCAATGACGATTCTCGTACGGAATTAAAAAATCAAGTCCTGTTCCTCCATCGCGTACGGCTTTTGAAGCAATAACACGGTTACCTCCATTCAGCACTTTCTTCTTACCAGATAATTTATCATGAAGAGGGTCTCTATAAGCTAGACCTTCTAATTTTTCCCCCGAAACAGACTTCAATATTGAGTAGTCATCGATACCATATTTTTCCATCAGCTCTTCGGCTCTATCTTTGATAAGCACTAATTGTTCTACGTCCTCTTCTTCTCCTTTGTCATATTTTAAGATAAAGTATTCCTCATCCGTATCGACCATCAACGAGGTACTCGCGGGTATTTTCCATAAATCCTTTACCTCTGTTAAAAAGTATCGATCTTTACCGCTAGATAGTGGTACCTTTACTAATAAACTCTGTTTTACCTCTCTTTCCAATGACATCTCTGACTTTGTGATAGGAGCCTTACAATTTGGGCACCATTTGATGGGTCTTTTTTTCTTGGCGACCACTCCTTCTCCCACGAGCTTTTTCAAGGTCCAAAAACATGAATCTATAAATAGTTCATCACTGACTTTATAATCGAATTCTCCCGTTTTCCATAGCCCTATTTTCCTATATTTATCATTAAGTTCATCCAATAATTCCTCAGAATTAGATTTTATTTTTTCTTCTAACTCAGAGAGTTCTTTCTTCGAAAGATAAGAAAGACATCTCGATCTTTCAGATTTTATAGACATCCGCTCGATCCTAAGCGTAGAAGGATCAAATCCAAAACCATTCCTTACGTTATAGTTTTTGAGACACCAATACCGTGCCCAGACGTCGTAAATTATATTTTTATATATGTCTTTCCAAGTAAGTTGATCTCGAATGGAACTGGGAGGCCGGACTAGATAATGGTTTTTTCCTCCTCTAATATACTCACTCAATTCCTCGTCTATATTTTTAGAATTCCAAAACGAGAGTATCTCTTTTTCGAGTGCTTGAGGTTTCAAGTGACTGTCTTTATCCATATTCATCCTAGTTACATACTATACTACTATATTAAATTAATTTCCCTTACATCTCAGCAAGGTTTACCTTTTTGTTTCTTTCACTAAATAATAATGGAGCTCGTAACTTTCATTTTGTAAAGTGGACTTTTCCTAAGATATCGGGAATTTGATTGCTGATATCATTCAATTCTTTAATTTAAAAATTCAGATATTCAACCATAAAAAGTATTATATTAAGCATAATAGGAGCTAGGAATCATAGTTTTATCGATAGTTTGTGATCATTTGGAATTAGGGGGAAAACTAATTTAATTCTTTTGTAATAACTGTAAACGATGGGCATGGGAAATAATAATCAGGATGATAAATTGAAAGCTTCTTCAGAAGGACGAACTACATTCAATGAAATAAAAGGAATGAAGGTTTACGATTCTGATGGTGAACCCTTTGGACATGTAGATGATGTTGAAATAAATAAAAGTACATTGAATCCCACTAGACTGATAATACATAAAGGTCTGTTTGGGGAGTATATGAGGATCAACTTGAAGTACATAGAAAAGATCACTTCTAAAGCAATTTATTTGTGGATCAGTCCAGCTAAAAATCTAGTCGGGTTTAAAGTGATCGATATAGAAGGAGAAAATGTAGGCAAAGTAACGGAAGCCGGAAAAAACAAAGACGGCAGTTTAGAATATATCAGAGTTGAAACCAAGGTTATTCGTACTAAAGATAAAGAAGAGCGAGATCTGGACTCTTTTGCCGTTCCTATGCTCTCCTTCGAAGATATGAGTGTTACACTTCCTACCACTTTTGATGAAGAAGAGTTGGCTGCGAGGATAGAAATGAATAAAGAAAATATATACATAGAAGCTGACGAAGTGATCGATGTAGGAAAAGATTGTGTCAGGGTAAAAAAGACAAAAGAAGAATATATTGACTAAGCTGAATTTACGAAAACTAAACCTTATATTCTATGAGTTTATTATAGGCGGCGATAGCATGAATGTATTGACTGTTGGTGGAGGAGCTAGAGAACACACGATAGCTAAAGCTTTATCAGACGATGGAGCAGACATATTCGCAGCTATGAGTAATAAAAATCCAGGAATAGCAAGTTTAGCTGAAGAATATTTACTTGAGAGCGGGTCTGAGGTAGAAAAGATAGCGTCATGGGCAAAAGAAAAAGAAATCGATATGGCGGTCATCGGACCTGAATTACCCCTCAAAGAGGGCATAGTCGATGTCTTAGAAGAAAAAGGGATCAAATGTGCTAGTCCCAATAAAGAAGCTGCTAAGATAGAGACTTCCAAAGAATTTATGAGAGATCTTCAAAGAAAATATGAGTTGCCTGGTAGAGTAGAATACAAAGTTTTTGAAAACATGAAGGATATCGAAGACTTTCTTACTCATTATGAGGGCGATCTCGCAGTTAAACCCGTTGGACTCACAGGTGGGAAAGGAGTGAAAGTGATGGGTGAACATTTGCAAAATAAAAGGGAAGTCATAGAATATTGTGAAAAAATATTAGAGGATAATATCTGGGGAAAACCGAGAGTTGTGCTAGAAGACAAACTGGTCGGTGAAGAATATACTTTGCAGGTATTTACTGATGGTAAAAATGTGATTCCTACGCCTCTCGTTCAGGACCATAAAAGATTATTTGAAGGTGATGAGGGACCTAATACAGGTGGTATGGGATCCTATTCCCAATCAGATGGATTATTACCCTTCGTTGATCAGGATTTATATGATGAGAGCACTAAGATCATAAAAGAAACGTTAGAAGCGATGAGGAAAGAAGGTGTCCTCTACAAAGGAGTGCTTTATGGGCAGTTCATGCTCACAGCAGATGGTCCAAAGATAGTAGAATTTAACTGTCGATGGGGTGATCCCGAAGTTATGAATGTCTTGCCACTTTTGAAATCTGATTATGTGGAGATATGTGAAAAAATGGCAAAAAAAGACATATCTGGGTTAGATATTTCTTTTGAAAATAAGAGCAGTGTGTGCAAGTATGTGGTCCCAGAAGGTTACGGAGTGGATCCAAAAGGAGGAAATAAAGTTGAAGTCAATGAAAAAGCCATTCTTAATGAGGGAGCTCGGTTGTATTATGCTTCTGTTGATGAAAAAGATGGTAATATATACACTACTACTTCTAGGTCTTTAGCTGTAGTGGGATATTCTGAGAAACTTGAAGATGCGGAGAAAGTAAGTGAACGTGCTTTAGGACACGTAGAAGGCGATAAAATACAGATGCGACATGACATAGGTAAATCCGAGAGTATTCAACGTAAGATTGAAAATATGAAAAAGATCAGGGGAGAAGATTGATGGCGATGAGTGAAATAGAATCTTTAGAAAAAATAGTAGAGGATATCGATGATGAATTGGATGATAAAGATACAGTCAGGGAACTTGTGATGAAGTCATCTCGTGCGATTCGGAGGATCTCTAAAAAGATAATACAAGACATCCATAGAGGTAACAACTGCAAACCGGAATTACATGAAGCGATGGAAGAAGTATCAAAGATTAAGGGCGTAGTGGAAGAGCATCCTGAGCTATATTATGCTGGATTTCTCAGAAACGGTTTTCAAGAATTTGCTGAGGCACATATATTATGGTCCTTATCCGAAGGTGTAAAGCCCAAATCTCCCGACGAATTGGATATAACCTCAGCTTCTTATGTATTGGGATTAGCAGATGTGGTCGGTGAGTTGAGGAGAATGGTTTTAGATGAATTGACTAACGATAACTTAGAAAAGGCGAGGGATCTACATCTTAAAATGGAAGATATAAAAAATATGTTGATGGAACTAGAATATCCTAACGCTATCGTTCCTATAAAGAATAAAAAAGATATGTCTAGAAATCTAGTCGAGAAAACAAGAGGAGATATAGCAAATTCGATAAGAAATGAAAGGCTAAGAGAAAAGATAGAAGATCTAGAAAAGAAATTAGAGTAAAAACCTCTATCTTTTTTCTCTTTCGAATATCACTTCCTCCTCATATTCTATCTTGAATACACGATGGTAAGGTATATGACCCTCCCCACATGTGATGAATGATCTACCGAGATCTGATATTTCATCACCTTTGATTGTTTTAAAATCTCCTGGAGCACCACGATGTATATAATATATCTCAGTATCTTTTAGAGATTTATTGAATCTCCATTTAATTTCATTCAATATGTCCCTTACACTTTCCATATTTCACAGATTGAGAATATAAAATAAAATATTTTCCTCGATGCGATGGTGGGGCAAAAAAATAAAAAATGGTAAGGAATAAGGAGTATATGAACGAGAAAATTGAATGGTCTAAAATGAATCGTTGGGAGTTAGAACAGCGCTCTGAGTTGGTGGATTTAGCGATATTACCTATCGGAAGTTTAGAGCAGCATGGTCCTCATCTCCCTCTTGATACAGATAGTTTTATAGCAAAACATATGGTGAAAGAAGCAGTTAAAAAGCTTGATTCAGAAAAACCTCCTATCTTACCCACAATCCCCTATGGTGTGAGCGAACGTCACATGACCTTTCCGGGGACCGTAACTTTGAGTTCCAACATACTTGAAGAGATTATCATTGATATAGGACGTTCGATAATCCAACACGGTTTTCGAAGTCTGTACATTTATAGTGGACACATTGAAAGTCTGGCACCCATAGAAAATGCTGCTAGAGAATTAAAAAAAGAGACAGGGATGATCGTTTATTATGATTCTATGGAAAGTATGGAACACGTAGGGGAGAAAATTATAAAATGCGATAATGATGCTCACGCTGGAGAGGTTGAGACATCTTTATCTTTAGCTTTAAGAAACGATTTAGTAGACGAAAGAACTATCCCCGATAAAGAACATGATTTTCCAGATACAAAGGTGGAGTTTGACAACAAAACTAGATTGGATTATACTTGGAAAGTATATGAGATTAGCCCTACAGGAATTATCGGTGATGCGACGGAGGCTGATAAGGAAAAAGGTGAAAAATTATGGGAGATCGGAGTAAAAGAGTTGAAAGAAAGACTGGAAACTGTATTAGATCTGGAAACTGACTTGAGGTGAATAAGTGAAAAAATGCTGCAAATATTGATAACTATTTTGGCTTTTGTACCAGCTTTGGTTGCCAATTCTCTTGCCGTAGTTTTTGGAGGAGGCCCTCCGATAGATGGCGGTAAAAAACTGAAAGGAAAAAGAATCCTCGGTGATGGTAAAACGTGGAGAGGGCTCTTCGGTGGAGGCTTTTCCGCCGCCATGGTAGGCATGGTACTTTATCTCCTTTTAAGACCTTTTATTTCATTATATCCAGCCCTACCAATGGGCTTGATTCCTATACTCTCTCTGTCCTTTGGAGCCTTGTTAGGTGACATAGGAGGTAGTTTCATCAAGAGAAGGATAGGTAAAAAAAGAGGAGCAAAATCCCCTATTATCGACCAATACGATTTTGTCGTTGGAGCTTTCATACTAACTTTTATCGTAAGTCGTGGATGGTTCGCTGATACCTATTTTGACTTTCCAGGTATTTTAGGGACTATCATTATAATGCTCGTATTACCCCTCCTACACCGAGGGGTTAATATAATTGGTTACAAACTAGGATTAAAAAAAGAACCTTGGTGAAAAGATGTTAAAGAATATGTTAGAAGATTGCGGAGCGATAAAGTATGGTGAGTTCACACTCACTTCAGGAAAAAAGAGTAGTTATTACGTGGATATCAAATTGGCTAGCACTGATCCCGCGGTATTAAAAGAGATAGCCACTGAGATGGCATCTCTCGTCGAAGGAAAAAGAATAGCGGGTATGGAATTGGGTGCGGTTCCTCTCGCTACAGCCCTCTCGTTAGAAACGGACTTACCTTTTCTGATGGTACGTAAAAAAAGCAAAGGTCACGGTACAGGAGGAAGGATCGAAGGAAAACTGGAAGAAGGCCAAATAGTTACAGTTGTTGAAGACGTTACCACAACTGGTGGCTCGTCTGTAGAAACCGTTGAAGTGTTGAGAGAAGCAGGGGCAAAGGTAAACAAAGTCTTGGTAGTAGTGGATAGAAAAGAGGGCGCTCAAGAAAAGTTAAAAGAGCTAGGTGTAGAACTTGTTCCACTGATAACTGCGGACGAATTGGTAGATAAATAGTACATACGACGGTCAGGGAGATTCTTTCTCCCGTAAGAAGATAATTGTTATCACTAAAAGCAAAGGTGACTATCACCAAGACTAGGATATTGTTGTTTTTGATCATCTGCGACAAAAAAACGGAGCAATACTCTCCATCAATACTCATCTTTACAACGCAGAAAAAAAAAGAGTTCGATCTCAACAAGGATATTCCTTATGTCTGAACAACAATGCGCCGGCGGCGATCATGATGATGGAGACTACACCCAAAATCATGAACGAACTGCCTACTCCTGCAGCGTTACCGAATTCCATGAACTCGATCCATCCAGCACCGATACTCCTTATGTAGTGTCTGAAGGAGAATTCAGCTATCCTGCCGGGCACGGAGCCGATGAAGGATTCCCATATGAAAGCGTAGAACAGTCCGAAGTAGATGGCCCTTTTCATGATAACGCTCACCATTAAAAACAGCGCCGAGTAAACCACACAGCCGATAAGAAGCAGCGAAAGCATATCCCTGTAAAGATAGAGGGCTTCCATATCCATACCCTGCGGTATGAAGAAAGAAAGGAAGCCCGCCGTGAGTATAGCGCCCATAATCAGCACCAGAGCGAGCAGTAGAGATGAATAATAAGAGAGATATGCAGTGATCCTTTTTATGGGGGAAGCTATCACAAGAGTGATACTCTTGTCCTCTATCTCTTCACGTATCACCGAAGTACTGTATAGCATGACGAGTACCGGTAGAAAGAGTGTTAGGAACATTATATCCAACAAAATAGTACCATCTTTTAGCCGCTCTACATCCTGAGTAGACGCGTAGGCCATGACACCGACCACGAATACAGCCACTACAAGGGCTGCTACCACCCTTTTGTTCAGCACTATTTTTTTGAACTTGTAGGAGGCCAATGAAACGAAAGCGGTCATCTCACCGTTCATATTACCGCCCCACCAGATATTTGAATACCGCCTGCAGATTGTCGTCCATGCTGTACATCTCATCCAATTTTCCTCCGGCCTCTAGCACCATCTCTGGCACCTCGTCAAAGAACTCGTCAGGTTTTTTCACTTCCACCTTCAACCGATCTTTACCTCCGTCGAAACCCACCGATACCGTATAATCCCTTTCTAGTAGCCTCTTACCAAGCTCTACCATACCTTCACCCTTGATGATAATGTTATGTGGATGCTTGTCTATCAAGTTCCTTATCTGTGAGATGTGTCCCGAGGCTACCGCTCTTCCTTTGTAAACCAAAATTACATCGCTTGTCATGCGCTCCACTTCGAAGAGCACATGAGAACTCACTATCACATGATGTCCCTTTTCTTCATGCAGACCCTTGATCACATCGATCAACGCCTTTCTTGCCTGGGGGTCGGCACCACTGAGCGGTTCATCCAGCAGTAAGATATCCGGATCGTGTATTATAGCACCGGCGATCTTTATCCTCTGTCTCATGCCCTTGCTGTAACCGGCGATCTTCCTACCCAAAGCATAACCTATCCCAACGGTCTCTGAAACCTCATCGATCCTTCCATCCAACCTTCTTCCTCGCATGCCCTGGAGCCCACCGGTCAATCGTAAAAATTCACGCCCGGTGGCCTCGTCTGGAAGGTTATCGTAGTCGGGGCAAAAACCTATCTTTGAGGATAATTCTGAATTAAGCCACGGTCTCTGACCCATGACCAGTAAATCACCCTGGCTGGGCCTGATCATACCTATCATCATCTTGAAAAGCGTACTCTTCCCGGCACCGTTCGGTCCAACGATACCGGTTATACCTGGTCTGATATCCACGCTGAACGAATTCAATCCTATGACTTCACCGTACCATTTTGATAGTTTATCGGCTTTGATAAGGTTCATTTACCCAACGCCCTCCTTTGGATCACGATGTAAGTTATCACCAGAGGTAGAAGAATATAGGTGAATAGAGATATATAATAAAGTGATGTATCGATGTTATGTGGTATATCGTAACCATAGATGAGATCGTAGGTATAATGTAACACGTTTATGGGGCTTAGCAGTCTCCAGTTAACGTTGAATTCTGAAAAGATATCGGCGATCAGTGTGGGTGCAAAGAAAGCTACGAAGGTTCCTACACCAGCGTATGCTTTCCTTTTGGTCATGGATGACAGCATCAATCCCATCACGGAAAAGAAGGATGTTGTCAGTAAGCCCGCTAAGGCGGTCAAACCCATCACTTTGAAGCTTGTCCAGTAATCGGATCCCGTCTGGGTGCTTATCACTGTTATGCAGAACACCATAGGCATGACAAAACAGAACAGAGATATGACGGATATCCCTCCCAGCAATTTCGAGATAATGTAGAGGGGTGGTTTTATGGGGCGTGAAAAGTAAAGGATGAATGAGTTATCTTGGTAGTCTGAAGATATAAGGTCCGAAGTCACCACGGCGGCGAGTAATATGGAGAATATCAAGAACAATTCCCCTCTCATATAAGGATCTAGTGTTGGCAAACCGCGAACCATGATCTCGGCGGTCAATTTTTCCTGGGGAACGATTACAGCGTTGATGATAGGGATCAGATGCACTAGTATGCCTCCTATCAGCAGAAGGACTATCACCCCTTTAGATCTTACACTAGTATTGAATATCTTTTTGATCACGATAAATATACGGTGTGACATTCCACTCCTCTTACCATGCCACGGTGTGTATTCGATGGGGTCAATCCCCAATGTATTCACCTCCTTCAAAGGTTTCTATGAACACATCTTCCAAAGACAAGATATCGGGACGATAATACCTGATCTGTACTCCGGAACTTTTCACTAGGCCTAGTAGCTCATTGCTGTCGTTTACACCATTGACCACTAAGGTCGCCTGCTCTGATTCATCGATACGACTCTCCACATGGTGATCCCTCTTTAGAGCTCTAACGAATCCATCTATCGAATCCTTAGAGCCCCTGATTTTGATACGGTATCTTCCATCTTCAGACTGTAGTAATTCCTTTATGTTACCTTGTCTCAGCAGTTTTCCTTCGTTGATTATCGCGGCATATCCGCAGACCTGCTCAACTTCGTGTAGCAGGTGTGAAGAAACCAGTATGGTTTTCCCGAACATACCTATTTTTTCTATGAGATCGAGCATCTCTTCTCTCCCGTCGGGATCCATGCCGTTGGTGGGTTCGTCCAGCATCAGTATCTCCGGGTCGTGAACTATGGCTTGGGCGAGCTTTACCCTCTGTTTCATGCCTGTAGAGTAGGATGATATCTCCCTGTAACGTTCCTCTCCGACATCGACGAAGTCCAATACCTCGTGTGCCCTCTGTATAGCATGGTTCGTGGACATACCCGATAAAGAGCCCATGTACGAAACCATTTCAAATGCGTTCATCCTGCCTTTGAGGCACTCGTTCTCAGGCATAAAGCCGATGATATCATGTATCTCTGATTGGGGTACTTCTGTGTTTATGACGTACGTTCCTCGCTGGGATTCAGTCAAGCCGAGTAGTACCTTTATGAAAGTGGTCTTCCCTGCACCGTTGGGTCCTAATATACCAACTACACCTTCTGGTATATCAGCAGTGAAGGAATCCAGGGCGATCACATCACCATATCTAACCAGCAGATTTCGGGCCTGTATCTTGGGTGTACCACTCATATCCTTTTTAAAATATTGAAATAGTACTTAAATCTGTTTAAGTCTCGAATCTAAAAAAGAAAGAGAGGGATTTCACTACTCAACGATGCAATCTAGAATTATTTTTAGTTCTTCTACATGCACCATGGATATTCAAACCTGATCATGTTTACAAGGTCAAAAGCTTTCTATCTTTTTCTCGAATATCTTTCTCAAATATTTTATCGGTACACTTCCCGCGTAAAGTATAGTATCGTGGAAGAATTTCTCGGTGAATTCGTCGCCCATTTCTTGTTTAACTTCCTCTTTCAGCTCTTTGATCATCTGTTTTCCAAGAAGATAACTCAGTTGGTAGGCTGGGTTCTGAGTATAGCGCTTGATTTCTTTTTTAGCGTCCTTTTCGTCCATATTTACGGTATCTATGAGATATTTTACCGCCTCATCGAAGGACATCTTTCCTGTGCTCAATTTGACATCAACGATGATTCTGGCAGCTCTCCAAACGATATCTTTTGATTGGAGTAGCTTTGCTTCGGGAGTATCATCAAATCCGTTTTCTTTCATCATCTCTTCGCAGTAGTGGGCCCACCCTTCAACAGTTTCAGTAGCCTGAGAAAATAAGCGAAATATATCTTCATTGGTAGTTGCCGCAGCTAACTGAAGATGATGCCCTGGATAGCCTTCGTGAACTGTGGTATTCCTTACGTCCCAGTAGGAATAATTTGATAGGTCATCATCATCTTCTGGTGGTGTTACTACATAGATCCCTTTCTTCACTTCGTCAAATTTGGCAGGAGGTATGTAAGCAGCAAAAGGTATGATATTCCTCATGTACTCCGGTGTTTCAGTCACTTCGATGTTTTCGTTTTCTGGGATTGTTACAAGATCGTTTTCTACTACGAAATTTTTTGCATCCTCAAGACCAATATCATACCACTCTAAAGCTTCTTCAAAATCATCTGGGACTTCTGATTCGACTTTTTCTAGAGCTTTTTGAACATTACCAGTTGGATGGACTTTTTTAGCATATTTGTCCATATCCTCCTGTGCATTTTCCAATAATGTTTCCCCTATATCTAGTATTTCGTCAGCATTGTATCCAAGTTCCCTTTTTTCTAATAACTCATTAAATTTTTCCTCACCTATAGCAAATTCGTCTTGAGCTTTTGTTTTTTGATTATTAAGCCATTCTATATATTCTTCTAGAGCTTCGTCTGCTTTAGATGTTACCTCTCTTATTCTGCTCAGCTTTTCTTCTTCGAAACCTTCTTCTTTCGCCATCATCTGTACCAATTTGAAAAGTATAGGTAACTGTTCAGCGGATTCTATTGCCATGTCGATCCATAATTTTACAGGATTTTCCAATCTCTTTTTTTCATCTTCAAGCATCCTTGGAACTTCCTCTATCCTAGAAATTATACTTTCGAGTCTTTCTTCTAAGGGGGCAAATTCTCTACGGATGAGTGGAAAAATAGAACTTCCAATAGTAGGCGGAGCATTTGGGGCACGTTCCCACTGCCTTAAATCTTCTAAAGAAAACAATCTTAAGGATAATATATGGAGACCGATATCTCTCGCGATTTGGTTCTCTTCATTAAGCTCTTCGTTGTCAAAGTTTTTTAATTCTTCCAACCATTTTTCAGAAAGTTCGATGTCCTTAAGATGCTTCTTTTTTGTTGCATCAGGGAGTCTGTCATCATATTCGTGTTTGCCGAGATGAGTAGCAAGGATAGGATTCCTTTCAATGATCGATTGGAAAACTTTTTCTTCAAATTCTTTAAATTCTTTATTAGGATCCATGATATTCATTCATGTTAAAAATCTTCATTTATTTAATAACTTTTCTCATTTACTATCTCTATCAATAGTTCTAACCGTCTAATACCCTCATCATTTTGTATGCATCTTCTCCGTTTGTATAAAAATCTTCAAGGTGTTCAACTATCTGAAAATTCCTTTTTTGATAGAATCTTATAACCCTTTCACTACTTTTTCTGACCTCTAAAGTTATTTTGTCTGCTCCATTCGATGCACAAACGTCGATAAAACCTTCAAGCAGTTCACTTCCAATTCCCTGATCTCTGAATTTAGGATGAACAGCTAACATCAGTACCCTATAAGTTTTTTTATCTACGTCGATACCACATATAAAGCCGGTAATTTGATCATTGACTTGATGGACAAGAAATCCTTTTTCAAAAAGCTCTTTGATTATGATGAAAACCTCTCTCTTATATACCTCTTTTAAAGAAATAGAGGCTATCTCTTGTATTTTTTCTAAATCCTTATTTTTTGCTATTCTGATCAGTAGAATCCCCTATTAGATGTATGATATCTATCAAAATTATTTTTATTTTTCCCAATTTAGTGACTTTGTTATATGACCATAAACTTTATGTATACTTGTATAGTTGCACAACTATACCAATGGTGGCCCCAAATGTTGGAAAAAGAAATAGTTGTTTCTCGCAGTATTGGTGAAGTTCAGGAGGGGTCTTCCGAGGAACCCTTTTTAGAATGTCTTAAAAGAGCGGAGGAGAGTATCGACGATCAGCATCTTGAAGAATGTATTGGCCGTATTTTTAAACTCAAGGATGAAGAGCTATTTAGATGATTTTTATTGAACAATTTATTAATTAGTTTAGTTAGAGGGGTTAATGTTATGGCTCTGATGACACAGTTCAACAGTGGTAGTGATGAGGTGGTTATAAAAGCAAGAGGAAGAGCTATCAGCAAAGCAGTAGATGTGGCAGAGATAACTAAGAACCGTTTCATGGAAGGTCTAGAGATAACTGAAATAATAACAGACATTGAAAAAATCGAAAATGATGAAGGCGGAAAAACTAATGTATCTTCTATTGAAATAACAGTGAAAAAAATAGGAGATCAATGCTAACTTAATTGTGCGCTCATCTGCATTTTATATTTTTTAATCGCTCGATGTAATCTTCGCTCAAATTATGTTCTACAGCACCCTTTATGATCGTGTCTAAGTATTCTGAAGATGGTTTTATACATGACCGTTTTTTGTACTCAGGAGTCCGATTAACGGTATAAGTAAGTACGGTCTTCCATCCTTTTTTTGTTTTTACGGGAATGTGCTGCCTTCTGTACATTCCTATATCCATTTCATTTTTGATGTCACGTCCTTCATAGTGATCTAATTTTTCTAGACCTTTTTTGTGTATAGTGTAAATAACGCCTTCTACTTTGTCGTTGGAACAAGGTACTATGTCTCCCACACCACCTCCCCAATTTTTTGAGTATATGGTAAAGGCTAATTTCCATCCGGGAAGTTGAGCTATTTCAGTTTCTATTATCTCTATACCTCTATCTTTCATCTGGCCTATATGAAGATTACTTCCAAAGGCAAAATACTCTATAAATTCCTCCAAAGCTATACACCTTTTTGTTTTTAGTTGAATTCTCTCCTTGCCTATTTTCCAGATATCGTAACGTCGTTCATCCTAGTTGAAGGAAGGTCCATTTTTATGCTGCGGCTTCCTATTCCCGTCCTGATCTTTTTATAGTCTTTCCCCAATTCCATCGATTTAAGCACTTCATGTATGTTCCCAGATATCATACATCCTTCTAATCTTCCTTTTTTCTCTCCATTTTCGATACGCCAGGCAGGATTTGCAACTACACTAAAATCTCCACTCGAAGGATTCAAAGTATGAGCGCCCATAACACCATCTACTAGAATACCTTTTTGGGGCATGAGTTTTTCCTTGCTAAGGTCCCTTCCTCTTACCACCATATTTCTGTCACTTATATTTGGTTGGTCTTTAAAACTAGCTCTAGTACCGTTACCAGTGGTTTCAGTATTGCTTTTCGATGCCTCTTTAAGATCATACATGAAATTTTTAAGGATTCCATCTTCTATTATCGGATTTTTTATACTCTTAACACCTTCGTCATCAAATGCTCCGCTTCCAGGTCCCCAATCCTGGGTTGGATCGTCGATGATATCAACTGACTCTGAAGCCACTTTATCCCCGATCATCCCTTCATAAATTGATTTTCCTTTTCTTACATTCTCACCGTTAACTGGTGGAACTAATCCGAACCAAAGCAGCATGGAAAAAGCGTCCTGATTAAGTACCACTGGTACTTCTTTTTGTGGGATATTAGATTTATTTTCCAAAGACATCACTTTATCTCCAGCACTTTTACCGACTTCTAAAAAGTCTAAATCTTTTTTTCGGGAATAACGAGATTCACTAGCTGTAATCGAAGTATCAGCTCCGGGCAGAGTTACCATCATACCTAGTAATACTCCACTGTGTTTTTCTTTAAGTAAGATATCATTTGTGTTTCCTATCACCTTCGATTCTGAAATAAAGGTCACTCCTCCTCTTGAAGGTATGATTTTTTCATTTACCTGCTCTGCTCCCTCGATAACTTTTTGGCTCAATTCTCCCCCCTCTTCCTCGAGTATAATATTTTCTATCGAGTTATCATATGTTTTTACCTTGGATACAGCATCCTTTTCTGGTAAGTCGATCTCTAGTTTTGGAGAGATATTCGATAATTCTTCAGCTCTTTTTATGGCCTTTTCTTCTTCTCCTGGTGTGGTATAACCGAATCCTATCTTGCCGTTTTTGATAACACGGATTCCTATACCTATCTCCTCAAACTCAGAACTGTCTGATATCTCTCCCTTTTTGATGGAGTATCTGAGATTTTTCTGTCTTATACCATAAACGTCTCCTGCTAAATCTTTTTTTTCTAAGATTTCGAGGGTTTTCTTCACACATTCCATGAGTTTTTCTTTCATTTTCTACCACCCACTGTTACTTCAGATACCAAAACATGTGATCCTCCATCGGTAACAGGAGCTGTTTGTCCTTTACCACAATGGCCGATCGTAGTTCCAAATTCTTCAGTTACACCAGTTATGTTTTTAAGGGTTTCTAAAGTAAATCCATTGAAACTAACATCTCTAAGAGGTTTTATTATCTCTCCATTTTCGATAAGATACGCCTCTTGTGCGTTGAACTGAAAAGTCCCTTCGCCGGTATTTACCTGTCCTCCTCCAGATGATTTGGCGTAGACTCCTTTATCTACTTTTTCAACCAACTCTTCAAATTTCATATCACCGGGTTCCATGATAGTATTACTCATTCTTACCAGAGGCTTTACTCTAAAATCTTCTGCTCTAGCTCCTCCGTTAGGTTCCATATCCAGTTTCCATGCATTTTCCCTGTCTAAGATAAAATCATTTAGGATACCGTCATTTACCAGAACTCTATTTTTAGCTTTTGTACCCTCATCGTCAAATGGGAATGAACCATAACCCTCGAATGTAGGATCATCCCTTATGGTTACGAGGTCAGAAGCGACTTTTTCTCCTATTTTCCCAGATAAACAGCTGTTGTTTGATGAAACAAGATCCCCTTCCGCTGCGTGCCCGAAAGCTTCGTGAGAAAAAACTCCAGTAAGATGAGGATCCATTATAAGAGGCATCCTGCCACTTGGAGGGGTATCCGCCTCTAACAGCGTTTTCAATCTTTTTAAAACGACTTTCTTTTTTTCATGAACTTGATCAACAATTTCGTATCCTCCAGTTCCACCGACTCCTTCGCTTGCCCGCTGTACTGTATCACTTTTACCCGTAACGATAAGATAAACGAATAGTTTTGGAATTTTCATTGTTATTTGAGTTCCATCAGTATTGTATATCTCCTTTTCTACCACGAAGTCTCTATATCTAATCTCGGTTGATCTGACGTAATCCTCATCAATATCTTGTTCTAGTTCTTTTAAAAAAGATATTCTTTCTTCTATACTTATATCTTCAAAATTTTTTTTCATTGGCATCTCAACATTTTCTTTATAAGTTTTCACGTCGGCCATGCCAGTATCTTCTTTTTTGTAATCATTACTGCTTTTGGCAATAGACAATGCTCTTTTGGCCTTTTCCTTAAGATTTCGTAGATCAGAAGTACCTACATTACCCCATCCGTTTTCATAAAGAACTCTGATCATAGCTCCTTCTTCTTCGCCACTACTGATCTTTTCGGGTTCTCCATCTTTTAGTGTTATCTCTGTGACTTTCCATTTTTCTTTCCTGATATCACAGTACTCAGCTCCTTCCTCTTTTGTATAAGAGGTAATATCTTCAAGAGACATCAACATCAGTATTTTTTCATAGTTTAAAAAGGTTATCACCGTCGAAAGAAACAGGAATAATGACAATATCTACTATGATGTGGCTACTTAAAACTATAAGAATATTACCTAAAAATTAATAAGTATTGTCTTGATATACTCGTTGATGCTTGAAATTAGCGAAAAAGATATGGTATTGACATATCTGCAGGGATATGATGAATATAAGGATGAAGATGAGGTGCCTTATTGTATAACGCCAAGAGGTATAGCGGAAGCAGTAGGTATAACCGAACGCGCACCTTATAACACTCTGAAAGAGATAAAAGAAGAGGGACTAATAGAGGAAGATATAAGATTTGTTATAAATTCAGATAAAAAGAGAAATGTTTATTTTCTGACAAAAAAAGGTAAACAGAGCGAGACCGAATTTTGGAAATCGATAAAAGAAGAGTATGTGACATTGTTGACTGAGGATGGAGAAAAAGAGATGCCCGTTAAAAAGATTAATAATCATATCGGTGGGAGAAATCCTATAGTTAAAGGTTTGAGCACTATCGATGAAGAAGGTATTATAAATCTTAAAGAATTAGAGAATGATATAGAAGTATTTGTAGGTAGGAAAGAAGAGCAGATAGAACTTAATGAGAATCTCAAAGAAGTCAAACAAGAGGGTGGAAAAACGATCTTCATAGAGGGCGAAGCTGGGATAGGAAAAACTTCCCTTGTATCTAAATTGAAGCCCTTCGCTCAGGAGTTAGGATTTGAATTTTTGATGGGTACTTGTCAAAGTGAGCTATCTGATCCTTATCTTCCTTTTAAGGAAGCTTTTAGTGAGTTTATAGAAGGTATGACAAGAAAACAAGAAACAGCTGGAATGGCGTTCATAGGTCCTGGCAAGGATGAAGAGAGTATTCAGGATAAAAGATTATTCGATGCTAAGAAGAAAGAGACTTTCTATGAAACCACGAAGTACATAAAAGAGATCGCCGAAAAAAAACCATTAGTTGTATTTTTGGATGATCTCCAGTGGGTAGATGAAGCAACATTGGATATCTTAGCCTATATGAACGATAAATTGGATGGGGATCCAGTTTTATTTATAGGAGCCTATCGACCCGAAGATGTCTCTGAAGATCATCATTTAATAGAGATGATGAATAGATTGACTAGAAAAAGAAAATCAAAAAAGATCAAACTCGAACCTTTAAGATATGAAGATACTGAAGAAACCATTAAGTGTTTTTTAGGTACTGAAGAAGTCCCGGATTATTTTATTGAAAGGATCCATGAAAAAACAGAGGGTAATCCGCTCTTCATAAAGGAGAGTTTGAGGCAGATGCTCGAAGAGAAAATTCTAGATCCTAAAAAGGATCTGTATCCTAGTGATGAAAGTGACATCTCTGTCTCAGAGATGGTTCACAACGTAATTGAAAGAAGAGTGAACCGATTGGATGATGAAACTGTGAAGGTGGTAGAGATTGGCAGCGTGATAGGTGATCCGATACCTTTTGATCTTCTTGCTAAAACGATGGACCTAGACGAGATAGATCTTTTAGATCATATAGACATGCTGATGGGTAACCAATTGTGGGATGAGGATACAGAAGGGGAGAAATTTTACTTTTCTCATGAGCTAATAAAGCAAACTGTTTACAAAGATATCAAGAGGTTGAAAAAGAAACTTCTTCATAAGAGAGTAGCTAACAATATAGAGAAGCTATATGACCATGAATTGGAAGAGTGGTATTCAGATCTAGGCAGACATCATGAGAAAGCACAAAATATAGACCAGGCTTTGGATTATTACCTCAAAGCAAGCGAAAATGCCAAAAAAAGTTTTGCCCAGAAAGATGCAATTGAGATGTATAAAAGGGCTTTAAAAATGGCGAAACAATCCGATGATAAACAGGTTATAGATATTTTAGAGAGCTTAGGAGATACGTATAAGTTAATCGGGGAGTATGAAAAATCAAATGAAACTTATCGCTCAATTTTAGAAAAAGAGATAGAGAAAGAGACAGAGCTAAGAATTTATCGAAAGATATCTAACTCACATTGGGAGAAGAGAGAACTAGACAAAACTATAGATATAGTAGAAAAGGGGTTGGAACTAGTCGATTCAGAAGAAGAAAAGGAGCAATATTCAAGCGAGGTCTGTAAATTGTTAGGTCAAAAAGCATGGTCTACTCTACAGAGAGGAGATCTCGATAATGCTGAGGAGCTTTTTGAAAAAGAGAAACAATTGGCATTTAAAATCGATGACAAAAAATTGATCGCAGGTTCACATCATGATTTTGGTTCCTTAAAATATCATCTAGGAGAAATGGAAGAAGCAACTAAACATTTTAAGAAAGCTATAGACATCTGGAAAGATCTAGATGAAGATGAAAGGTTGATATCTTCTTTGAATAATTTAGGTTTAGTTAAGATGTATCAAAGTGAATTTGACGAAGCTGAAGAGTATTTCAAAGAAGGTTTAGAGAACTGTGAGATGAGAAGAGATATAATAGGGATGGCTACAGCTCACAATAATTTAGGAGATATATACAGAGATAGAGGCGAATTTAAAAAGGGTTTAGATCATTTTCAAAAGTCAAAATCTATTGAAGAGAAAGTAGGCAGTCAAAATGGTATCGCTAGATGTTTGAATAATATGGCCATAGCCTATCGGAAAATGGGTGAATTAGAAACAGCATTAGAACATCATCAAGATGCCCTAGAAATATATAGGGGTGCTAATGTAAAATTTAGAACTGCTTGGGCTCTTGAAGGGCTTGGAAAAGTACTACTATTAGATGGTCAGTTAGATAAGGCTTTAGAAAAGTTTCAAGAAGCTAAACGGCTTTATGAAAACGTTGCAGAAGAAGCTGAAGTAGCTTCAACTTTGTCTTCTATCGCTGAGATAGACTTGCTTCGAGGAAACATCGATCGAGCTGAAGAAAAGATGAATGAAGCGATAGAATTATCTCAAGAAGTGGAAAATAACCTTATAGAGGGTATATGTAGAAGAGTGAGCGGCAAATTATATCGGAATAAAGAGAGATATGAAAAGGCCGAAAAAGAGCTATTCAGATCTGAAGATTTATTAAAGGGAGTTGATCCTATCGAGTATCCTGTGACCCTTTTTGAGATCGGTGTCCTGTACCTTGAAAAAGAGGATATCGAAGAATCCTTTAGTTATCTTAAAGATGCCCTTGAGATGTTCAAAGAGAAGGGAATGAAGCACTGGATTCAGAAAGCAAAAACGAAGATAGACGAGTTTGATTGATATTTAGTTGAAAAAAGTTCCTCTACAAAAAGGTGTAAAGATATGAATAAACGAACAACTAATATTCTTGTAAACCGTGAAAAAAATCTTGAAAAGATGAGAGATTTACTTGATAATTTAGAAAAAGGAGATGGTAAAACAGTATTTATCCAGGGTGAACCTGGTGTAGGCAAAACGACTTTTATTAGGCAGATTAAAAATGAGGGAAAAAATAGAGATTTTAAGATCATGGAAGGTCGTTGTGTCAGTGGAATAAATAAACCGTATCTTCCCATTAGAGAGGCTTGGACCTCTGGTAAAAAAGAATCTCTTCCTACGTTAACTCAGATAGAAAATTTACAGGACATTGAGCTGAAAGATAGAGATATGTTAGAGGCTCATAAGAATGCCGCTTTTTATGAAACAGCGGAAGTTTTAAAAAAAGATATTGAAAAAGTTCCTCACGTATTTATCATCGAAGATATGCACGATGCCGATAGGGGTACCTTGAATTTATTTCATTATCTTTCCGATCGTTTAAGTGATCATGCCTCATTATTTATAGGCACGTATAGACCTGGAGATGTAATCCCTGGAGACGAGTTTACCAACATGAAAAATCAAATGTCCAGGAAGGATCTATATATAGATATCAAACTGCAACCTTTTTCTTTTAAAAATAGTAAAAAGATGGTACAAAGATTGCTGGGATGTAAAAACATACCAGAAAAATTTTTAAAATTACTTCAAAAAAAGACCAAAGGTAATCCCTTATTTATCAGAATCAGTTTGAGGAATATGTTGGAGCAAGGTCTTATATCTCCTTGGGAAGGAAAATTTCCAGATGAAGATGAGTTCATAATACCAGACCTGCTCCAAGATGTTATTAAACAAAGGATATCTCGTCTTTCAAAAGAAGCGAGGTCTTTGATCCAATTGGGGAGTGTTATAGGTGATAAGATATTTTTTCCTCTATTAGCCAACTCTTCCGAACTGGAGGAGCTAGAAATTCTCGATCATGTGGATGATTTGATTGAAAGCAACCTTTGGGAAGAATGTGAGTATGAAGAATATCTTTATTTTTCCCATGAAACAATAAGGAAGACAGTTTATGAAGGAATAGGAAAATGGGCAGAAAGACAAAGGTTACACCTTAGAGTAGCAGAGACAATAGAAAAAATCAATAATGATGAGCTTGAAAAACCATATGTTTCTCTAGCTGAGCATTATCTAAGTGGGGAAGATTATGAAAAAGCTATGGAATATTATTTAAAAGCCGCTGAGAATGCTAGGATATCATTTGCACATGAGGATGCACTTCAGATATATGATATAGTTTTAGATATCCTTTCTAACTTTGATAGAGATATTGATAAAATAAGAAAACTTGAGATCCTAAAAGATATGGCTGATACTCATAGGATCTTAGGGAACTTTGAAGAAAGTCGAGGGATCTTGCAAAAGGCCATTCCTCTTGTGGAAGACTTTGAGTACGAACAGAGGGTTTATATCGAGATAATCACTACACTCCAGGAGCAAGGGGAGTATGAAAAGGCACTTGAATTGATAAATAATAGACTTTCACTAGAAGATGAGGGTACTTTAGATCAAGGTAAACTATTGGGTAAAAAGGGATGGTCGTTGATGAAGATCGGTCATCTTGAAGAGGCTTATAAGGCTTTCAAGATGAGCAAAAGAATCGCAGAAGACATCGGGGACAAAGTGTTTTTAGCTCAATCTCTTCATAATATAGGTAGTGCAGCCTTTGCATTGAGGGATTTTGAAGACTCGATAAAAAATTTAGAAAAAGCTAGAAAACTAAGAGAAGAAATTGAAGACATGAGAGAACTCTCAGCAACTATGAATAATTTAGCTAGTGTATATAGTCTCAATGGTAATTTAGAGAAGGCTATCGAGATTTATAACGAGTGTTTAGATGCCTATGACCAGATGGGATACAAATCAAAACAGGCACAAATTTTGAACAACCTAGGAGTAGTATACAAAAAGAAAGGTGAACTTGAAAAATCATTAGATCAGATAAACAAAGGATTAAAATTATCTCAAAAAGTAGGGAATAGATTTGAAGAAAGCCAACTTCTCACGAATAAAGGTGATATCTATATTGAGATGGAGGAATTCGATAAAGCCCGAATAACTCTTGATGAGAGTAAAAGTATTTTAGATCAAATAGGGTGCCTGCAGGTTAAAATAGAGCAGGAGTATCTAATGGGGAAACTAGAAGTGCATGAAGGAAATATAGATAAGGCTAATGATCGTCTTGGCGATCTAAGATTCCTGATTACAAAACGAGATATAGAAAGAGATACAGGACTTGTAAAACATCTAAATGGTTTGATCGAAAGGGAAAATAAAAATTTAGAAAAAGCTAAGAATCTTTTGGAACAATCTATAGATATATTTGAAAAAACAGAATCTTTTGATCAAAAAGCGATTTCTTTATTTGATTTAGGTCAAGTTTTGAAAAATAAGGGTGATGAGCAAAATCAAGAATTGATCAAAGAGGCATCTAGTCACTTTCAAAAAAGAGGTATGGATCTTTGGAAAAAACGGTGTGAAAGATTGTTGGCTAATTGAGAAAAATTAAAAGATTTTAGCAATGTGCTCCTGAAAAGTAAATTATAATCATCCATTTGAATTTTCTCTAGATTCGTTCCATCTATAAAACTTTTGATCTCCCTTTTTTGGAGTTTCTATATATCCGGTTTTCTCCTCAAGTAGATCTAAACTATTCTTGCCTATCTCCCATATCTCTTCATCTGAGACATCGACCTTTTTTCTCATACTCAAAAATTCTCCTTCTGAGGAGTCTTCAAGAAATTCCAGATATATGTTCATCTTCAAATCTCTTTCTGATATCTCACCTTCTGATCTTAGATATTTTAAAAATGTTAGGACTATCTCTTTTTCCTTACTAGAGCTACACATATCTTTTGATTTATCGATCTTTTTTATAAGGTCTAAAATTTTTTCATCCTTCGTTTTAAGTTCGGAGGAAAGTATTCTACTCAAATTTCTTTTACCCTCTAGATCGTCTTTTTTGATCATATTGACCTCCCGACAGAGACACAAATATTTTTACTTTACAACTCTAATATAAAACAACATTTGATGTTATTATATTTTTTGGTTTTGATGCGATATAAGAATCGACTGAAGAGTCTTATACCTTTTTTATTTTCTGTACGGTTTTTTGATTTAAACTACTTTTTAACTCAACATTTAAGTAAACAAAACCTTTTAGTTGAAATATGATCTTAGGTTTGTTTAAAGAAAAAGTAGCAGTGATCCCTATTGAAGGCCCGATCATGGAGAGTCCAGGAGGTCTGTTCTCTCCATTTGGCTCTTCCACTGTGGGAAAAGTAGAGAAATATATTGAAAAAATTAAAGATAAATCAAAGTACAAAGCTTTATTGCTTGAAATCAATTCTCCAGGTGGCTCTCCTTATACAAGTAAAAGGATTTCCCAGCTAGTGAGTAAATTGGATTTATTCAAAGTAGCTTTGATCGAAGAACAGTGTACTTCTGGTGCTTACTGGTTGGCATCTAGTTGTGATATCATCGTAGCTGATGAGCTATCTAGTGTTGGAGGTGTTGGCACTATATCTATAAGACCAGACCTTACAGATTTTCTCGATAAACTTGGCATCAAATTCGATATACAGTCAGAGGGTAAGTTCAAAGATGAGGGTATGCCTTTTTCTAAACTCAGTGAAGAGGGAAAAAAGCATAGGAAAAAGATGGTTTCAGAGATAAATGAGTTGTTCAAAGATCAGATCAAAACTAGAAGAGGTATACAAGATAATTCTGAGGTATTTGAAGGAAAGGTATTTCTCGGTCGAGAGGCAAAAGAGAATAGACTCGTAGATAGATTGGGAGGAAAAGAAGAAGCTTTAAAAACAATCAAAGATTCTTTAGGTACAGAAGATATCAAAGTCAAGGATTTTGGAGAAGAGATAAGAAAAGGTCCTTCTCTTTTAGATATTATCCGTTAGCTCTTTGTTTCCCTAAAATATATATCTATAAAATGATTCTGTACTTTTAGATATGACGGAAGACGACGTTTTGATAGTTGAAGTGAGTCCTGTTAGATCTACAGGTAGGGCTAGAGTGAACTCAAAAGTGTTAAAAAAACTGGATATCTCTAATGGAGAATTAGTGGTAGTAAGTACTGAAAAAAATGATATCTTGGTTTCTATTTTCGGAGACGAACTTGTTGAAGAAAGTAATATAAAATTACGTATATTGGACGTGGAAAAATTAAGGACAGAGGAAGGAAAAGAGGTGAAGATTAGAAAGCATCAAAAGCTTTTGAAAAAGCTTTTGTGACAAAACTGGAGAAATGGTGAAAAGAAATGAAAGTTATAATAATCGGTGCAGGTGAAGTAGGTCGTCAACTTGCAGAATCGATCAGGAGAAAAGGTCATGATGTTATAATCGTGGATAAATCAGAAAAAGCCTGTGAAAAGGCAAGAGCTTTAGATATCAAAGTCGTAAAAGGCAATGGAGCTAGACCTGAACTTTTGAATTCACTAGATATCAAAGGATCAGATTATTTTTTCTCAGTAACGGACAGTAATGAGACTAATTTAGTAGCTTGTTCTATGGCCAAATCTGCAGGTTGTAAGACCATGGCTAGGATAAGAGGTTTAGAATACATCTCGAGGGAGGTCTCTCAGAGATTTAGGGAGATAGGCGTTGATTATGCTGTGTCTCCAGAATTATTGGTAGCTAGAAAGGTAGCGGATGTTATTACTGTTCCCTTTGCCATCGATCGTAAGATTTCTATGGGGGGCAAGATAAATGTTACAGAGTTCAAGGTTTTATCTAATTCACGTATTAAAAATAAAAAGATTAAGGACATATCTTTCCCAAAAAAAGCTAACTTGGGTGCTATAATAAGAGGAAATGAGGTGATAGTCCCTCATGGAGATGACAAGCTTAAAAAGGACGATACTATAGTGGTCATGACTGAAGGTAAAAAGGCAGAAAAAAAGATATTAAAACTTTTAGGAACTAGAAAATCGTCTGTAGAAAGAGTTATAGTTGTTGGCGCCTCATCAATCGGGATACACATAGCAAACAAACTAAATAAAAGGGGTGTAGAGGTAAAACTTATAGAAAACTCAGAAGAGAAGGCTAGGATGGCTGCCGAGGAATTGAGAGATATAGAGGTCTTGATTGGAGATGCTAGGGATAAAAACGTTTTGATAGAAGAAGGAGTGTTGAGGATGAATGCTGTTGCCGTAACTACTGATTCAGAAGAGTATAACGTTTTAGTATCTTTATTAGCAAAAGTCTATGGTGTAAATAAGACAGTAGCCACAGTCAACGAACTCGGTGTAAAATCACTTATAGAAACGATAGGCATAGACTTGGCGGCTTCTCCACAACTTCAAACCGCGAATACCATGTTGAGATTGGCGAGAGAATTGAATCCATTGAAAGCTATACCAATTCATGGCGGAGATATTTATTTGCTAGAGATGAACGTAGATAAGGAATCACCTGTAGAGGGAACCGCTTTAGCTCAAAGTAATCTTCCCCCCGAGTGCATCGTAGGTGCTATTATAAGAGACGGAAAGACCATCATCCCAAGAGGAGAAAAAACATTTAGAGCAGGAGATCAAGTTTTGACCTTTGTTCTAAAAGAGGAAATCAACGCTGTAGAGGATTGTTTCTAATATGAGATGGAAAGTAGTAGTTGGTAACTTGGGTTCAATCTTAAAAATATTCGGCCTTGCATTTTTTGTTCCAGTGATACCAGCTATTTACTACCAGGAAACACCTATTTTGTTTGGTTTTTTACCTTTTAATGCTTTAGTATTCATATTCATGGCCTCTTTTACTATAACTTTAGGTTATCCGGCAGAAAAGTTTGGGAGACCAGAAGACTTTCATCATAATGAGGCAATAGTTCTCGTTAGTTTTTCTTGGATAGTTTTAGCATTGATCTCTGCGATACCTTTTCTTTTGACTTTCGCTTTGTCTTCACCGATAAATGCATTTTTTGAGGCGATGTCCGGTTTAACAACAACAGGCGCTACCATATTAGAATTCCCTCTTGAGCAGTACGATAAAAGTTTAATGCTCTGGAGAGGACTATTACAATGGATTGGTGGTATGGGAATAATCGTTCTTTCAGTAGCCATCTTATCCAAATTGAGCAGCGGTGGGATGAAACTACTTGAAGCTGAAGCACCAGGCCCTACAATCACTAGATTAAAACCCAAGATAAAAGAGACTGCAAAAATACTCTGGTATCTATATTGTCTTTTTACCTTTATGCTAATGCTACTGTTGCTTGGTGCAAGGCTCAGCCTCTACGATGCGGTATATCATTCTTTTACGACTCTACCTACCGGTGGTTTTTCACCTCATACAGATAGCATTGCAGTTTTTTCTTCCACAGTGCAGTGGATTTTTATTTTCTTTATGATTATAGCAGGGGTGAACTTCTCACTTCATTACCAAGCGTTCAGTGGTAAATTAAAGAAGCTGTTTACTAATTCTGAGTTTGTCACTTACATAGCAATAATACTCTCTGTCACAGCTATCATAAGTGCCATCGGAGCTAGTTATGGGATCTCGATCCGAGATGCTCTATTTCAAGTAGTATCTTTGATGACTACTACTGGTTACACTACTGCAAATTACGACGCGTGGCCGGAACTGTTTAGACTCCTTTTATTGATAGTGATGTTCATAGGGGGATCTGCTGGCTCAACAAGTGGGGGTATCAAGGTGATGAGGATCTTACTAATATTCAAGATGATCAAAAGAAAATTCATAGAAGTCATCAATCCAAGGAGGGTTTTGGTCGTACGAATGGGCAATTCAGTTATTGACGAAGGTACTCTTGAAAACATCGCTATGTTTTTCGCTGCTTACATGATGCTTTTTGCTATAGGTGCTATCATCATGGTTGGATTAGGACTGGATCTAGTTTCTGGAATAGCAGCTTCTGCCATAACCCTAGGCAATGTAGGTCCCGGACTAGGTCTTGTAGCGACTGATTTCACTGAAGTACCTTACATAGGAAGATTGATCGTGACTCTTTTCATGTGGATCGGCAGGTTAGAGATATTTACAGCAGTTGTATTGTTTAATCCCTCCCTTTACAAAAAGAAGAGATTACGAAACCTTTTAAGTTTCAATATCAGGGATAGATTATAACTCATAACAAAGAGAAACTAGAGAATAAGTGAAACACTATCGATGATGTAGATCGGAAGATAGTTTCGGGTGAAACGATTCGTTAGCTTTATATACTACTTCGATCTGTTCTTAAACTATATGGGCGCAAGAGCAAAGACCATGGGATTGTTCGGTTTCATGTTTGTATTCTTCATCATAGTCGGATGGTTGATCGGAGAATTTTTCATGGAAAACTGGATTAGTGGAGCGTTAATCTTTCTAGTAATAGCTGGAGCTATGAATCTTATTTCTTATTTTTACAGCCATAAAATAATCTTGAAATCTCATAAAGCGAAGTTGATCGAAGAACACGATAATCCTAGATTATTTAGGATAGTCAGGGAAGTTGCCAGAGAAGCGGATATAAAAATGCCAAAAGTGGCGATCATCCCATCTGATACACCGAATGCATTCGCTACCGGCAGAAATGAAGACAACGCAGTCGTTGCCGCAACCAAAGGGATTCTAAATACTTTGGACGATGAGGAGCTTAAAGGAGTCATGGCACACGAAATAGGCCATGTGAAGGGAAAAGACATGATGATAATGAGCATCGCCGCAACTATAGCTGGAGCTATAACCCTCTTGGCAAGGATGGTCATGTTCCAGATGATGTTCGGTAGAGGTAGAAGAAGAGCCAATCCGATCCTACTTTTGACTCTTATATTGGCGCCTATAGGTGCACTTATAATAAAGATGGCGATATCGAGGAAAAGAGAATTTGAAGCCGATAAAAAAGGAGCCGAGATATCAAAAAATCCCAACGCTCTAGCTAGCGCACTAGAAAAATTAAGTGCACAGAACAAGAAAAATCCGATGAAAAGTAGGAGCACTACTTCAGCATCTCTATTCATCGTGAATCCATTCAAAGGTAAAAGTATGGCAAAACTCTTCTCCTCTCATCCCCCAACTGAAGAGAGAGTGAAAAGATTAAGAGAGATGGGGCAGGATTTCAGTTATCTGTAAGAGTGATTAAAGAAAATTTATGCAGGTGTTAAACAGTGAAAAATACACTAGGAAAAATTTTGTCTTACACTATTATCATCGTCTTGTTGATTAGCTTTTTAACTGTACCTATTGTTAGGGGAGAAAATAATGCTAATGATGGACCTCCATTTAAAATTGAGATATTGGAACCCGAGGAGAACGATGAATACGAGGAGACTGAAGAGATCAAAATCAAATACAGGATAACTAAGCTAGAAGAAGCTGAAAATAAAGAGGTATCGAATATTGAATACTTGGTTGATGGTTTTGTTGAAGATAATCAAAGAATCCATTGGTCTGAGGTAGACGAGGATGAATATGTGGGCGAATTTACATGGATAGTAGTAGGCGAACCTAGAGAGGCTGAATTGGGGATAAGGCTCGAAGATTACGATGAAAGTAAAGAAACCGTAAATATTGAAGTATTGGAAGTAGATACACCTTCTTTTTGGAAGATCATTTTTATATTTGGTATTGTTGGCACTATAATAGTTTCTGTCCTAGTAAGAAGAGATAATAAAAAAGATAAAGAGGTAGAAGAGAAAATCTGATAAGTGTTTTTAACAAGAGCTTACTCTTCACTTTCTCCTCATTTTGATCTCTCTAAATTATTGAAAATTCGTTCTAGATAATCTCTTAATCGTTCTTTTTCTTCATCATCGAATCCTTCTAACATTTTATTTTCTGCTTTTTCGTCCAGTTCCATCAGCAAGTCCTTTATTTCATCTTTTCTATCGGTGAGGAATATCTTGGTCACTCTCTTATCATATTCATCTCTTTCCTTTCGAAGAAATCCTTTTACAACTAAATTCTGTATTATCTTGCAAGTGGTGGACTTAGATACATGGAGCATATCGCATATTTCTGTCTGAGTTTTGCCGTCTCCCTCTTTTAATAATTTATATAAAAGGGGTATTTCACCCCTGTTGAAATCATAGGGCTTCAGTTCATTTTTTATGAATCTTATCAATCTTTTATGAACTATCTGGTGTAATTTATGGATAGTAGTCTCTTCAGTTTGTTTTTCATCCATTGCTGTCCTCCTCCGTCTCTGACTTTTTTTCTTTTGGTTTTGGTATAGAAAGCCTAGATGAAGGCTCATCTTTGATTATCTTCTTTTTCCACCAGCCTTTAGAATATACTATAAATGCAACACCCGCTGCTACAAAATTACTAGCTGACATGCCAATCCAGAATCCTAGGTCATCGAGACCTAACACAATAGCAAGAACAAAAACAATCACGATTCTGAGACCCCATATCCTTGATAGATCCAACCCCATCTGCTGAACAGTATGGCCGGAACCCCCAAGTATCTGGCTTATAGCTCTGAATATCCCAAAAAAGGGTATTGAAACTGAATAGATCATCAGGAATTGTGCCCCAGATTGGATGACACCTTCTTGACCTGGAACCAATATCCTTATGAGCAGATGGCTGCTTATGAATAAAACTACAGCTAAAAGGGACATCAATATGGTAAGAGCTATGATACCTTTTCTTGCTGTATCCTCAGCTCTTTTTATCATGTCTGCGCCAAGACTCTGCCCGACCATAGTTGAGATGGCCATGGTCATACCTCCCATAACCAGAAACATGATGTTCAAAATTTTATTTCCGGCCCCGTAAGCTGCGGCCACTGTACCAGTATTTGGTAACCGATATATTATAGCCCATAACAATAAAAAACCTGAGGAACTGCCAAGTCTTCCAAAAGAAGCGGGTATACCAACTTTGAGTACTTTTTTGATCTTCTGGAAGTCCGGGGCTAACTGGTGTAGATCAACTTCAATACCTAGCTTACCGGAAAACATCAAGTACAAAGAGTAAAAGGCAGCTATACCTCTTGATAACACTGAAGCGAGAGCAGCCCCCCTTACTCCCATCATGGGTATTGAATAACCAAAAAAGCTAGGTATAGTTATTGAAAGTGATCCTAAAACCAATTCGTAGCCAGATCCAAATATCAATATTGGATCAATCAATATATTCAAAATGGAAGTTATAGCCACTACCTTCATAGGGGTTACATTGTCCCCCCATCCCCTCATTATAAACATGAATGCGAAGAACAAAAACATGAATGGCATACCCATAAAGGTGATCTGCAAGTACTCCGTTCCGTAGTGTGCTAAATAAGGAGCGTCAGGTCCAGTTCCGACCAACATATCCATAAGATAAGGAGATATAAAGTACCCTATAGCTCCTAGAATAACAGAAAAAACTATAACTACGAAGTAAAGCTGACCAGCATAGTCAGAAGCTTTTTTGTAGTCTCTAGAACCTGTGTATTGCGAGATCAAAGCAAGTGCGGCCACCCCAAAACCGATTTCGATGGACATTATAACGAAAACTACAGACCATGCTTGACTTGAAGCCGCTACAGCAAACTCTGCTAATTCTCCTGGTAAACGTCCTAACCAAAAGGTATCAGCAAGGTTATATAGAGTCCTTAAAAAGGTAGCTAACATGATAGGCCATCCTAATTTGAACATGACTAGGAGGATATTTCCCTCAAGGATCTCGTCTTTACTAGGTCTTTTCATCCTCTGTTTTAAATAATCGTAAGACCCCTCCTTTCTCATACCTTTGACTAGGTGAAATGGTATTTTGAAGATTTTAACGAAAAATTGCAGCAACAATTGTATTTTTTTCAATGATTTCTTGAACATAATTACGTTAGTTTCACATGAAACGGTATTATATAATAGTTTCCTATGAAACCTTCAATCAAATTTATATATTCCTTTGTCTGTTGGTGATTTGTGATTAGAAGTTGAGTGACTTAAAAATACTGATTTAAAGGTAGGTTCTATAATGGAATATAAATACGCCTGTCCATCTTGTGATGGCATGATTTCTTCGGATTCGAATAGATGTCCTAGGTGTGGTGAGAACTTAGCAAATACTTTGAAAAACGAAGTTAAAAACATTTTCAGTAGATGTGGATACGAAACAAAAAAAGATCATAAGTTAAGGACTGTTTCTGGAGAAACTTTTAAAGCAGATATTTATGCAGAATATGAGTCGGAACTACACTCAGATAAGATCGTGGTGGAATGCACTTTAGATAGCTCACCCGTAGGGGAGGAGACGATCCAGAAGATAGATGAGATAATTCAAAACACTGAAGTAAATAAAGGAATTGTTATCTCACCTTCTGGTTTTAATTCTAAAGCTGAAAGTATCGCAGAACAAAAAGGCATAGGTCTTCTAGACAAGGAAGACTTGCCCCATCTTGGTGTAGTGGTTCCTTTAAACAGGGAAGGATTGTTAGAGATCATTGAAGGATCTATGGATCTGACGATATATTACTCTGTAGAGGATGGGTGTAAAAAAAGAAAGATCTTCTCCATTGATTTTCCAGAGACACCGAAGCCTAAAGCAATAAAAAAAGGATTTGAGAGAAAAAATTACAGATTAACAGATTGTGCAAAGATAATTGATGCAGAAGAGGATTTGAAAGTGGCAGTAGATGAAAATAGGTTCTATTTGTTAATAAAAATAGATGATGAAGATGAAAAATGCAAATACGATGTTTACACTTATAATGGCATAAAATTAGACCACGATTTTGAATTAGAATTCAAATGTCAGGTCACAAATAACACTAAAGGCAAATTAAAAAATATATTTTTAGAAGGAGATATGGTGGATTTAAGAAATAACATATTAAATAAGATAGAATGCACTTTATCTCTAAATTCTGATCTTTTCCAGAGCGAAGGCTTTTTAGATTCTAATCACTTGTTCGATATAGACATTTCTCAATTTGAAAAGTATATTCAAGAGGGAAAGATTCACGAAAATATTGTTGAGATCTTTACCAAAAAGGGTTATGAAATTGGGGACGATGCTGAGATAATAAAAAAGAATGGATTAACGGTCATCTCCGAAGAAGGAGAGAAAAGATATCTTGTAAGAAAAAATAAACAAAATATAAAAATATACGAAACTCCTGATGAAAAACACCTAGATCTAATATTACCTAATGATACGGTCTATTTTAATGCGTATACTGATTTGCCCTTTGAAAAACTGATAAAAAATTATGATGATTTATATTTAAGGTTGAGAGTTATTGAAGATGGGGACTCGAGAGAAGAGAGATATTTAAATCTATCATCGATAAAGGCTTTTGAAGAAGGATTCAAGGAAGAACTGATAGACTTAAAAAACGCCTTAGATAAAGAAGAGGAGAAAAGTATTGGATCTGAAAATGAAGGTAGGAGAGGATGTTTTATCGCGACTGCTGTTTATGGTGATCCAAACTCAGAAAAAATTGACAACTTAAGAACTTTCAGAGACCAAGTTCTGTTACAGAGAAGAGCAGGTAAGTTATTCACTGATATATATTATAAAATTAGCCCTCCAATAGCTAAAAAAATTTCAAAAAATCAATCTCTTAAGAAGATCGTAGGACATATGATTGTTTATCCTCTTTCTAATTTTGTTGAAGATGTATTGAAGTCAAAGTGACAAATTATGGTTCAACCCATAATACTCTAAAAAATACTAGTTAAGAATAAAGCTCAACAGAGATCTCTTTAAATGTTGTCAGAACAGAATTGAATATTATGGAGAATATTAATTTTCTAAAGAACATTATTAATACTTAACCCATATCTTTAATAGGTAAAAGTCAAATTATTCCTAGAAATCCTAAATTTTAAATAAATCCATTCGATAGGGCAGTAGGTGAATAAGTTAATGAAATATCGAATAGATGGAGATAATCTAGAATTAGTGACTCTTCAGATCGGAGGAAATGAGACAATATATGGAGAAACAGGGTCTCTTACATACATGTCTGGTAACGTAGAGATGAAGACAGAACGTAAAGGAGGAATTATGGATGGAATAAAAAGAAGTGCTTCTGGTGAATCTTATTACCTTACCAAATTTGAAACTATTGGAGGCGAAGGCATAGTGTCTTTTGGAGGTAAATCTCCTGGAAGAATTCTGCCATTTGACGTTCAGCCGGGATCAGAATACATTGTCCAAAGAAATGCCTACCTTTGTTCAGAAGCAGGTGTTGATATAGATACTCATATGCAAAAAAAGTTGGGAAAAATATTTTTTGGTGGAGAAGGTATGTTCCTTCAAAAGTTGACTGGTACAGGTACAGCTTTTATCCATGTAACAGGAGATCTGGTAGAAAAAGAATTGAATCCTCAAGAACTATTGAAAGTTTCTACTAGTCACGTAGCTGCCTTTGAACCATCTGTAAAGTTCGATGTGGAAAGAGTCGGTGGTATCAAGAGTTCTCTATTTGGTGGAGAAGGTTTTTTCATGACCACACTTCAGGGACCAGGAAAAGTTTGGTTGCGAAGCCTAACACTTAGTGATCTAGGAGCTGCATTGAGCAAGCATATCTCAACGGATAGTAGCAGTAGCAGTAGCAGCAGTAGTTCGGGTAAAACAGGAATTAAAGTCGGTGGATTTAATATCTCTAAATAAAAGAAAATTCTGAAATACGATTATTCAGACGCATCCATATCGGGTGTGTTTGTCTCTACCTTTTATCTCTCATGGAGATAAACAGAAAAAGGTGAATTCAAAGATGGAAAAAAGATCTAAATTTGTATCACTGATAATCATTGTTGCATTTCTATTAGGTTTCCTTCATTATATGGAAATATACTTGATCGTAGCTATGGTTCTGGGTATATCGGTAATGGCAGCTATGCTTTTGGTTACAATAGTTATGTTCTTACTCTTCATTGTAACATTTATTTATTATCTTTTGATCAAAGGTAAAGAGACACAAGAATATGGAAGCTACAGGATAGATGATATCGAAGGAAAAGATCGATGAAAATTTAGCTCAAAGGGAGAATACTTTCAATCTTAATAGTCCCGGATGAGCCCTAATACTAATGACTGTTTAAAATCAATATCAAAATATCGAATGATTATTTGTGTCCATTTATATCTGAAGCACACCTACTGGAAAAAAAAATCTCATTCGTCTTAAATCCCGATTATCTTGATGTCAAAAATTTAGTTCTAAAAGTTTTGATTTATACTATAATTCATTTTGGAATTTGTTCTATAATGATTCGGTTCTAGAACAAACACAAACCAATTCAAAAGAGTAAAATTTATTACATTTGATATTATAGCTCGTTGCGAGGGTGCCTATGAAAATTAAAGAAACACACGTCACTATGAAAGACGGGACAAAATTGGCTACTGATGTTTATTTACCTGAAAAAGAAAATAGTTATCCAGCATTGCTTATCATGACTCCTTATGGTAGGAAAAATAAGAAGATTTTTGCGGACATCTTTGTAAGTGAGGACTATGCCCTTGTAGTACAAGATGTAAGAGGTAGATACGATTCAGAAGGTGTATTTGATCCTATAAATCAGGAAAAAGAAGACGGCCTAGAAACAATAGATTGGATCAAAAAACAGTCCTGGTACAACAAAAAAGGTATAGGCATAGTTGGCGTATCTTATCTTTCTACATGTGCTCTTCCCGCGGTATCCAAAAAAGATGAGATAAAGACCATGATAAATATAGGAGGCTTTTCTAACGCTTACGATCTGACCCATAGAGGAGGTGCGCTGGTCCTACATCACGCTTTACCCTGGTCTATCATCACTTCTCATTCTCCTCAACCGGACCTTTCAGAAATAGATTGGGAGGAGATATTTTCTACAATCCCTTTGGAAGATGCAGCTTCTAAAGCTGGCTACCCTAACAAAATATGGAAGGAATTCTGCAAACATCCTATAAAGGATGAATTTTGGAAAAGAACAAGTGTTAAAGAATATCTACCGAGAATAAATATACCGATTATGCACATGTCTGGATGGTATGACCTGTGTCTAGGCCCTACCGTTGATCTCTTCAAGTATTTTTCTCAAAATTCTACTGCACCTCAACACCTTATCATAGGACCATGGACTCACAACACGGTTCTAGATGAGCAAAAAGAACTTCATAGTGTTGATTTTGGAAAAGAAAGTAGACCAGGAGTTGTAACAAACATTGTGAATTGGTTCGATAGATGGTTGAAGGATAAAGATATAGACAACGACCAGATAACCACAGATGAAAGCAATATAGCTCTTTTCTTGACCGGTGAAAAACGATGGATCCATGTAGATCAGGAGATGGAACCTGATGATAAAATAAATCTATATCTCTCAAGAAACCGTCTTTCGAAGGAGATAACGCCTCGATCTGAAATAGTAGATTACATAATAAAAGAACCTGTTCCTACTATAGGAGGTAGAGTATGGGAGTTCCCCGATGCAGGACTTGAACCTGGTCCAGCGGACCAGAGCGAACTTCATCAGAGACATGACGTACTACTTTTTACTACTGGTAAACTAGACCAAGATATCGTTGTAGTTGGGAACGTGATATGTGAGCTTTATGGATTAGCACAGCATGAATCTGATATATGTGTCAAATTGGTAGATGTATATGAAGACGGTACAGCCCGTTTTATAGCCGACGGGATCAAAAGAATAAAAGGAACCGATTCAAAAGAAAAATACCGTATAGATCTTTGGTCGATCGCTCATACATTCAAGAAGGATCACAAGATCGGACTCGAGATTTCAGGTAGCAATTTTCCTCAGTTGTCATTGAGTTCTAGTTTGATGGAGAAGGGAAAAGGTGAATATACTTTGTATATGGGTGAAGGAAACGAATCTAAATTGGTTTTACCAGTACTAAACGAGTAATTATCTTTAAACCGACCAGTTAATAAATACCATGCCTATGAAGGCCCATTTCTGATTAGACCATTATCTGGTGTTCAACAAAGAAAACTGATTTATGGTAAATAATCACAAAGAACTAAATAGATTTGAAATATTAATTGATAGGAGCGAGATGAAGATGGACTTGAAAACATCGATATCAGAACTTGGCCTAGGATGTTACGCTTTGAGTGGAGCATATGGAAAAATCGATAAAGATGAATTTAGGAGAACAATTGAATATGCGAGGGAACTGGGTATCAATTTTTTTGACACTGCTGAAACCTATGGGGAGGAAGCTGAGAAGTTTTTAGGAGTGGTTATAAAACCTAACAGAGGAGAAGTCGTATTATCTACTAAAATAGGTGCTACAATAAATTCTGAAGCCTCGCCACTTTCATACGAAAGTGTTAGAGCATCATGTCAGAGAAGCTTAGAAAGATTGCAAACGAATCAGATTGACATATATTTTGTTCATTTTGATGATCCAAATACAGAAGTAAAAGAGACGATCAAAGCTTTAGAAGAACTCAAAAGTGAGACGAAAATAAGGCATTATGGTGTGAGTCACCTTCCAGAAAAAAGAGTCGAGGAGTACTTTAAACAGGGTGATGTTTCATTCTGTATGATGGAACTCAGCGCGGCTAACAGGAAAAGCAGGGAAGGTTTACTCCCTCTCTGCCGAGATTATGACGTTAAAGCTATCGCATTCAGCGTGACGGGAAGAGGTATACTCACGGGAAAATTCGCCGATGATCCAAATTTTGATCATGGAGATATAAGGAATCTTGATTCACTCTTTAAAAAGGAAAGATTTAGATCTAGTATGCGAGTCTTAGAAAAATTAAAGGAAATAGGAGATAAGTATGGAAAAAGCCCTGTACAGGTTGGAATAAGATGGGTATTGGAACAGGACGGTGTCGTTAGTGCTCTTACCGGCACTTCCTCAAGGGATCACCTTGAAGAGAATTTTGGTGCCACCGGATGGCGTTTTAAAAATGAAGATTTTGAAGAATTAGAATCCTTTTTTGAAAAAGAGGATGAAATCCTAGATAGAAGAGAAAAAAAGATAGTAAAAGAGATCATCTATGAAGAACCATCAAAAAAAGTATTCCAAGGATTTGAAGATCTCGTTTATGTTATGGAAGTGGTTGGTGATACTGGACTTGCTGAGCAAGAAAAAATCGAACCTTTATTTAGAGAATTATTTGCACTTCATAAGAAAGGGGAACTTGATAGATCAAAGATTGTAGAAACTAAAAATAAAATAAAACAATTGATCGAATTGTGATTGGACAATATTGCCAAAATCTATCTTTTTTCTATAAGGGACAAGAACAATACTTACTTTCTTCCAGTATTTACGATAATAAGAGTATACCTTAGTGGACTTTTCTCAAACACTTGAAAGATTTAGGCTTTTTGTTCTTTTGCGGGAGACTTTTTATTACTTTCGGGATAGAGGCTTAGGGAGATTATATTTTGACTAGT
>CAZRSB010000003.1:0-75820 GCA_964602715.1 uncultured Thermoplasmata archaeon | reverse complement strand
CCTGGAGCAGTCCGTGACTGCATGGACGACAGCCCTTGAGTGCTGAACCTCGTAATCCGCAGAAAGACTTAGTCTTTCGAAGTAATCGAAGCTTACTTTTCTCACTCAACAATTATGTTTCGTGATTCGAAGGAGAGACGGAATGTTCTCATTCCTACGAAGCTTCCTTGCATCCGCAACAACAGTGAGGATGAAGGGGATCGAGAAGAATCGAATTCCCCACCACACCGAAGGTGCAGGCGTCCCCAGTAATGGGGCGTTCACTCGGTGAACGAACTGGAAGCCCGATGCCTTTAGGCGTCGGGAGGAGGTCACAGGACTTCATACTTTATCCTGTATTCTTCATCTCTATCTTTATTTCGGGAATTGAGTTTTTCTAAGACCTCGTCTAGATCAGAATCTGAAACCAATAATGTTACATCTAGTCCCTTCTCGACAGCATCCATTGATGATTCAACTGGTGCAAAGCATATATCAGGTTCAAAACCTATGGAATTGCAGATGCCATACTGCATCTCGCCCATTATAGATAACCTATCTGGTTCTGAATGTTGTATTTTATCTTTTATTTCTTCTTTTTCTTCAGTTGATATATTGCCCGTAATATCTGTTTTGATGAGATTTACCTTGCCCAATCCCATCTCTATAATCCCTTCCAACCCACCTACTTTAAGCGGCTCCTCCTTTTTTGCATGGTTTAAAGCTGTTCCTGTACTTGAAGACTCCTTTAAAGATGCATGGAGAAATCCATCCTTCATGTACAAACCAATTTTTTCTCCTTCATTTATTTCTTCATCCGCGATGGCTGTGCAGGTGGATATAAAATCAACATTTTGATTAGCCTCCTTCAAAAAGGTTCCTAGTTGTGATATTATCTCTCTTACTAGTTCCATACCTTTAGATGTTGGTCTATAGGAAGCTCCTGATCTATCCATAAGTCCATCTTCTTCTATCTCTGAGACATAGTTTGAAATAGCTTGTTCTGTCATATTTAATTCTGAAGCTAGATCAGCTAATCTACTGGGTTTTTCGACGGCAGATTTATACAATATGAGAAAACGCGTCATCTTGGATTTGTCTCGAAACAACTTCATGTTTTCATTTACAATATACAGGAGGTCATATAATTCAATTTTCTTTTTATCCTTTTGTTGAGGCAGAAAACCCTGCGGCTCTGCCGTGGGGATGAATGTCACTTTCACTCACCCCTCCCCCTGGTGAATACTTAAATACCCAGATATCTATATTTTAGGTAGAGGTTCCAGACACGGGCCTGCAGAAAGTTTGAAAAGACCGCTTTTGCAGGTAGGGGCCGATCATGAATTGACATGGTGTTGTGGCGCGGTCCTTTGAGCTGGAAGCGATGACCTGACCTCTGTGTTTGGGTAAAACAAAAGTTAGTGAGCGGAATGCAACTTCCGGGCTTGTGCAAGGAGTCAGTGACTCCGTAGGAAGCCTCACCCCTTCTAGGGTGAAGGAGGACGTCACCGGCAGCTTTTTCAAATCAGATTAAAAAAAAAAAATAAAAACGGTCCGGAATATCATTAACATCCTTCCCCATGGGTTTGCTGTATCCGAAAGGAGGATGAATTTGAATTCGTTAAAACGATCCAAGATGATCGGAGTTCCGGACCGTACTCGTTTTAAACTAATGAGGGATGAACATATAAAATTTGCTTCTTTAGTCCAAAACTTAGTTATTGAAATTCAAAAATAAGATATAAAATCATGATATGTTCTCAAGTATCGAAAAGGTTTATTATTCTGTTATCCACTATCTCTCGCAGAAAGATGGGATTAAAAACTGAGATCAAAAAACAGCACAAAAAAAAATCAAGGAGCGATAACCTTGGAATCGTCTCTTATTGGGATGAAAAGGAATATTGGAAAGGTAAAACCTCTGATGTTTTCTCAGTGATATTAAGGACCAAAGGATGCTATTGGTCCTATAAGTCGGGATGTTCGATGTGCGGCTATTATCTTGATACCAATCCAGACATAACACAGAGAGCTCTCAAAAATCAGTTAGAGGAATCTCTTGAAGCTTATGAAGGACAGGAGATAGTAAAAATATATACTTCTGGTAGTTTTCTAGATAAAAATGAGCTCCCGAAAGATATAGCCGTGGAAGCTTTGGAAAGTTTTGATGCCAAAAAAATAGTTGTAGAATCAAGACCTGAATTTATAAATGATAAGATCGTGAAAAAATATTCTAATAAAGTAGATACTCTTGAATTAGCTATAGGATTGGAATCAGCTAATGATTTTGTGTTGGAAAACTGCATCAATAAAGGGTTTACATTTGATGATTATAAAGCAGCAATTAATAATCTAACAGCTGATGTTTCTATAAGAACTTATGTTTTGTTAAAACCACCTTTTTTGATTGAAAATGAGGCAGTACAGGATGTATTGAAAACTATAAAGGAGATTTCAAATTATACTGATGTGATCTCTATCAATCCACTGAATGTACAAAAAGGTACTTTAGTAGAAAAGTTATGGTATCGTAACTTGTATGGTCCTCCTTCACTGTGGTCTATAATCGATATAATCTCACAACTGGATTTTGTAAAAAATGACATTTTTGTTTCTACGGCAGGTTTGGGGTCTAAACGTGGTGCTAGCAACTGCGAAAATTGTGATGAGAAGATCATCAGAGTAATTAAGAAGATCAATCAAACTGGTGAAAAAGAATATCTCAGACACATCCCCGATTGCGACTGCAAAGAAAGATGGGAGTTTACTAGAGAATTAGAACCATTTTTACTATGTAGGGGATCCACAGATATATTACGCGACAGATACACTGGATATGTCTGAGTGCCTCATCATAATTTTTCTTGCTATGGAAAGGTTTCGCCCATCTTTTCCTATAGCCCTAGCTTTATTTTCCTGTGCTACTTCTACAGTTCCATGCATCACGCCGTTTTTCTCTTCGATTTCCACGTCTTTGACATCATAGCTGTAAAAAATATTTTTTAGGAGTTTTTTTGGGTCTTCACTATATTCGATTATGTGTATGTTCCTGTCGATAGAATCGCTTATCTTTGTGACGTTTTTTCCTCCTTTTCCTATAGCTTTCTGGATAGATCCTTCATCTACCAAAAAAATAACCTTTTCAGGTATATCAATGCAATCCACTACTTTAGTATCTGTAATTTTCTCGAAAACTGATATATAACGGAGGGTTTTCTCGTTGAAAGTGACGTCGTTCACGCTTTCAGCCATTTTTATTCCGCCTTTAGTGAAAGTATATTTGAATTGCCTGCATTTTTGATCGACATCGTAGATATAGCAAAAGGTTTACCTGCAGCAGAACCTAGTTCTTGATTGTTTCCTTTATAGACGTATATGGGAACGTCTTTGAATTTCTCTCTTTTTTTCAACCTCTTATTCGGGCAATTAGAAGCAACGATCAACAACTCGCAATTACCATCTTCTATATTTTTCTTAGCTTCTTTTAAACCAAAGTCTACGTCTCCCGTATTGACTGCCATTCTTATCTCTCTATTAATATCCATTCTAGTACCACCTTTATATTTTCATAAACCGCATCATAATTCTGGTATTTATTGTTTTTCAAATTCAGACTCATCATTCATCTTTTGTTGTTTTTGAACTTTTTTCAGAAGGAGTACCTCGGTACATGACATCAACATCTCCAGTACCTTGAGTTATAGGTTGACCGATGATCACGTTTTCCGCGACACCTTTAAGCTCATCCTTTTCTCCTATTATTGCAGCTCTTAGTAAATGCTGACTTGTAATCTCGAAAGCAGCTCGAGCAAGAACACTAGTTTTCTTACCGGATACCCCATGTCTACCTATAGCTTTTAAGTCACCTTCGTTAGTCATGATATCCGCGACCAACATGATGTGTCTTATATCTACTTCTAAACCCTGTTCATCCAATGTGTCTTTTGCCTCTGATATTATAGCATTTCTCGCTGCTTCGATACCTAGTACATTATAGATCTCATTAGGGCTATTAGTGATGGTTTTTTCTATATTTACACCTTCTATTTTCAAGACTTCCTCTAGATTAGATCCTTCGGTATAAATAACGAATTCTCCACCATCTCTTCTGATAACACCTCTTTTGATCCCTTTAACCCCTTTAATTTTTGCACCTTTAGCTTCTTCAACTGATTCATGGAGGAGACTAAATTTTCCTTCTTCAACGTCTACAGTAATTTTAGAACCATCATGATCAACTTCTCCGTGTACTCCTCTAGTGCTTTGCAATTTTTCCACAATTTCGTTCAATTTAATATTTTTATCCTCTATAGTTTTCTCATCAGGTTTAATCACTATATTGGTTGCAGACATATCGATCTCCACATCTGCTACATCTTTTAGACGGGTCACTTCAAGCTCAGAAGCTATTCTTTTGGCTTCATCTCTATCACCTTTAAGATCATCTTCTAGATGAACTTCCACCGAGGGTGTGCTAGGTACTTTTCTAGCATCGACGATTTCTATCATCCTTGGAAGACCCTGTGTCACTCCTATTTCAGCTACACCAGCATGGTGGAATGTTCTCATCGTCATCTGAGTACCCGGCTCTCCTATAGATTGTGCTCCAACTATACCTACTGATTCTTTTGGATCTACTTTTCTGTTTTCATACCTTTCATTTATAATATCCATTATATCCGGATAATCATCCTCAGAGATCTCGTGCTTCTTTAGACAATCTGCTGCTTCTTTTAATGTTGAACGAGGTATATCGAATCCTTTTGAGTCTGATATCTCTTTAAGTTTTTTTGCTATACCCGTCAGGTCTTCAAATTTGTCAGGCAATATGTCTTCTTTATCCATAGTCCCTTTTTGATCTTCAGACTTTTTCTTTCTTTTTTTCTTCTTTCTCTTTTTTTTCTTCTTCCTCTTTTTTCCGATCAATTTTTTTACTTCTTTAGCTTTTTCGTCAGAAAGGACTTTTGCTAGTTCTTCTTTCGATGCCTTTTTAACATCTCCAAGAAGGAAACCCTCATCTGCGAGTTTATTCGCAGTTTTCTCGTCGATATCTCTCCTGATTAAGGCATTAATCGTGTCTTTTTTCGCCATTATCTATCCCTCCCCTTTTTGAAATCTCGAATAACATCTTCCATGTCGATAGGATCTCCTCTTTTACTTCTCATGGGATCCACCCCGTCTTCACCATACTCAAATTGAATTATAGTATCGGCTGAGTTTCTAACGGTGCCATCAACTTCAACCATTAGGTCCTCTAGTGCGTTTATCAGTCTTCTTTGCATATATCCAGACCTACTCGTACGAACCGCCGTATCTACTAATCCTTCTCTTCCTCCCATACTATGGAAGAAATACTCAACAGGATTTAGACCTTCCTTATAAGATGATTTCACGAATCCTTTAGATTCAGCTCCGAGTTCTCCTCTTTTAAAATGAGATAAAGTTCTCTCTTCATATCCTCTACTAGGTCTTTCTCCTCTAATAGCTTGTTGCCCCAGTGCTCCTGCCATCTGAGTAAGATTGAGCATACTAGCCCTCGCTCCAGTTCTTGCCATAACTACTGCATTATTACCGAGACCGAGATGTCTGCTGGCTATCTGTCCAGCATCGTCTCTTGCTTTTCCAAGTTCCTTCATGATCTTCAACTCAAGAGTTTCTTTTAACGCTCTACCAGGTAGCTGCTCAAGTTCATCCTTTTTATATGCTTCGATCAGATTTCTTACCTTCTTTTCAGATTTATCCAAGACGGAGTTAATCTTATGTTGCGCTTCTTCAGGTATCTCTTCGTCATCTATTGAGGTCGTAAATCCTCTTAGAGTTATAACTCCCAAGGCTATAGTCGTGATCTGATCTATGAATTTTCTTGCCACGTCGGTGTCATAATCTCTTGCCAATTTGTCAACGATCTCTCCAGCGAAAGGACTTACAGCATTTTCATCTATCGTACCAGTAACTAACTCTCCATGTTCTATTAACACGTAGGCATCTACGTCGCATTCTTCTTTAGCGCAAGTGTCACATTTTTCGCATATTGATGCCTGGAACTCGATGTTGAAATCATCAGGTAAAAAGTGGCTGAAAATCTTTTTTCCCTTCCATATTTTTTCTCCGTCCTCAATGACTGGATCAGGGAAGCTTTCAGTTTTTAGATTTGAAAATATACTTATCATATCTTTCCTTGAAAAAGTAGGATTTTCATTAGTTAAGAAAAATAACCCACTTATATGATCTTGTATTGCACCTATTATAGGCCCGCCAAATCTTGGTGATAATATGTGTTCCTGAACTTTCATCAGTACTTTTGCTTCTGCTCTTGCTTCTTCGCTCTGGAGCACATGGAGATTCATCTCATCACCATCAAAGTCAGCGTTATAAGGAGGACATACAGCTAAATTGAGCCTGAATGTTTTTCCTGGTACGACTTTAACTTCATGTGCCATCATTGACATTCTATGTAGAGAGGGTTGTCGGTTGAATAGAACTATATCGCCATTTTTTAATTCTCTCTCAATTGTGAAACCTGGCTCTACTTTTTCTGCTACTGTTTCAGCATTTTTTTCTGTTACTTTAATTCTCCGTCCATCTGGTCTTATCATGTAGTTTGCTCCTGGTGCATATTCGCCATCTTCTCTAGGAGATGGCCCTCTTGCAACTATTTCTCTAGCATTTTCGAGATTAAGAGGGGTCACATTAAGTGGTACAGTCAACTCACGAGCAGCCTTTTCTGGAACACCTACCTCATTTATCGATAACCAAGGATCTGGTGAGATAACACTTCGGGCAGAAAAGTTAACTCTTTTTCCACTCAAGTTCTGTCGGAATCGCCCTTCCTTACCCTTCAAACGTTGGATCAAAGTCTTCAATGTTCTTCCACTTCTATGTCTAGCTGGAGGTATACCTGAAGTTTGATTATCGAAATAAGTTGTTATATGATATTGTAATAGATCCCAAAGATCTTCAACGATGAGTTGAGGAGACCCTACATCTCGGTTCTCTCTTAATCTTTGATTGATCCTTAAGATGTCAACTAATTTATGAGTGAGATCATCCTCGGATCTATCTCCAGATTCTAGAGTAATAGAAGGTCTTACTGTTACAGGGGGCACTAATAATACTTTCAAAACCATATATTCTGGTCTAGTAACTTCGGGATTTATTCCAAGTGGCCATAAATCATCGTCAGGAATTTTTTCTAGTCTAGCCCTTACTTCTTTTGGGGTAAGCTTAGTTTTTTCTTCACGGAAGGTAGTTGGTTTATCTAATTTGATTTTTCGCTGTTCTGTTTTACAGTGAGGACAGACGTTGTTTTTACGTGCCTTTTTTGATACGTCTTTAGCTAATGAACGGATATCCAAGAGATCGGCCCCCATATTTCTCATCTCTTCCATCCTATCCACATATTGATTTTTCTCTTCTTCGGGGAGTAATATCCTTCCACATTCGCTGCAGGTAGATCGTAATAATTTTTTGATCTCTTTAACATAACCTATATGGATTACAGGCATTGCTAATTCGATGTTACCAAAGTGACCTGAGCATTCGTCAACTCTTCCACCACATGTTTTACATCGCAAACCAGGTTCGATAACTCCAAGATGGGGATCCATCAATCCCATTTCTATTGGGAATCCATCGTCGTCGTAAGTGTCAGGGGTTATGATCTTGGTCGCAGAGAGATTTCTTTTTTCCTCTGGGGACATGTAAGCGAATTGTATACTACCTACCCTTTTTGATATTCCTCTATCGTGTTTCATCGTTGATCCTCCACATTCAATCTCATGGTTACTCCAAGTGATCTTAATTCATCCATCAGAAGTTTAAATGCAAAACTAGTCTGAATCTGATGGACATCAGATTTTTCATCACATACAGGACATCGTAGTTCACCATTACTATCTAAGATGGCTAGATGACCACATTCTTCATTTCCACAAACAAACTCTTTAGTTCCATCGGACTGATCCAAAAGTCTATCTTTGATCACCATTGCGGTACCATGACCAATAAGCGTATTTCTTTCCATCTCACCAAATCTTAAACCACCTTTTCGAGAACGTCCTTCAGTTGGCTGTCTTGTCAGTATCTGTACTGGACCTCGTGATCTGCTGTGGAGTTTTCCGGCTACCATGTGATGTAATTTTTGATAATATATAACGCCAACATAAATTTCAGCTTCCATCATCTTTCCGCTCTTACCATCGTATAATATTTCGGTTCCATTTGATTTGAAGCCTGAATCTTTTAATGCTTCCTTGAGAGCCTCTTCGCTCTCACCGCTGAAAGGCGTGCCATCGATAGTTCGTCCTTTTAGAGAAGCTACTTTTCCCCCAAGCATTTCAAGCATATGGGCAACAGTCATTCTAGATGGAATCGCATGAGGATTAGCGATCAAGTCTGGTACCACACCTTCCTCAGTGAATGGAAGATCCTCTGGCTCTACCAATTTTCCGATCACTCCTTTCTGACCGTGCCTTGAGGTAAATTTATCACCTAGCTCAGGTATCCTCTGATCTCTTATCTTTGTTTTGACTATCCTACTCCCGTCTTCAGATTCAGTCAACATCACAGAATCTACCCATCCCTTTTCTCTAGGTCTCATCGTCTCTGAAGTTTCTCTTCTTTTTTGAGGTGCCATCAAGTCTGTATCTTCCTCTAAAAATCTTGGTGGTGAAGTCTTCCCTACGATCACTTCACCTCCATCGACTTGTGTTTCGGGATTTATCATTCCATCAGTATCCAGTTTACTATATTGCTGATCACTCCTTGCTCCTCTAACGTCTGGATCAGGAATTTCAAATTGGTCTTCTTGACCACCAGGATATTTTCTTTCCTCTGTTGTATATGTTCGGAAGAATGTGGATCTTGCAAGTGCTCTATCAATAGAAGCTCGACTCATAATTAAGGCATCTTCCATATTGTAACCATGATAGGGCATAACAGCCACGATAAAGTTTTGACCAGCTGGTCTTTTATTGTAGTTAACATATTCCATCGTTTTTGTTTGAATCAATGAGAGTTGTGGGTAGTGCAAAAGGTGTTCTCGAGTATCAGGTCTATATCTGTAATTTGAAGCATTTAGTCCAAGAGCTTGTTTCATCATGTTGGCTCCCATCGAACACCGGGGAGCTGCATTGTGTTCTGCAAATGGAACTAGACCTGTTGATGCTCCCAAGATCAGCAATGGATCAACTTCCATATGGGTGTGTTCTTCTTCTAATTTTATCTCTTCTTCCATTATCTCTCCGCAGTCCTTGCATTTTAGTTTAGCCTTATCTTCCCCCTTACCCATATTGATCCACTTAATATCTGCCTCGGAGATGGCTGAGTTACAATTTTCACACATCTCTGGAATATTGAAGGGGAATAAAGCTACGTATAGATTTTCTTCTTCTTCAGTATCGATCCATTCCATATAGCCTTCTTCAAAGAGGGATTTAATCTCTCTTTTATCATCAAGGAGCTCTTCGACAACTTCAGCAGTTAACTTTAGTTTCCCATCTTCGAGTGCCAAAAGAGGTCTTCGAACCCGGCCCTCATCACAATTGACTATAACTTCGTCCATCTTTTGCTCGAATTTAATATTCACCTGATCAGATAGTTCTCCTGTTCTTCTTTCCTCCTTGATCTTTTCCACAAAATTTTCTGGCTGTTCTACTAAACCAATCAGATCTCCATTAAGATATACTTTTGTTGTTGCATCGGTTTCAGATCCTATATCTTTAAGCCCTAATTCATGCAGGTTCCATCTTACTTCCATAGGCTCAGAGCCTTTTGAAACATTAACCATCAAGGCAGAAGTTTTGACTAACCCACAATTCTGACCTTCAGGAGTTTCGTTTGGACATAAGCGACCCCAATGAGTAGGATGTAGTTCTCGAGCATCAAAGTGAGGCTGGCTTCTAGATAACGGTGATTTGACCCTTCTTAGGTGACTTATCGTAGCCATATTTGAAGTTCTATCTAGCAACTGAGATATACCAGTTCTACCTCCAACCCAGTTCCCAGTGGCCATCGAGTGCTGTAATTTATTGCTCAGTAGGTCCGGCCGTATAGAGGATTTGATCCTTATATCTCCTTTTTTTCTAAAGTTTCTTTCAAGTTGATACTTTAAATCCTTGAGTAAATTGACTACAGAAACTCTAAAAAGATCAGACATGAGATCACCTGCTAGTTTCAATCTTTTGTTAGCATAGTGATCCTTATCGTCAGCTTCTCTTTCACCCATGTTCAATTCGAGTATAGCTCTTGCCATCCTTCCTAAGAATACTGCCTTTTTCATCCTATTTTCTTTCTTATCGCCTAGATGTGGAAGCAATGACCTATCTAAGATGGATTCTATTTTCCTTCTTCTGTACTCTTCCGCTTGTCCTGTCGCAAATTTCCTCTCAAGATAAGCTAGTGCGTCCTCCTGATCGTACACTCCATCTGGTGAATATTCATCCTCATCTTGGCACATCTCGATATTAGCGAAAATCAAACTTGCCATCTCTGGATCTGTAACTATAGAGTTGTATATTTCCTCATCTTCATCCATGCCCAGTGCCTTCATCAATATCACAAGAGGAATGTCTCCCCGGGCTGAGGGGACAGAAACGGCTATCATTCCGTCTTTCTTTTTCTCCATCACTGTTAGTGCTCTAAATCCATGCCTTTGTGAGAATATCTTAGCAACTTCATGTTCTCTTCCGTATTTTTCTTTTATTTCACACATCACTCTATTGGTAGCCATATCTTCTACAGCCATCAAGTTTCTCTCTGTTCCTCCGATTATAAAATAACCTTGAGGATCTACAGGATCTTCTCCCAAATCGACAAGCTTGTCTTCGTAGGATTTTTCAATATAATCAGGACTCTCTATGTCCTTATTGAGAACTTCTTCTACTGTACTATCTATATTGTTTTCATTAAGATTACATATCTTCGATCCGATCATCACAGGTAAACGACCAACAGACAGCCATTGTGGCTCCTCTTCTATGCCTTCCCTTATTATAGTAAACTGCATCTCCAGTTCTGCATCATAATAGAGATCTCTAAGTCGCGCCTCGTGAGGAGTCAACTTGTGCTCAGAGCCGCTAGCCTCTCGTATAGTTGGTTTTCTTACACGTATAGTAGGTTCAGAATTTTGCTTGATCCTACCATCTTCTCCTCTTTTTCTACCGACTCTTATCTGGATATCTTGTCCGTTAACTTTTTCTGGATCGAGTTTAATTTTTCCCCAACCACCTTCATCGAAACCGATTCTCAAATTGTCGATTATTTTTTGAGCTCTACTATTGGGATTGTCAATTGTTGGTATAAAATCGTTGTACGATTCAATATGATGTCCTACGATGCTAAATTCTCCGAAAAAAGCATCTACTAATTCTCTCATTTTTTAAACCACCTATAAACTATTGCCTTTTTACAACGAGCCGATAAGCCTTCGCAAAACCGGCTGTTTTGCTCTTCCTTTTAACTTCAATCATCCTACCTACCTCGATGTTCCCATGCACTTTCTCTAATTGTTTTATTACTGGATCAGTCTTTCTGATCTTAGGCAGATTTTCTCTCTCTACATCAAGTTCCTCTAGAATCTGTTTCTCTTGTTCTCTAGGAACAAGTTCATGCTCGGGAACAAGCCCATGATTTAGTACGTTTATGTCATCCTTTTTACCCATTTTTAGCCCCCATTCTTTTTGAATTGCGGGAGATCTTCTTAGTTAATGGGCCTGTGGGGATTTTCGAGAACCACCTTTCGATGATTCATTTTCGAACCCCAGGCCATCTGGTTAAAAGCCAGATGCTCTTTCCAGGGAAAAGGAAATAAACCTTTTTCCTACCTGGCTGAGCTACAGGCCCATAAACAACGAACTGCAACTATCGACTTAACGATAACATGTATTTAAATGTGTCCCTTTTGGTGCTCATCATCATTTTAAATCCTAATCATCTTTATTCCGCTTGATCCATACTTCTTCTATAGGTTTTTTTGGAACTACCAAATCGTTGTTTTCCTTGTAATACTCTATTTTTTTAGGGTTCTCAATTATTTTTGGATTTTCGTTGGGATAGCCTAGACCTATCAGAAGCTCGAGTTCGTGATTTTTAGGTATCGGTAAAATTCTGGTAAGATTCTTTTTATCTATAGCTCCCAACATACAGCTACCCAACCCCTCGTTTAATGCTGTGAGACAGATACTTTGAGCTGCTATTCCGATATCAATTTTAGATCCCTTTTTGGCATGTTTTGTGATAGCGATATATGCTCTTGGCATTTCCTTTTCAGAAGGATTCCAATCTATGTATCCTGCCCAATTTGTGTATTGAAATACATTCTCTAATTCCTCTTTTATAGTTATAAATTTTAGAGGTTGTTTGTTAGCTCCAGTGGGAGACAATCTGGCAGCATCGATGCATTTTTCAAGTGTCTTTTCAGATACTTTTTTCTCTCTAAATCTTCTTATACTTCTTCTCTTCTTTATTGCATTGTATACGTCCATATATTTGACACCTCAATATCACTGTTTTAGTAAGTGAAGATTATATAAAAAGTACATTGATAATCTATAAATATTGTAAGAAAGCCGCCGTTGGTGTTTAGGGCAAAAAAATTTATAGGTATAACTAGGTTTATAACTTGGATTTACTATCCCGGTGGAAAACCATGATTGATGAAAAAGATGCTATACATAAAATGTTGAGCATGATTATCGCGACTGCTTTAATTTTGGGACTAGTTGCTCCGACTATAGGATCAGCGGTAGGGAGTGCAAGTCTTTCAACTGAACGAGCAGTGCCAAAGGGAGTCGGTATGATGGGGTATGATTATATCGAGGGGGATCTCATCATCGAAGAAGGAGAAACCCGGATCGAAGAAGACAGGGACCTTTTGGTAGATGGAGATGTGATAATCGAAGAAGAAGGTACTCTAATAATGATAAATTCGACGATCACTTTAAGGCAAGATACAGAAAACCAGTACAATATAACTGTGCATTCTGGAACTCTTGACCTTGATAACAGTACGATCACGACCTGGATTGATTCTGAAGAGGAAGGTTGGTCCCATCCGTTTTTAAAAACAGATGTCACCATTAAAGATGGATCATTTTTGTCTTTAAATAATGATTCCTCCTTCTCTTTTCCTGGATTTGTGCACATCCAAGATTCTGAATTTGATATGATCGGATCACGATTCGAAGCTCTAGATGAAGACGAGATACCTAATTATGATTATCTGTGGGATGGAGATTTAGAAACTCAAGCTCAAGAGGACAATAATGACGGTCCAAGGTTATTTGTTCAAAATTCAGAAGTATATATGGAAAGATCAGAGATAAATGATTATTATACGAATGATAACTTTCCAGAAGGAGATACAGAGTATAACACCGATGAGATGACCTGGTACCCGCTGGACGATGATGGTGAGCCAATTGAAGAACTCCAAGATAACGATAATGATATAGGTATTGATGAGCTTGAAATAGGAGAATGGTTCCTTTCAAACCCTATGGTTCCACATGAATATCTAGAAGAATATCCCTATATAAACCCGGTAGATTTGATCAGCTCTTTATATATAGAGGTAGAATATGATACTTCTGAGGACTATGATGGTGAAGCTTATCTGAATTATTCAAGTCCGGAAGAAGGGTGGATCGAAGAAGCGATACAATTGGATGAAACGGAAACACTAGGGGAAAAATTCCTAAATATATGGGAAATGGATTTGAGTAGATTTTACGAGGAAGAGCGCGGAGACCAATGGAGATGGTTATTTGATCTGGATCTGAGTTTACATCATGAGGGACATGACATAGATGGCGATAATTATGTAAACGTAACTGAGCTGAGACTTGTTTCTTCCTATGATAATGATATCCATGTAGAAAATTCTATATTTACGGCTATAGACAGTTTTATAGATGTAGATATAGAAAAAAGCGACGTTGATCCAAGAGGTAACGACGTAGATACTTGTAAAGAAACATATCTACACAACGCCAACATGGACCATAGAACGATAAGATTGTACGGGGGTAGCGAATTTAGGAGCTATGGTTTAGAGATAGCTGACGATAATGTGAGCGATCATAATTATGATGTTGATCCTTGGATTTTGAATACTGAGGAAGAGCACAACAAGACTTGGATTTACAGACAAGTGGAGTTACAAGTGACAACAGAAGGAGGTATAGGTCTACCTGGAGTCAGACTTGATCCAAAACCCGCAATAGAAGATGATTTAGAGGAGGAGATAAACTTTGCCAATGATCTTACAGAACCCCATAATCAGGCTGCTTGGGATTTTCTGAATGAAACAGGATATGGCTATTACGACCCCGACGAAGAAATGTACGTGAGTGGAGATGACGGCAACACAACTATGTTTTTAGCGAGCGACAGGTTGAATTATCCTGAAGATTGGCCCAACAGCAAATTCGTTGGTAATTATGATCTTTATGTAAATTATACTGATGATGACATTTCAGTCGAGGAAGAAGTAAAGATAGATCATCTTGAAGATTTCCCTACCATGGAAAACCCGCAAATTACCAATGTGGTCATCCCCGTTCCCCTACCGGATCTCGAAGTTGAAGATCTGAGCTTTAGATATGAAGGTGAAGAGACACATAGGCTGCCTGAAGATGAGTCGGGAGAATTAGGTCTTACCGTTAAAAATATTGGAGAGTCAGAAGCAAAAAATATCGATCTGGCTTTTTATTACCGTCAACGAGAAGATGAGGAAAAGATTAAATTTGTAGAGGAAAAAGATTGGTCCGACCTTGGGCCTGGTGAAAATGAGACTTTATATGTTGAGTGGCCAGGAGAAGAGGAGGTAGGTAGAGGTGATTATACTTTAACTGCTGAAATAGACCCGGAACAAGAGATCTTAGAAGAGTGTCGTGAGAATAACATAGATGAAATCAATATAACTGTGACTGAAGGTCCTGATCTTTCAGTTGATCAGATACATATCGATGCTGAAGAATATGAAATTAGGATGAATGAGAATCGGCAACTTTTAGTAGATGAAAAGGTAAATGTCTATGCAGGGATAATCAACGAAGGCGAGTTTGGTATAGATGATTTGTCAGTTTGGATAAACATAACTGATAAAGACGGAGTAATGGTGGAACACGAAGAGTTCAAGGTTGATATAGAAGGGGCTCCAGGGGGAGATATGGCAGCACTGCAAGAAAGTATTTCAGGACCTCCCTATTCGTATAACGAGACGGATCCACTTGAATGGGAACCTGGAGATTTAGGTGATTATACAGTTAGCGTTGAATTAGAAGGAACTGAAAGTAGACTAGAAGAAGAAATAACTGTATTGAGCAAACCTGAACTTTCTCTCACATTATATGATATAGAGGATAACTATATCGGAGAAAATGTACAGATATCCGCTGATATAGAAAACTTAGGAGAATGGCCATCCGAAGCTACAACAGTTGAGTTCATTTTAGATGATGAGGAATCTATCCATACTGCTGACATTGAACCAGGCATAGAAACACAACCTATTGATTTCACCTGGACCGCAGAGATGAGTGAGGATGTAGAAGATCTTACTGAAGTAAGAGAGATAACCGCAAGTATAGACCAAGAGACGTTAGATCTAGACAGTAAAGAAGGTAACCTCTATCAAACAACCGATCTGACTGTAAAGAGAAGAGCGGGTCTTGAAGTTGATGCGATAAATTTCCATGAGGACAATTTCTTCCGTGAAGGAGAGGTTATGGATGGTAAGGATATTACCTTTTCTGCAGAAGTCCAGAATTCTGGTGCAGACGATATATATGGTGCTGAAGTTGAGATCGGGATTGAAGGAGAAGAATCCTCAATTTATAATAATGACAGTATTTATCTTGAACCCGACCAAGTAAAACCATTTGAAGATATTCAATGGAGTACTGACGAAGTTGAATCTGGTGATTATGAATTATATGTTGATATATCTGTAGAAAATGGAGAGCAAAATGTAGAGGGCACAGAAGATAGAATGACCAAATCATTTTCAATACTTGAAAGACCTCAATTAACTATTGAAGCGATTGAATTCTCTGAAGACCCCATTAGAGTGGGTGAGGAAGTGGAAATAAAAACGACGATTGAGAACATAGGAGGATGGGTTTCAGAAGAAGTTAACGCTGATTTCCTTGTTGAAGATGAGGACGGAGAATATATAGAGATTGGTTCAGAGAATCTAGAAGAAGGAATAGAGAGCGGAGATGAGGAGACCTTATCTATGATTTGGGAGGCCGAGATGCTGACACATTACTTAGGAGCTATTGAAGAAGCTAGAGATATAAGAGTAGAAGTTGATCTAGACCCTTATCAGGAGGAAGAAGACGAAGACATATTGAGTATAACAGATGAGATAAATATTGAGCGACATGTTGATTTAGCTATTACAGGAGAGATCGATTACCCAGAGGAAAGAACTAAAGGAGACCCTGTTGTAATCACCTCAACTATAGTAAATGAAGGTGATCTGAGGGTGACCAATTTTGAGATTGAATATTATAAACAAGAAGTAGGAGTTGCTGAACCAGAAAAAACACGGATTGGCAATCTTACCTTTGATGAGACGCTTGATGTAAGAGATGGTTATGAAGAACATAATACTGAGATCACATTCCAGTGGGATACCTCAGATGCTGTTCCGGATGATTACATCATTATAGCTGAGATAAAAGAGGATGTTCAGGTAGAAATAGATGGAGAAACCGTGAATGAAAGGGACAAGTATCTACAAAACAACGTAAGAGAAGGTCAAGTAGAACTGCATTTAAAGTCTCCTCCTAACCTGGTTCTGGTCGAAGAATCCTGGGAAGTTAAAGAAAATGGCGAGTGGGAGTCATTTTACCCTAATGATATGGATACTAGCCTAATTGAAAAAGGTGAGATTCGATTTAGTGGAACAGTTCAGAATACAAATGAAACTGCTCTAGATCTGGGTGCCGCCTACATCAACATCGAATATCCTGACGAAACTTCTAATGAACTCCTAGGGGATGAATACGATGAAGTTGTTTTGGAACAAGAGGATACTGTAGAGATCGAAGATGAGTGGACAGTTGAGTTTGGGCAAGGAGATCAGTTAGTAACCTTAAATATGTATATCGGCCCAGCGGCAGAAGAGGAATATCTATACAATTCTACTTCATGGTCGCTTGATATAGATGAGATACAGGAAATTGTAATAACGAATGAGAACTTCCCTGAAAGCCCTTACACTGGAGGCACATACACTTTTGAAGGGACATTAGAGAGAGGTGATGGTAGACCATTGGTTAATACAGGAGTCACAATCACTTTGAAAATAGGCGATTCTGAAGTAAGCGAGATGACTGATACCGATAGTAATGGTGATTTCTCCGTGGATATTGAGATACCTGAAGAGGAAGGTGAATATGATATCATTATCCAAGCTCATACAGAAGCTAGCCCTGATTATACTTTCTCAGAGGCATTCAATGCACAAACTGAAACATTGGAGATACTAGGTATGCCTTGGTGGGTACTTTTGGTTATTGTGATAATAGCAGCAGGTGGTTCAGGATCAACTGTAGCTTACTTTAAATTCTTCCGAGAAAGGGAGATGGTCGAGTGCGGTAATTGCGGTTCTACGATCTCAGCTGATGCTAATAATTGTCCAAAATGCGGTGTTGAGTTCGACTTGAATACCGTTAAATGTAGTGAATGTGAAGAATGGATTCCAGCCGATGCTGATACATGTCCAGAGTGTGATGCCCAATTCGTAAAAACTGGGGAAGAGGTCGAAGATTACACTGAGCGAATGAGAAAACAATTTAGGAAGTTTGTGGATAAACAAAAACGAAGAGCAGAAGAGGAATTAGATACTGAACTAACTAGAGAAGAGTTCATGGAATGGTGGAAAGAACAACCGTCATTTGTTACTTTTGACGAATGGTTAGAAAGAAAAGAAAAACAGAGGAGAGAGGGCAGTAAAGAATGTCCTGAATGTGGAACATTGAATAATGTAGATGCGGCTGTTTGTCAGAAGTGTGGTGAAAGTCTTATCGAATTTGGAGAAATTGAGATGGAACAAGAAGACGAGGAGGTGGATGAAGAGATGTCAGAAGCAGCTGAAGAAGATTTACAGGAGATCGCAGAGATCGAGGAGGAATTAGATATAGATGAAGAGATATCATCATTAGAGGATGAAGACCTAGAAGTAACAGAAAGCGAAAAAAGTAAAGATGTTAGTGAGAAACAAGAGGAACAAGATAAGAAAGAGACGATCGACGAATCTCCAGAAACAACGAAGAAAAAACCGAAGAAAAGGAAAAAAGTGAAAAAGAGGGTCGTTAAGAAACCTTCTGAGGATGAGGAAGACTAGAACGAGGAGTAATAGATAGCATACAAAAAACTTTAAACACTTTTTATTTTTTCAGATTTGATATCGGTTATTTCCATATCATAATTTTGTTATGATAAAAAGTCGATGTGAGCTAGATGTTCGAGATCAAACAAAAAGATGGATTAGCAAGGATCGGGAAGCTTGAACTCATACACGGTACGATTCAGACTCCAGCCATAATGCCAGTAGTGAATCCTTCTATAGAACTGATACCTATAAAGAGATTAGAGGAGGAGTTTGATGTACAAATATTGATCACTAATTCCTACATTATATATACTAATGAAAAATTTAAAGAAAAGGCTAGGGAAAAAAGTGTTCGTGGACTCTTGAACTTTTCAGGCCCTGTCATGACTGATTCAGGAACTTTTCAGGCCCACGTATATGGCGATATAGATATAGAAGCCAAAGAGATCTTGAAGTTCCAGAAGGAGATCGGCTCAGACATATTAACGATCCTAGATGAATTTACCGAACCTCATGATTCTCGTGAAATAGCCAATAAAAAAGTAGAAAAAACAGTGAAAAGAGCGAAAGAAGCCAAGAAGATACATGATAGTCTAAAAGGTGAGATAGCTTTTCCTGTCCAGGGATCATTGTTTCCAGATTTAAGAAAATATTGTGCTGAGGTAATGGGGGAATTAGGAGGAGGAGTTTATCCGATAGGAGGGGTTGTACCTTTAATGGAAGAATACCGATTTCGCGAACTTGTGGAAGTGATATTAGCTTCTAAAAAAGGATTAGGCCCTAGAGGTCCTGTACATCTTTTTGGTGCAGGACATCCTATGCTTTACTCTTTGGCTGTTCTATTAGGATGTGATTTATTTGATTCCAGTTCTTATGCTAAATATGCCAAGAGAGGGGATATGATGTATTCCTCTGGTACTAAAAATATAAAAAATATAAAATATTTGGGTTGTGAGTGTCCTGTTTGTACTTCTCACCAAGCCGAAGAACTAGAATATAAATTTGATAAAGGAGATATAGCACCAATCGCTGAGCACAATCTATGGGTTAGCTTCCGGGAGATTGATAGGATAAAGCAGGCCATAATGGAAGGTAAGCTTTGGGAATTCACTGAACAAAGAGTTCGAGGACATCCATTGTTGTTAGATTCTTTAGATGTCTTGAAAGGTGAATACGATTATTTAGAAAGATATGAGCCCCGAAGTAGAGAAGGTGCAGCTCTTTACACGGGTAAGGAAACATCATTCCGTCCTAATTTTAGAAGGATCCAGAATTGGATAATGGAAAGTTATTCTCCTCCAAAAGATGGTCCTACTGTCTATTTTGAAGAGCCTGAGAGAAAACCTTATGCCCGAGCACTTAGAAAAGAGATATCTCTACTAGAGGAATATGATGTTAATCTACTCGTATCGACAGTATTTGGACCTGTACCTTTAGAACTTGATGAGATATATCCTATAGCTCAATCTATTTTACCCTCTCACGTAACTCCGTTGTTATCTTTAGATGATTATAAAGACGAAAAACAGATAGACGAGTTGATCTTGTGGGAAGGAGAGGGGACTCTCGATAGTCTTTCTAGAAAAGAAGATCTAGATTTTGATGAGATGAGGATCAAGGCAGTAGCGGATTATCAATTCATTAAAGGTGCAGGAGAAGTGCTAACGGATGGAGAGTTAGATTACGTCAAAAACAAGAAAGGAAGGATTAAGAACGTTATACTAGATGGAGAACACATACTTTCTATGAGGCATTACGATGGATTTTTCACCTTAAAGGAAGGAGGAGCTAGGAGATTATGGAAAGAATTTTCGCCACCAGATCTTAGAATTGAAGTTGTCGAGGACAGCGTGGAGTTCAACAGACAAGGAAAGAGTGTATTCTCAAAATTTGTAAGTTCTATATCATCAGATTTAAGACCTGGTGATGAAGCTTTAGTTGTAGATAAAGAAGATGATCTTGTTGCTGTTGGTAGGATTTTCCTTAACGAAGAGGAGATCGATACTCTAGATAAGGGTCTAGCAGCAAGAGTACGGGACGGTTTTGAAGCTAGATGATAAATTCCATCAATCTAAAATAACACCTATAAAATGAGGTTAGCAGATGAGGATAGCTGTATTACTCGAAGAAAAGTGTCAACCTGAAAAGTGCAGTTACGAGTGCATAAACTACTGTCCTATGGTAAGAACTGGTAATGAAACTATAGTGAAGACTGAAGATGGTGTCAAAATCTCTGAAGAGTTATGTGAAGGGTGTGGTATTTGTGTTGATAAATGCCCATTTGATGCGATCAAGATAATAAATCTTCCAGAAGAATTAGATGAAGATCTCATCCATCAGTTCGGTGAAAATAGTTTTAGACTTTACCGTTTACCTCTCCCTAAAGAAGGGATAGTAACCGGATTACTAGGGGCGAATGGAATAGGTAAAACCACTGCAATCAGATTGCTCTCAGGAGAGATAATCCCAAACCTTGGAGCATACGAAAAAGATGTAACAGGGGAGAGAATAATAGAAAAATACTCTGGCACAGCGATGGGTGAGTACTTTAAGGCCTTGGATAATGGGGAAATAGAAACAGCGCTCAAACCACAATATGTGGATAGGATCCCTGCTCATTATACAGGTAAGGTCGAAGATCTATTATCTAGGATAGGGGACGGATATGATAAGTGGGTTAAAATTCTAGAAATAGAAAATACGTTAGATTCAAAGGTAAGTAATCTTTCCGGTGGAGAGCTCCAAAGAGTAGCTATAGCTGCTACCTCCACAAAAGAGGCTGACGTTTACTTTTATGATGAACCTTCCTCTTATCTTGACATAAGACAAAGGATGAGAGTTGGAGATGTAATCAGAGAAAAAAGTGAAGAAAATAGAGTAATCGTTATAGAACATGATCTTGCAGTTTTAGATTTTCTTGCTGAGAATGTACATCTGTTGTATGGTTCTAGAGGAGCTTATGGAATCGCATCTCATCCGATGAGTGTTAGAGTAGCAATAAATGCTTATCTTAGAGGCTTCTTAGATGAAGAAAATGTTAGATTTAGAGATGATGAGATAACTTTTGAAAAAAGAGCTCCAAAATCTGACTGGCATGGAAAACCAGTGGTCAAATATGGGAAACTGGTGAAGGAATGGGATTCTTTTAAACTTGAAACGGAAAAAGGAGAAATTCCAGAAGGAGAGGTCATAGGGATCGTGGGCCCCAATGCTACTGGTAAAACCACATTTGTCAAGATGTTAGCTGAAGTAATAGAGCCTACTCAAGGAGAGATTGAAAAAGATATAACAGTCAGTTATAAACCCCAGTACATCAAGCCTGACTATGAAGGCAGAGTAATAGATCTATACAGGACTGAGATAAATAAACGTTTGAATGAAGGATTTTTTAAATCTAACGTGCTTAAGCCTTTGAATTTAGAAGATCTTTATGAAAGAGAAGTACCTAATCTCAGCGGTGGTGAACTTCAGAGAGTCGTTCTCGCTTTATGTCTTGGAAGAGATGCTGATCTTTATCTGATAGATGAACCTAGTGCTTATCTTGATGCTGGCAGAAGGATGACAGCGGCTAAAGTCATAAGAAGATTCATGGAAAAAATCGAGAAAGGTGGGATGATCGTAGACCATGATGTTTATTTTATAGATTACGTTTCAGACTTGATAATGAATTTTTCAGGAGACCCAGGACAATATGGAAAAGGGCAAGGTCCCTATGAGATGAGAAAAGGTATGAATAAATTTTTGAAAGAAGTGGATATAACCTTTAGAAGAGATGCAGATACCAACCGTCCAAGAGTTAATAAACCTAAATCACGTTTGGATAGGAAGCAAAAAACTCAGGGCGAATACTATTATATCGATTAAAATAATAATATTTAGTATTTTATGATAGTTAGAGCTTCGTTTTGAGTCTCAGGCACGAGCTCCATCAAACCATTTTGCCTTTCCTTTTTAGGCACTAAATTTTCTAGGAGTATCTGACCATTAGGGTAATCTAGTTGTTTAATATTTATTCTACCTTCTTTATTCAAGAAAAGAAGAGAAGTCAAAGCTGTAATGATATCTTTTTTTCTATCGTCGTGGATCATGTTAAATGTTAAAAATTTTTGCTCATAACAGCAAATCCTTTTCCATACAGTAGAGATGTCACTCTGAAGGTCTTCCTCATGTGATCTTGTTTCATAGTTTTCTTTTCTTTCTTTTAACTCTTCTTCTTTCTTTCTTTTTTTCTCTTTTCTGATTTTTTCCATTTTTTCTCTATATTTTGCTTCTCTCTTAGCGTCCTCGAAAGCGTCCACTAGCTGTATTAAAGAAACAGGTTTTTTTTCTTCCCTCCTCACAGCTTTTTCTAATGGGGTTTTTTCATCTTCTACGATCTCTTCCTCAAAATCGATATCTTCTGGTTCCTCATAGATCCCTTCTTCATATATTTCCATATCCCATTCGGTAAAAAAATCCTCCTCTTGATCTTGAGTTTCCTGCCCTTCTTCTTTTTCGGCACTTGATAGTACTTTTTCGCACTGCATCTTTAAAATAGACCAGGCCATGTTGACTAGTTGCCCAGTCACTATAAAATTTAGTCCGTCTTTTTCCTTTGCTTGTTCCAAATATAGTTGAGTAAAAGATACAAGATCGATTTCCCATGGATCCATTTTTTCTTCTATGACTAATTTAAAAATCGAAGCTATAGCGTTGTCTAGAGGATCATCAGATAGTTCCTTTTCCCCATCATCCATCTCTTCTATCATTTTTATATAGTCATCTATCCTTTCACCATTCCTTTTTTCGTCGATGATAGACTTGTGAAATGTGAGGTGTTGGATGATATCTTCAGTGTGATCACCTAAATGAAAACTTGATTCTTTGGTTTCAGAGACCATGTCAATTCACCTCTGGTTTTAGTCCACTAACATCTGAAAGCTCGGGAAGATCTTTTTCTTCTTCTTCACCTATATTTACTTTCATGATCACATCTGATATACCATCGTCGTTTATAGTTACGCCAATGATATGGTCAGATTTTTTCAAGGTGACTTTTCTTAGTGATATCTGTATGAACTGTGCGCTTTTCGAATTATCTTTTATCATTTTTGCAACATTTTCGGCGTTAACTGCATCTAGATTTTGATCAATCTCATCTAAAAGATAAAATGGAGAGGGATCATATATCTGGATAGAAAAAATAAATGCCATAGACACTAGGCTTTTTTCTCCACCAGAAAGAGCGTTGATCAAATGTACCTTTTTACCCGGTGGTCGTGCTTTTATAGTCAGTCCACCTTCAAAAGGATCATTTGGATTTTCCAATTCTAGATGTGCCTCACCACCATCTGATAGCTCCTCGTAAACTTTTCCGAAGTTTTTGTTTATCTCATCTTTTACTTTTAATAATCCTTCTTTCTTTTTTTCGTCCAATTCTTCTATCAATTTGTCTAATTCTTCTTTCCGTTTTTCCAGCTCTGAGAATTCTTCTTGAAGTTCTTCTTTTCTTTCTTTTTTCTTTTCATAATCTTCTAAAGCTCTCATATTGACTGGCTGCAGTTCTTCCATCTTATTTTTACATCTTCTAACTGTGTTTTTCAGTTCTTTCATTGTGGGAAGTTTTTTATCTGAAAAATCAATATCTTCATCTATATCTTCCTTCAAATCTTCGAGCTTTTCTTTTTCGGTACTCATCTTTCTTTTTGAACTAATAATAAATTCTCGTTTAGATTCTATCTCTGTATCTAACTGATCGATTTCATGTTTTTTTTCCAGTCTTTCTTCCTTTTTTTCTTCGAGTTCATCTCTTAACTCTTCCAATTCATCGTCTACTTCTGATTCTTCGTTTTCTAACTCCTCCAATTTTGATTTTTTCTCTTCTATTATGGAAAAGGATTTTTTTATCTCACTCTTTTTTCTCTCTATCTCTTCTCCTAGCTCTTCCCTTTTCTCCTTTATATCTTGTATTTTATTTTCTATATGTTCTATCTCGTTTTTCTTCTTGTCAAGTTTTGATTCTAATTTATTCACTTTTTTATCCAATTCCACTTCTCTGTTTTTCTGTTCTCTCAATTTTTGAGAGAGTTCTTCTGGGCTGATCTCTCTAACCTTTTCTTTTATTGTATCTTTTTCTTGTTTGAGATTATCTATTACATCCTCTAAATGACCTACTGATTTAGTCAATTTTTCTTCTTTAGATTCTAGGTCATTCTCTTCATTTTTTTTCTCCTGGATCTTATTTTCCTTTTTCTTTATTTTTGATTCCAACCTTCCGATATGTGCTTCAAGTTCTGATTGTCGCTGTTGATCACTTTCGTTCTTTAGATCTTGTATTTCATCTTGTATTTTTTGGACTTCGTTTTTTACATCATTTAAAGAATTTTCAACCATCTTCAGATTTTCTCTACTATTCCTCAAGTCTGTACTCACTTTCTCTAATTTGCCTCTATCTGGAGCACTGAACCCGATCATATTCTTTTTTAGTGTGCCTCCGACCATAGCCCCGCTCTTTTCGATCTTTTCACCATTCAGGGTGACCATCCTCACCCCTCCCATCTGTTCTCTAGCTGAATCAATATCTTCCATCACAACTGTATCATGAAAAACATACCAAAATACATTATCATATTTATCATCATAATCCACTAACTCGATGGCAAAATCTACAGCTCTGTCAGTTTTAACAGTTCTTAAAGCTTTACCTCTAGGGCGTCCACTTCTCATTTTATTTAGTGGTAAAAAAGTCGCTCGTCCAGATTTTTTCTTTTTTAAATGTTCTATGGCTTCAGTTGCAACTGAGTCGTTCTCGACCACAATACATTGCATCCTCCCTCCTGCAGCCACTTTTAGAGCTTCCTCGTATTCATCATTTACATCAGCTAGTTCCGCAATGGTGCCGTGTATTCCTTCTAATTGACCCTTATCTCTAGCTTCTAATATGCTTGAAACGGCGTTGCTGTAGCCTTTTTTTACCGATTTAGCAGCATGCTTTTGTGCTTTTAACTGTTCATATTTTCTTTTTAATCTTTTTACTCTGTCTTCTAGATCATCCTTATCGTCTCTCAATCTTTTCTCTTTTTTCTTTTTTTTATGAAATTCTTCTTTGAGCTCAGATAGCTTATTTTTTTGAGTTGTATTTTTTTCACTTATGTCTTCGAGTTCTATTTCTTTTTCTCTTTTTTCAAATTCGATGTCTTCTTTTTCTTCTTCCAGCTCTGCTATCTCTTCACCGATTCTTTCTATTTTATCTTTTACCGTCTCTAATTCTATCTTTTTTTTCGAGAGTTTTTCTTTTTTTTCACCGATCTTATTCTCCAAGCCAATAATTTCTTTTTTTAGGTCTCTTATTCTTTCGTCAGAATCAGATTGTTTATCTTCTACCTCTTCTATATTTTCTTTTAATTTTTTGAGCTTCTCTTCTTTCTCACTTTTTTCTTCTTTTAAACTTCTTTTTTCATCCTTTATTTCCTTTAGATCCTTTTTCCTTTCTTTCAGATTTTCTTGTAATTTTTTTCTTTTCTTTTTGTTAGATTCAATAGTGAACTCTGCATCCTCTTTTCTATCATCGGCTCTTCCTATTTCTAATCTAAGTTCATTTATTTTCCTTTGTAATTCCTTACTTTTTTCACTACCCTTCTCTTTTAGTTCTTTTTTTATCTTTTCGATATCTTCAACAAGCTTTTTGATGTTATTTTCAAGTTCTTTCTTTTTCTCTTCCTTTTTTTCTATATGATCTTTGTTGTCCTTTATATCTTGTTGAATTGATGCTATATTTTTTTCAGTGTTTTGTATCAATTTCCAAGTTTTCTTTTGCTCGGCTTCAGAGGCTCTATCCTTTAATTCTTGGTATTTTAGAGCTTGATCCCTATCTTCTTCTAACTCCTCTACTTGAGTAGAGATCTCATCAAGGAGTATACTTATCCTGTCTAGGTCGTTGATTACTTCTTCTTTCTTTTCCTCAGCTTCCTCTATCTCGTCATCATAGGAACTTATGCCGGATATATCATCTAATATTCTTCTTCTTTCTGTAGAACTCATCTCTACGATTTTGGATATGTCTCCTTGCTGTACTATGTTATATCCTCCTGGGGATATACGTGCGTGAGCTAATAGATCTTGAAATTCAGTTAGTGTTGAAGATCTACCATTTACGTAGAAATAAGAATTATATCCTTGCTCGTTATTTGACTTTTTTACCTTTCTCGTAAATGTAACTTGATCCTCATCAAGAGGAATGGTACGATCTTCATTTTCAAAGATTAGACTCACTTTGCAATAATCTGCGGCTTCATCATTTTTACCTCCGTTGAATACTAGATCTGTCAGACGTCCAGCTCTTATCTCTTTAGAGCTTTTAGGACCTAAGATGAATAAAATAGCGTCTGCGATATTAGATTTCCCTGATCCATTTGGACCAGTAATATTTGTGTAACCTTTTTTGAAGGGAATCTCCATCTTCTTTCCAAATGACTTAAAATTTTCCATCCTAACCTTTTTAAGGTGCAAAATTATCTTCCTCCAAGGAACTGGATCTTTAAAGGATTAGATTTTAAGGTTTTACAGTGCATTTTAATCCCATCCCGTGGGATGTGTCGTCCGACGTAAAGCATTGATACGTCGGACAAGATACTAAAGGTGTTTAATCCTATAAAAGTTTTGGGGATTTGAATAAAAAAATAGGCTAATTATCTTAACTATTGTAGTCCTTGGTTCTGGATGTTCTTAAATAATTGTATGGCTGTTTGTGACTGGATCTCACTATTCTCTAAAACGGAATCAAACAGAAAAAACATGGTTATGTAATCGTCAGACTGAGCTTCCAGAGTCAAATTGTTTTCAGAAATATCAGTATTTTGCAACATATTTTACCCTTTAACTTTCATTCGGCGACCCAAACCTTGTACTTTACATTTTCTTCTTTGAGCTCTTCTAAAATTCTGTCTCTGATCATCTTTTTGGGTTTATGTAGCATTGGTACTCTTTCTTTTAGATCGTTAAAAGATTCAAAATCACCATTTTTCTTCCTATCGTCTAGGACTGCATTCATCTTTTTTTTACCAAGTCCTGGTAGCAATTGTAGCATATGGTATTTTTTAGTGATAGGATGAGCTTTATTGAAAAATTCTAAAAACCGCTCCTCTTCGTTTACAATTATGTCTTCTATTATATAAGGGACCTCACTTTGCGCAGCGTGAGTAAGTTTATCCCAGCTGATTCGATTTTTAACATGTTTTATTTTTTCTCTTTTATCCATATCCTTGCCAATATAAACTCTATCACCCACAAGGAAGTTTTTATCTTGTTTTGGTATGAGTTCAAAAAGTTTGAATTCATCTTTACCCAAAGCTAGTACTAAGCTTTCGTGTTGATAATCACTCGAATCATGTCTACCTTCTGGCAGATAATCTAGTACGTAGGCATAGTCCTCCATATTTTCCTCCTTCAAAGATATTTTTTTATGGTATTTATAATTTTTTCTACTTCATCATCTGAAGGGGTGTATCTGTCTTGCTGGAATACAGCCCTCAATCCATCTTTATCTTCTGGAAGCGTATCGGCTATTTTATAGGCCTTTCTTTCATCGATGAAATCAAATTCTTCTTTCAGTTCGCCTATCAACTCTTTGGTTTCTTCGACTGAGAGTTTAACAAATGTTTCTGCATGGCCTAAAGCAAGGGTTTGTTCGTACCCTAATTCTCTTTTTTCAGACTCTTTACTCAACAATTCCTTCACCTCAGCCAACGAAACAAATCTAGGGTCATCACTTGCCATAAATGAATACACCTCATTCCAATTTCCTAAGGTGTTCAGATCTAGTGATCACCTTTTTTACTATACCACCATCTTTCACCTTAACTACGAAAGCGTCGCCTTGCTTACCTTTAATTTCTCCTGTTCTACCATGAAAACGTCTATGTGGTTGTCCTTTATGGACGCTTGGCTCAATCTTTATTTTGACTACTTCACCTTTCTCAAATTCCTGCAAGGCTCTATTTACAGGAATGAGTCCTCTTTCACTTGGCTTTTTTCTAAGGATTTTACGCGTTCCCTGCCGGGTACCTTTAGATTTTTTCATTTTCCTTCACCTTTAGGATATTTGACTTCAATTACATCTAATTTTTTTACTTCACATGTTATTCCAAGAACCTCAGCCAAATTAGGCTGGGTTCTTTTATCATCCCCATGGATGAATTCTTTAACGTAAGTTCCTGCTTCGCATGTAAGTTCTAGAACGGCCTGATCATTTTCAAGAGAGATCAAGTCTATCTCAATTACTTCACGTTTCCTTACTTTGTCCGCTCGTCTATGATCAACGCGAGTAGGAGTTCTTTGCGAAATATTTCGACCCTGCAATTCCTTTATGACCTTTTTAAACTTTGCCCTTTCTACCGGTTTTTTTACCCCTATATAGACTCTATACCTTTTATCAGCCCTCGCATCTTTTAATTCTTGAATTTTTTCTCTTATAGTGTATTCTAGATCTTTTATTTTCACTCTTCCATCTTCATTTACTTTTCTTTTGAGTTGTTCGAAATCGAATTCACGTTTGACCGGATCTTTGATCTCCATGACAAATGGCCTTCCATTTCCTAACATCTTAGCATCAATATCTTCTCTACCGAGTCCATGGAGAGTATAATCCTCTCCTTCTACCATTTTCATCATGGGTATACCTATGATCTCTTCTACACTACTTTCATACATCTTTCCTTTCCCACCACACTTTTCACAACCTTTTCCTCTGCATCTTATGCACATCCACTTTGTTTGAGGTATATCTCTACTAAGTTTTTTATATCGCCCATAAACGAAGAGAGGTGATATCTCTATTTCAATGGAATCGAAACGGGTATCGATAATTGCTTTTATATCTGGTTTTTCTAGATCGACTTCTTTTTTGAGTTCATCCTGAACTCTTTTTCCTATACTCCTATTCAATTCCGATTTTATTTGTTCACCAGTAGTCAAATTCAGTTCCGACCAAATATTTTCTTCTTTTTCTTCTATTTCAGGATCCACTCTCGTACCTATCAAAAAGTCATCGAATTCATATTTTTGAAGTTCTTCTATCGCAAGCTCAGCTAAGTTATCAACTTCATTCAATATATTCGAGCATAATATGCAGTCACCAGACTCTTCAGGAATTTCACACCTTTTTTCATCGGAGAGAAACATTGCAAATAAAATTCGGAGACTTTTTCCTCTTTCCTTGTTTGTGATCCCAGTACCCAGTTGAGCAAATAGTCTACCAAAGCAATTATCACAGAGATCTTCTTTTATTGCCTTTTTGATTTCGTCTCTGTATCTCATACAAAATAGTCTTATCTATGATATATTTATACTTTTGCTTCTAAAATTATCTAAATATTGAGTCACATTCATCTTCCTAGTTCCCTCGCTATCTTATGCAGCCTTTCTTTGGTCAATAAAAGTACAGTTACTACAACAGTCACAAATCCTGCTTCAAGTACGTAACCTTGTTGGATATATATTCCAATAAGGAATGTAATAAAGAGAGCTACAGAAGTTGTGATACCAATGGTTTTGATTTCATATTTTAGATAAGCCAATATGATCGAAAAACCTCCAAAAATAATTACACCCACTTCTATAAATCTCATGCCGACAGCTCCCGAAAGAAAAGAAAATAGTACTCCTGAGAGAGCTGTAAGTGGGAATGTTCGGACTCCTGCTATAACTTGGGGTTTCTTTTTTTCGTGTTCCCTTTCTAATCCTATAAGTCCTCCCATAGCTATAGCCAAAAGGATATGTACGGCAAAAATTAGATCAAGTTCAAATGATTCCATATACATTCGATACATGTGACAGGTTATTTTTTATTTTCGCTCAAAAAGAACCAAATACCTCTTATTTTTTTTTGAAATCATGCACGTTACAAATTCAAAATCAAAAAGAACAGTTAAGAAATATCTTCAAAAAGAACCAGTGGTCAATTCCTACCAATTGGCTAGACTGGAAGAGAAAGATACCGAAATTTTCGCTTCTATAAAAGATGATAAGGTTTCAGCGATATTGATAAAGAAAGATGAAACCATAACAATAAGAGGTGATGGAGTTCAAATGGAAAAACTATTGAAAGAAAACCTGGATGAAGGAAGAATATACAGGTTTCACGCTGTTGATCCTATTTCTTTTGAGATTAGTAAAGCGGTCGTTGAGGTAGAAGATGACCGACCAACCTGGCTATTGAAAAGAACATATCGTGAGCCAATTTTTCCTGAATCCGAGATTCAACCCCTTGAAGACAAAGATGCGAGGATCATAAATGATTATTGGGGTCTTTCTGATACAGACTCTACAGATTACATAAAACAAAGGATTAGGAAAGGCCCAGCATATGGTATAAGGAAAAATGGAGATCTGATCGGTTGGAGTTTGACTCATTTTATAACTGATCAAACCATCATGTTTGGTATGTTACACATCAAAAAAGATTGGCGTCGCATGGGTTTTGCGAAAGAAATCACTGAAAAACTCTGTCTCGATGCAAAGGATATGAATTTAATACCTGCGGTCCAAATTTTTAAAGACAACTCTCCCTCACTCTCACTAGCTAGGGATCTCGGTTTTGAGATTCGTGGAGAGCATCATTGGTACAGTGGTAAGAAAAAAGAGATTTGAAGCTTTTTATGGTCAAAATCGAAAAAGAGTTATATAGCATTTCTTCTTAAGGCAAAACATGAGAACTAGCCAGCCTATAGTCAGCGTTCTGGGACATGTTGATCACGGTAAGACTACTTTTTTAGATAGGATCAGAGGAACCGCTGTCCAGGAAAGAGAGGCTGGTGCTATCACTCAACATATTGGAGCTACTGAGGTCCCCATTGAAGCATTGGAAAAGGCATGCTCTAAACTAGGATGTGAAGTTGAGTTTAGACTACCAGGTCTGTTGTTCATCGACACACCAGGTCATCATTCTTTTATAAACCTAAGGTCAAGAGGAGGCTCGTTAGCTGATTTAGCAGTGTTGATTGTGGATATAAACGATGGCTTCATGCCCCAAACTAAAGAATCTTTGGATATTTTAAAGAGAGAAAAGACACCTTTTGTTGTGGGAGCAAATAAATTGGACAAAGTTCCTGGGTGGAATTCAAAGGATGAACCCTTTGTTAAAAATTTACAAAACCAATCAGAAGATGCAAAAAGTAGGATGACTGATTCCTTATATGAGATTATAGGGGATCTTTATGACAAAGGGTTTTCTGCTGATAGATATGATAGGGTCAACAATTTTTCAAATAATATTGGGATAGTGCCGATGAGTGCTAAGACAGGGGAAGGAATAGAAGACATATTGATGACTCTTATCGGTTTAGCTCAAACTTATCTGGAGGATCAAATACAAGTTGAAGATGGTCCAGGAGAGGGGACTATTTTGGAAGTCAAAGAAGAAACTGGCCTTGGAACAACTTTTGATACTATTATTCACGATGGCATCATATGTAAAGGAGACGAAGTCGTCATAGGAACTAAAAATAATCCTATACACACTAAAGTCAAGGCTTTATTAAGACCGAGACCTATGGACGAGATACGAGACCCTAGGGAAAAATTTCAGGAGATCGATGAGGTAAGTGCAGCTTCAGGGGTGAAGTTGGTCACTCCGGAATGTGAGGGTGTTTTAGCTGGAGCTCCTATCAAGGTCGTTAGAGAACAAGAATTAGAAGAAATAATTGAAATGATAAAAAAAGAAAGCAAAGCTAACATAGAAACTGAAGATGAAGGAGTAGTCGTCAAAGCTGATGCTATAGGCTCTTTAGAGGGGTTAGCCTTCGAACTACAAGAAGAAGATATACCTATAGTGAGGGCAGACGTAGGAGATGTTTCTAAGAAAGACATAACTGATGCTACAACAGTTGAGAATCCCCTAGAGAAGGTTATCCTTGCCTTCAACGTTGGGGTTCTTCCCGAGGCTAAAGAAGAACTGAAAGAGGAAGATGTAACTTTATTTAAAAATGATGTTGTTTATAGACTTGTAGAAGAATATCAAGAATGGAAAGAAGAAAAGGAAAAAGAGTTGGAGAAAAAAAGAAGAGAAAAGGTTGTGCATCCAGTTAAATTTAGAATTTTAGAAGATCATGTCTTTAGAATGTCTAAACCAGCTATTGTAGGGGTGAGGGTCCTCGCCGGTAATCTGAGACCGAAGGGAAGGATCCTGAAGAATAATGGTAGAGTTGTTGGTGAGATAAGAAGTATAAGGAGTGGGGAGCAATCCTTAGATTGTGCAGAACAGGGGGAGGAAGTGGCGGTTGCGATAGAAGGAGTTACTGTTGGAAGACAGATCGAAGAGAAGGAGGAACTATATGTGGATATTCCAGAAGGTGATGCAAGAGAATTGAGAGATTTAGACCTTACCTTTGATGAAGAAAGAATTTTAGAAGAAATCAGGGAGATAAAACAAAAAGAAAAGGATTTCTGGGGATATTGATCAATTATACATAGGTGACCGAGAAGACACCTTCCGCAAGGATTATCGTCCTCTTCATCCTCGTTATCACCGCTGATGGATCGGCGTTTCACTTTTACCCTTCCCCTTGATGAACACTCAAATATCTAAAAGATCCTGTAAAGCTGAGGAGATGAAAGCAGAAAAGACAGTCAAGTCGGCGAGCAGAATGCAACCTCATCAACTTTGGCTGGTGAGGATGTCACTAATATTAAATAAACCATCCTACTTTGAATTTTAAATTAAAAGATTTAAGAGGAGATATGAGATGTGTAGCGAAATAAATGCTGAAACAATTCACGAAACCCCTATTGAGGACCAGAAGATGGAGATAGTCGAAAGGAAAGGTATGGGACATCCCGATAGTATAGCTGATGGAATTGCAGAGGAAATTAGTAAGTCTCTCTCAAGGATGTATCTAGAAAAACATAGTAGAATATTACATCATAACACTGATGAAGTACAGATCGTGGGTGGACAGGCTAAACCAAAATTTGGTGGAGGGGAGATATTAGAGCCGGTTTATATTCTTCTAGCAGGCAGAGCTACAACCGATGTAAATGGGAAACGTCTGCCCTACAAGTCTACAGCTTTAAATACTGCAGAAAATTATTTAGAAAAAAGTTGCCCCCATCTAAATGTCGAAGAAGGTGTTATGATAGACTGTCGGATAGGCAAGGGCTCTGTAGATCTTCAGGAGGTATATGACACAAGTCAGCAGAATGCTAATGACACCTCTTTTGGAGTATCATATGCACCCTTAAGTGACACAGAAAAGATAACATTAGATACTGAGAGATTCATAAATAGTCCTCTAAAAGAAGATTTGCCAGAAATAGGTCAAGATATCAAAGTGATGTCTACCCGCAAAGAAGATAAGATCGATATAACAATAGCAGCTGCAGTTATCGATTCACTCACTCCTGATGCTGATCATTACAAAAGTGTCATCCAAGAACTCAGAGAAAGAGTTAAGGACCATTTGGTGAAACAAACTTCTAGAGATCTGAATTTAATGATAAACACCGCTGATAATTACGAAAAGGACATATATTATCTGACAGTCACAGGATTATCAATGGAAAATGGAGATGATGGTTCAGTAGGTCGGGGAAATAGAATAAATGGTTTAATCACACCTTTCAGGCCGATGAGTATGGAAGCATCTGCTGGCAAAAATCCAGTTACGCATATAGGTAAACTCTATAATATAATCGCCAAAGAGATAGCTGAAGAGATTTATGAGGAGGAAAAAGATGGAGTTCATGAGGTTTTGGTCAGACTAGTTTCCCAGATCGGAAAACCAATAACGGATCCACAAATAGGAAGTATCCAACTAGTTGTTGAAGAAGACGTAGATTCTGAAGTAAAGGAAGAAAATGCAGAAGCTATAGCTAAAGACCAACTGAATAAAATATATGATATCAAAGAAAAGATTTTAAATGATGAGATAACAGTTTTTTAGTTATCATCTGGCCTGGTGGCTAATTTTGCAAATACTTTGGCGTCTCTCACCATGTAATCCAAAACAGCAAATTCATTTGGTTGGTGAGCAAGCCCCTTATTTGAACACCAAACGGCTGTTGGTATGCCTTTATCTCTGAAGCTTTTAGCTACTGTTCCACCACCTATCCCTGCTACACCTGGTTCAAATCCAGTAACTTCTTCCACTGCTTTTTTCAGATTTCGTACTATTTTAGAATCTTCAGGAGTTCTTTTAGGCGCCTCGCTTTCTTTGACATACTTGATTTTTATCTCACAATCTACTTCGTCTTCTAAGAATTCTGCGCATTTATTGAAAGTAGTTTTTACTTTATCTAGATCTATTGAGGGTAATACTCTACAATCGAAATACTGGACTTCTTTTCCAGGAATTGTGTTGACATTGGGTACATTACTCAATCTTTTAGTTGGCTCAAAAGTACTTTTTGAAGGTGAAAAGAGTTCACTCTCTTCTTGGAATTCATGATGGAGTTCTTCATCTACCAAATTCTGATATCTCGCCATAACCCTATTTGCGTTTGTTTTGTAACCCGGATAAGCAGCGTGACCTTGTTCTCCATGTACTTCCGCTCTGACCCATAACCCGGCCTTTTCTGCGATCTCGATTCGTTTTCCTTCTTTTTCGCTATGATCGGGAACAAGTATCATATCATCTTTATCAAAAACCCCCTTTTCTAAGAGATGATCTACACCATATTCGCTACCTGTTTCTTCATCAGAGACCATCATGATCTTGATATTGTATTCGGGCTTTGTTTCAGTTTCGGTAATGGCTTTAACTGCATAAATACTAGAGATCAGGGCTTGTCCGTTATCCTCTGAACCTCTGCCGTAAATTTTTCCATCTTCAAAAATTGGATCGAATGGATCGGTATCCCACTCTTCTAGATCACCTTCAGGAACTATGTCCATATGGCTGATTATCACTAAATTCTTGTCTGTTTTTCCCTTTTTAGTAGCGATTATGTTTGGTCTTATACCACTTGGTACTCTATCATCTTTTGCATCATACCTCTCGATAGAATCAAATCCAAAATCTTCTATCAAGTCTAAGATAAAATCTGCTCTACTTTTTTCTCCATCTCCATCGTTGCTTGGACCGATAGCAGGGATCTTCAACATCTTGATCAATGATTCTTTCATTTCTTTTTTCATATCTTCTATTTTTTGGAAAACATCTTCCATATTTTCACCTTGTTTTTTCATGGTTCGGGTAATGTGCTAAAACAACAAGCAGTTTACTGATATAAATATTAGGCTGGTAGAGGATGCTCTTCGTAATCTTTCTTTATATCTTCACCTGTGAGATCTAGATAAATTTGAGTAGTAGTCAATGACGAATGACCTAACATCTTCTGCACACTCCTTAAATTCATTCCTGCTTTTAAAGAATGTACAGCAAAGCTATGTCGCAACATGTGTGGATAGACATTTTTATCGATTCCAGCTTTCTTTGCATATTTTTTGACTATCCTCTCGATCTGTCTAGTAGAGAGACCTTGTCCACGCTGTGAAAGTATAAGTATTCCTTTTTCTGCGTCTTTTTTGTAAAGCTGGATTAGATCTAAAGTTTCATGATCAATAGGAACAACTCTATCTTTATCCCCTTTTCCTCCTCTCACAGTTATCATATTTTCATCGAAATCAATGTCCTCTATCTTAAGCGATGTGAGTTCTGAGACTCTTAATCCACATCTATATAGGATTCTCAGAATCAACCTATCGCGTATCTTTTCTCTTTCAGGAGCTTTGAGAAGCTTCCTAACCTCTTTTTCTTTTAGGTATTTAGGTAATTTTCGTCCCATGGTAACTCCTGTCTGACGATATGTATGACAAAATAGGGTTGATAGAGTATAAAAATCTTTCGATTTTCACATTTGGACCTACAATACATAGTTTTACTCATCAAAAAATAGAAAAAAAAATAAACCTCGTTCCCAATGACTATATGTTAGTACATAATATAGGAATATGAAAAAATCCGTGTACGGAATATTGATTAATCAAAAAATTATAGGTTGCTGAGGTGAAAAGATTGTCAGGTAAGTATCTAAAAGCAAGACAACTTGCAAAGGAGATGGAGGAAAAAGCCAAAAAGACGGCGGAAGAAAAGAAAAATGCCCAGGAGATGATGAAAGAAACGGAAAAACTCCTTGATTTGGCTGAGTCCTCCGAGGTAGATTTAGAATTGGAAGATGTGAAGACGTCATTTGAGGAAGGTAAAGAAGAATTAGAACAAAAGAATTTTAGAAAATCATTGGATATTTTTCAAGAAGTTATTGAATCTATAAAATCACAAAGCATCTCAAAATATGAAGAGTTGATTGGTCCTTTAGATAAGATACTAGAAGAAGTTGATTCTGAGAGCGGATCTAAGGAGATGCAGGAAAAGATCGAAAACTGTAAGGTTCTTCTAGAAAAGGGAAATATTGAAGAAGGTTTAAATGAAATCGTGACGGTGAAAAAGGAATCAGAGAAAATAATTGAAAAAGGTTTAATAGAAAGGAAAGAAAGATTAGAGTCTCTAATAGATTTCCTTGATGAACCAGAAGATGTAAAAGAGGCCGGGAAAGAGTTGGTTTCGAAGGCTGAGTATTCTTTGGATTCTCAAGAATTTGAAAGAGCTTTGTCTCTGATCCAAGATATAGAAAAAGAGATACTAGACCATGTAGAAGAAGGCTTACAGGAAAATATAAACGAAATCGAAAGGAAAAAAGCGAAATTAGAAGAAAACAAGGATATTAAATTAACGAATTTGGATAAATTATTAAATGACGGAAAATCTAAAATCAAAGAGGAAAAATATTTAGAAGCTTTGAGAGATTTAAAACAAGGTAAAAAAGAGATCAATCAGATCTATGATGAAAAGATATTAGGATCAAAATTCAGGAAATTAGATGAGGAGATAGAGGAAGCAGAAGAGATAGATGCTCCTATAAAAACAGTAGAAGAGATGAGGGAGGAGGCTGAAAATTTAGAAAAAAAAGACAAAATTGAAGAAGCTGATAGATTATTAAATGAAGCTTTAGAAAAAATTGAAGAAAAAAAATTCGATAAAGTTTTGAATACTATAGCGGAATCTAGGGAGGATTTCATAAAAGCTAAAGAGATAGGTGCAGACATAAAAGAGCCTATGCGATTTTTAAATACTGCTAGAGATTCTTTGAAAAAGAACGATTACAAGGAATCTTTAGAGTGGGCTCACAAAGGAAGAGAAAAGGTTCAAGAATTAACTGAAAAGTTTGAAAAAACTAAAGAAAAGATACAAGAACAGAAAGATGAAGTCAGGAAACTAATTAACGTTTTTGAGGAGGATTTTGAAGAGTTAGAGGGGTTAATAGAGGATATAAAATATCAATGGGATGAAAAAAATTTAGAAAAAGTAACATCTTTATCCCAGGAGCTTCAGGAGAAAATAGTTAAGGCATCAAAAGAAAAGGCTAAATCACTGATCAGTGATTTAGAAGATCTATCTAAAAGCGCAAAAAAATTAGATATCGATTTAGAATCACTTTCTGATCAGATAAAAAGAAGCCGTGAAAAATATGAAGCTTCTGATCACTTAGAAAGTGCTGAGATAGCTCAAAAAGGAATAGAGATAATTTCAGAAAAAATCGAAAGCAAATTAAAGCAGGAGTACGATGAAATTAGGGAAAAACAAATCGAGATAGAAGACATCGAAAAGGAGACAAAGGAGGAGCTCAGTGATATCGTATCAAAAGGTGAAAAAAGCATCGAAGAAAGTAGATATGATGATTCTATAAAGAATCTAGAACATTTAAGAAAAAAAGTAAAAAGAGTCAAGATGGGTGCCGCAGAAAGCAAGATTGATGAGGTTCTTGATAAAATAGAGCTAGTTGAAAAAGAAGAGATAGAAGTAGAAGACATAGACACTCAAAAGGAAAAAATAGAAAAAGCTAAGGATTTCATGAAAGATGACGAAGAAACAGAAGCTTTGCCCTTAATAGAAGAAGCTTTTGATAGCCTAAATAACTCGCTATCTCTGATAGCTGAGAAAACCCTGACTACAACGAGAGAGGAGATAGAAGAGGCGAAGAAGGAGGGGGTCGAAACCGATGCTTATGAAGAAAATTTAAAAAACTTAGAGGAAGAAACAGAAAGAAAAAATTTTGTCGATAGTATAATTTCGGCAAAGAAATTGAAAAAGGAGCTGGTTAAGTTGAAAGATAAAAGAAAAGAAGCTTATGATATGCTTTCAGCCGCGGCATCTAAATTAAAAGATCTTAGAAAGAAAAAAGATGGTGATGAACTCAATTCAGCAAAGAACATATTGTTAGAGGCAAAAAAAGAATTTGAAGCAAGGAATTACGAGAACAGCATACAAAAAACCCAGGAAGCTGATGAAATCCTCACTAACTTTGAATTTGATAATCTTTTTGAAGAGGTAACACATAATATCGAAGAAAAATTAGAAAAAATAGAAAATTATGAGCTCTCTGATAAAGAGGTTAAAGAATTCGAGGAAGAATTTCAAGAGATCAAAGAGTCCGTTAGTGACAGGGAAAAATCGGATGTGAAGGAGATTATAAAAGAGAAACAGACCGAATTGAATGATATATTGGAAAAATCTTTAGATGAGGAATTAGAAAAGATTAAAGACATCTGCGATTGTGCGAAAGAGATGGGCTTTCAAGTTGATGAGAAAAAAGATAAGATTAAACGGACAAGATCTTTGCTGAACCAAAAAAGGATTACGGATTCTCTAGAAAAGTTAAAAGGCCTGAAAGAAGATCTTGATGAAATTAAAGAAGAAGGTAAATCAGCTAGAAAAGTGTTAGCTGAGGCCAAGACCACTTTGATGAAGGCTGCTATAATGGGTGCGGATGTAAGTAAGGAAAGGAAGTTAAGTGAAAAAGCTGAAGAAGACATAGAAAAAGCTAGGTATCATGAAGCTTTTGAAAAGGCTGAAAAAATTTTAGATGACAGTAAGAAAGCTCAGCAGGATAGATTAGAACAGATCATAAACAATTCTAAAAAAAGAATAAAAGATCTAAGTGATAAAGGCGTTTATACCGCTCTTGCTGAAAATAAGATTCAAAAAGCTGTTAAAGCTAAAAATGAAAGGAGATTTCTCGAAGGTGTAAAGTTCGCGATGCAAACAGAGGGTGAGCTAGAAAGGATGGGCATGCAGAAGAAATTAGCCAACATAAGCCTTACGAAAACTAAAGAGGAGTTAGAAAGGCTCCAGGATCAAGGTATCCTAATTGAACAACCAAAAAAAATACTGAAACAAGCAAATCAATCATATGAGAGTGGTTTCTACACTAAGGTGATTGAAAATTCCTGGAAAGCTTGGGAAGAATTAAGTAATCTATTGAAAGCGTATGAAGACATCAAACTTTTTATAGATAATATTGACACCCTGATGGAAGAGTTTGAAAATCGAGAAATAGATATATCTGAGTTTGAAGAAAGGAAAAATGAAGTCATCCAATATCACAGAAATGGCCAATATAAAAAAGCTAAAAGGATTCTAGAAGATATTGATAAAATTTTAGCAGAAAATAAAGACGTGATCAGGGACGTCATTGAGAATCTAGAAGGAGACGTCAGAAAAAAAGGAGAAAAGGATGTCGATAATGCGTTAGAGATACTGAAGAAAGCTAGATTTTTCATGGAGTTTGATAACCCTATAGAAGCTTCGAAATATATTGAAGAGGCTAAAAATATTTCAGGTCTGAAGAAGCAGAAAGAGTATGATGAGATTCTAAACCAAGTTAAGGAATCCATAAAAAATGCTAAAAAATTCGGAGCTTCCGTCAAATCAGCTGTAGAAAAATTAGAGGAGGCCGAGGCAATAAAAAAGGAGAAAGACAAAATAGAAGCCTTTGAAAAAATAAAAGAAGCTCATCAAGAGATTGAGGATGTGCTTTCTGATTACAGCCCAGATATTGAAGTGCACGTTTCTGGAAAATTTACTGTAGATAAATGGGATGAAGCGGATATTTCACTAATAAACCAGGGTCAAGCTCTCGCTAAAGATATCAAAATAGAACTCATAGGGGGCGAGATTAGAGATATATCAAACAAAGAAAAGCTAAAAGCTGGAGAAGAACACGTGATCACATGTGAAATCAAACCTTCGAACGAGGGAGCCTCTATCGTAGCTAGCGGTCTTAGAATATTTGACGATAAAAATTTTGAAGACGAAGAAATTTTAGATGTGAGTCTAGGCTCAGAGTTAAGAGTTGCCGAGGAAAAGGAAAAATGTGAAGTTTGTGGGGAGATGATCGATGAAGGTGAAAAACTAATTTACTGTAGCTGTGGTAAACTCTATGATGTCTCTTGTTCTCAGGAAGAAGAGGAGTGTCCGGATTGCGGAACTAATTTAGTAGTGTATGAATTTCAAGAAGAGAAAGAGGAAAAGAAAGCGGAAAAGGAGAAAAAAAAGAAAAAACGACTTTCTCTAGATTTTTGATTTGAACTAAATCGGTGACTCAATATGAGTATCTTACTTCATACTTGTTGTGCTCCTTGTCTTACCTACTCTTATAAAGAGTTTAAAAAGGCATATGATGATGTGACACCTATCTGGTTCAATCCTAATATACACCCTTTTAAAGAATATGAGAAACGCTTAGAATCTATGAAAAACTTTGAGGAAGAGATAGATACAAAAATTATTTTTTTAGATGAATACCACTTAGAAGGCTTTTTAAAAGAAGCGCTAGAAGCTGAAAATAGATGTGAGATCTGTTATGAAAGAAGATTTCTGAGGACGGCAAAAATTGCTAAAGAAAAGAAAATACCTCGATTTTCCACAACATTAACTATCTCACCATACCAGGATCATCAATTGATCAAAAAGGTAGGAAAAAGAGTTGGAAGATCAAAAGATGTAGAATTTATTTATAAGGACTTGAGGAAAGGTTTTTCAGAACATCATAACATGGCAAATAAATTAAACCTCTATAAACAGGGATATTGCGGCTGTATTTTCAGCGAAAGGGATAGATATTACAAAAAGTGATGGCTTATCTTCTACTCAAAAAATAAGATTAAAAAGTCACCTGAGACAAGGTAGGAGGCCCCGTCCTTCAGGGCGGGGAGGAATACATCCAGAACATTTAAATACTGTAAAAACAATAATATATCTGCAATCCGAGAAGGCAAAAGAAACGAATGCGGTTGCCCGCTACTGACCATGCACGGGTTCTTTCTCGGCTTGGGTCGTGGTCAACAGACCCTTAAATCAGGTACGTTGAAGCGAACGTGAAGCTACATGCCTCTCCGTTCCTGCTCTGCAGGATAGAGTGGAGTACACTGATAATTAAATTGTCGATGCAGTCTGGTCTTGCTGTATACAAGCCCTTTCCTTTAGAGAGGGGTAGTTGACTAAACTTGCTATGCTCTTCAACCCTTTCTATAAAATTTCCCTTTGCCACCCTTTTCTTCTATTTTTTTTATCACTTTTTTGGATTGATCTTTAAACACTTGCTCAGCGCTCTTATAATCTTGTGATTTAATTTCTATACTGTATTTAGGTGCCGCCACATAATTAACATCCACAAAAGAATCGTCGGTATCCTCAAAAATTTTCAGAGCCTCTTTTATGTCAGATACACCTTCTGGTTTAGGTGACGATATTTCTGCATAACCTGTTATACTAACATACGGAGGCGAAATGTTTTCAGAGGCTACATCTTTGAAATGCTTTATCCATTCACCTTCGAATCCTTTTTCTTCTAATATGTCTGGATTCAGTGATATTTTCTCAAATGATTTATACAAACTACCGAATTCATCACTTAGTTCAAAACCAAATTCATCGTAACATTCTTCCAAATTTTTATTATATCTTTCAGCTACAATCTTGAGCAATTTGTTGGCTTTTTTCTGGTTTTTCCATGCCTGTAGCTTTTCTCTCTTTTGATGATCATTAACTTGCTTGAGTGAAAGATCAATATGTCCTTTATTCTTATCTACTCTGAGAACTTTACAGACTCTTTTCTCCCCTTCCTGTATATGGTCCTGAATTCGTTTTACCCATCCTGAAGAAATTTCGGATATATGGACAAAACCTTCTTTTTGACTGTATTCCTCCAACTCTAGGAAGGCTCCAAAGTCTTTTACGGTTTTCACATCGCAGATTACAAGTTCCCCTTCTCCGGGCCATTCATACTCTTCTTTTTCAGACATCATTCAACCTCATCGGATGCTCCGATTTCTTCTATAATCTCTCCGTCAAAATCAGAGAATCCTCCTGTTGGTCTGGCTAGAAATGCTCCACAGACTAAACATTCGACTTCAGACGAGACGTTTTTGAAAGTTATCTGCTCATTTTCACAGTCGGAGCATTTTATTTTTACGAATTTTTTCTCTTGATCCATGTTTTCAACACTCCATTATTCCTCAAATTCAAATCTTCCGGCCCTTTTGCACTTCTTCTGCCATGTTTTACCGCAATCAGTACAAGTGTATTTCAAGTATACTCTTTTGACTGGTTTACCGGCTCCAGAAGGTTTAGACCAAGGAAATCCACCGTAGCCCGAGGTCACCCTTTTAAATCTTCTCTGACCTTTTCTGAGCTCACTTCCTGGTCTATTTTTTCCTCTGCTAACTTCCATTTCAGTATGGGTATCACATGATGGACAGTAATCCTTAATCTTGCGTGGTTTCTTCATAGTGGTTCAGTTCATAATATCCTCCCCTATTAATAACTTACCCACGTGATCACTATATTAACAAAAGTTCTATTTTCTCATTTGCTTCTGTTTTAGATATGGAAACGAAGACCCTAATCATTGAATTTATATATGAGGTTGGTCTAACTAACTTTTGCTAGGTCTAACCGGGGCGGTCGGCGTGCCCTTATACACCGAAATCGCCGATACGCGGGGGTGACCACCGGGGACGGTGTAATCAGCCCACCGCTGAGCCAGATCCAGACGATGAGACTTCGTCCCACGGGATCGGAGGTGCTTTGGAGAACAACCGGAGGGTTGTTCTCCTTTGTCTTAGCCAGGTTTACCAGGCCAGGCCCGGAAGGGAGCAGCCGATACCTGGACTACCGATGCTCGTGGGGTAGCGAGGTCGAGGATGGATTTGGGGTCCTCAGTGGTGAGCTGAGCACCAACCTCGGTGACCTAGTATTTAATCTTTTTTTCTGATGCAATAGTATACACCGAACAATGTGATTATACCACCCAAAATAGATAGCCTCGGAGGGATCTCGTTCAAAATAAAAAATGCAAGTATGGAGGATCCAATTGGTTCACCAAAAAGACTGATAGATACAAGCCTTGCCTTGACATATTTCAATGCCCAGTTATAGACTGTATGCCCAAACATCGTTGGGATCACTGCTAAACTTAAAAATAATATATATTCTCTTGTAGGATATATTTGAAAACTATTAGAAAAGCCCAGTGAAAACAGACCCAAAAATATCGTGCTAAAGAGATAAACTAAAAACGCATATGGAACTAAAGACATGGTAGGTCGAATTTTTCTTCCTCTAAGTATGTATCCTGCCATCCCTAGCATTCCTACTATTGCTAAAATATCTCCTGCTAAAGCCCATTCGCTAACTTGATAATCTGAAATTACCATAAGACTGACTCCTGTTAGAGCGATCATCACCCCAAAATAAAACTTGGTAGGACTTTTTTCCTTTAAATACCAGCCTCCTATCCAAGATACCACTAAAGGATGAGAGGATACCAATATCACAGATGATGCAACTGTAGTAAATTCTAGGGAAGATATCCAAGCAGCGAAATGAATTGCTAAAAATAATCCTGTTGAAATCAAGATCAACCAATCTTGTTTTTTCAGAGATCTGATTTCCTTGGTATGATTTGGAATGAATCCCAATAAAATCAAACTGGAAAATAACATCCTATAAAATGCGATAGATAGTGGATGAGCATTAGAAAAGCGGATAAAAATAGCGGCAAAAGACGCTGCAATTATCGCAAAGGGAATCGAATAGTGTGCTATAACCTCTGGGTTAGAGCTTTTTAAAAATTTTAGTTTTGTCATTCAATTCAAAATAAAGGAAGTAATTAAAATATATTCCCTTCACTCTTACTGGTTGCAAAATCGTATATCTTTAATTTGATGGGGGAAACTATTTATCTCACAAATATCATCTTTCCATACTTAAAGTCATATCAAATAATTCAATATGTATGAAAAATAAAATAATAGCTCTCATCCGTGAGAAGGGGATATAGATGGATGTTATAAGGGAAAAGGAAGAGAGACTGGTATCTTTATTGGAAAATATTCCAGGGATAGTTTATAGATGTAAGTTTGATAGAGATTGGACTATGAAATTTTTGAGCAAAAATTGTGAAGAGATCACAGGTTACAAACCAGAGGATTTTATAGACAACCAGGAGTTATCATGGTCAGACATAATCCATTCAGATTTTAGAGGAGAAGTATGGGATGAAATAAAGAGATCTGTTGAAGATGATGAACAATTTCAAATCACTTATAAAATAATAACAAAAGAAAATGAAGAGAGATGGGTGTGGGAACAAGGATGTGGAATAAGAAGAGATGATGGAGAAATTGAACGGGTTGAAGGTGTTATCACAGATATCACTGAAAAAGTCAATAGTCGAATGAAGTTAGAAGAAAGAGAGACCAAGATAAAAGCACTTTACAAGGCTAGTGCTAAATTGGGAAGATGCCAAACTAAACAAGATGTTTATAAGCAAGCCTTAAAATCGGCAAGAGATATACTTGGTTTTTATACTAGTGTTATTTTCATCTATGACGGTGAGGCGTTAGAGGTAAAATGTACTGTAGGTCATAGCTCATTTACTGTTGGGCAGCGTGTTTCAACTGAAATCGGTTTAAAAGGGCGTTGTTTTAAAAATAAAGAATCATTTTTGGTTAAGGACGTTACGAAACGACAGGATACTGGCATGACTCAAAAAGAATTGAAATCGGGTGTTCTAGTCCCTGTTGGGGATTTCGGTATTTTCAGTACAGTTTCACGTGAGGTGAACCATTACGATGAATTTGATCTTGAGATGGCTAAGATATTAGCATCACATATCAAAGAAGCAGTAGAACGTATTGAAAATAAGGAAGAAAAGTCACTCATACTCGATACGGCAAAAGAATGTATAACATATTTGGATAAAGATCTGAATATTATATGGACTAATGAAGAAGTAAAAAGATATTGTGCGATCTCAAAAGAGGATTTAAAAGGTAAGAAATGCTACAATATTATCAGAGATAGAGATGAGGTATGTGTAGATTGTCCAGTAAAAAGGGCCATAGATAAAGGTTGTCAGCAAGAGGGGATCCAAGAGGTAGATGGAAAATACTGGTTGATAAGAGCAACTCCTAGAATAGATGAAAAAGGAGATGTAACTGGTATCGTAGAGGTAACATTAGATATAACAGATAGAAAGTTAGCAGAAAACAGATTGAAAGATAGTCTGAATAAGATAGAAGGTGTACTTGAAGCCACGACTAAGATCGAGAAACAAACGCAGATGGAAACAATATATAATACAGCCGTACAGGTAGCTGAAGATATCTTGAACATAAATATGGGAGGTATTTTTGTAGAAGAAGATGATAAATTAGTCCTTAAAGCAGCTTCCTCCGATATCAGAGAAAATTTAGAAGATTTCGATCAAGATCTAATGAAAAGAGATAAAGATGATGGTGTACTTGGCAAAGTCTGGGAAACAAAAAAACCTGATATAACCCTAAATTTTGGTAAATCTGAACATATAGAACCGAGGATTGAAGGATATAGATCAGGTATAACAGTTCCAATAGGGGATATTGGTGTGTTCCAAGCCATGTCAAAGATGGAAGATTACTTTAGTGAAGAAGATCTTAACATCCTTAAACTTCTTTTTTTACATGTAAGAGAGGCTCATGAAAGGGTGGAATTACTCGAAAAACTGAAAAGAAATGAAAGAAGATACAGAAAATTATTTGATAAGGCTCCTATACCTATATGGGAAGAAGATTTTTCAGAGGTTAAAGCATATTTAGAGAAGATAAAAAAAGACAAAGATATTGATGATATGGAAGCATATTTAGAGGATAAACACTCTGTTGTAGAAGAGTGCGTTGAACTTTTGAGAGTAAAAGATGTAAATGAGAGATCTATAGAACTTTTCGAAGCTGAGAATAAAAAAGAACTAATAGATAATTTTGGAGAGATATTCAAAGAAAGAAGTCTTGAAGGTCTCAGACAGGAACTAGTAGCGATCTCAGAGGGTGTTGACACATTTGAAACTAGTGATATGGTAAATTATACTCTGAGTGGAGAGAAAAGAAATTTTTACTGCAAAGGGACTACTTCAGGAGAAACAGAAGAAAAATTTTCTCACGTTATACTTTCTTTGGTTGATATCACGGAACTCAAACGCACTCAGAAAAAACTCAAAGAATCTGAGAAAAAATACAGAACAATATTTGAGAGTACAGGTACAGCTATGTTGATTATCGAAGAGGACAAAACTATTTCTTTAGTGAATGAAGAATTCGAAAAAATAGTGGGTTATTCAAAAGATGAGATCGAAGGAAAGATGGATTGGTCAAAGTTCATTTATGAAGAGGATAAAAAAAAGATGAAGAAGTATCACAAGTTAAGAAGAGAAGGTGGGGAAGCCCCTAATAGATATTCGTTTAGAGCCATCAATCGATTTGGAGATATCCGATACTGCCTAGTAGAAATATCTTTAATACCAGAAACTAAGAAATGTATAGTGTCTTTAACAGACGTAACAGACTTTAGAAAAACCTTTGGTGCATTGAGAGAAAGTCAGGAATCATTTAGGGTTTTATTTGAAAATTATGAGGATCCAATAATCTTGATAGATAGGGATCATAAAATAAGAGAAGCAAATGACCGTCTCTATGAAATTTTAGAGATGCCAGAAGGACAGCTTACTGATGACTCTTATAATAAATTTTTATCGGAAGGATATGAAAATAAAGTTAAAGATACTCTTGAAAAACTTTTTACGGGAAAAATAGAAGAAACAGAAATAGATATCGATTGTTTAACGGGGGATGGTGAAGAATTGAGTGGGAAGGCGGACCTTCATATAGTTAAAGATTATGAAGATAATCCATTGTACGTGATACTAATTCTTAAATTAGATGGGATTTGAAGTATCTAAGGTCATAATAAAGTGTTGAAAATCAATATATTTTGGGATAATAACCGGTCGGAGGCAAAATCTTTATAACCTAAAAATATCTAACTGAATTCCCGGAAATTAAAATGCGGGTTTGGTGTAGTTTGGTATCACCTAGCCTTGCCAAGGCTATAACCGGGGTTCAAATCCCCGAACCCGCACCATTCTTTTTTCAACTCAAAAAAATATTACACCTTTTTCATTTGACTTTCTTTAGTATAATCATAAAAGCAGTCATGATAACAATAAGCCAGATAAAAAGCAGGCTTAGTTTAACAACGAAATTGTATAGGGAGATTTCATGAAATAATATGGTTTCAAATTGATTCACTATTGGGTAAGTAGGTAAAAATTTAGAGATCTGCGAAAAGTAATCTGGAAAAAGATTGGAAAAAAGATAGCTGTATGAAAAAAAGATAAAAGGGAACACAAAAATGAAAGAGATTCCTTGGGCGGATATTTGATTTGATGATATATAACCTACAGAACAACCCAAAAAAGACAGCATTAAAGAAGAGATTAAAATTATAATTAAAATGCCAATAAAACTAATGAAAGATATCGAGGTCCCAAATAGAATTATTCCTGAGAATAACGCGATCAGTACTCCGAGGGTAGTGAATAATGAATCTGTTATGATCATACCGAAAACAGGATAATTCTGAGTTACAGGAAGCATTTTCAAAGACTTGTAAGTATTGTTTTCAGTAAGAGATGAGGCAGTATTGCTAGAGGCGAATAATCCTAAATGAAGGATTACAAGTATCATGCCTGCTGGAAACAGAAGGTCTGAAAACCCCCATTCCCTAACATCTATAGATTCGTGCTGTAATATAACAGGTCTTTCAATTTTTTCTTCAATGAAATATTCATTTATCTTTGAGGATATACCATCTAATATCAATCCATAAATATCCTCATCTTCACCTTCAGGATAGTAAACATCTAATGCTAATTGATCAGAATGGTTTCCTTGTTGAATTTCTTTTAAGTGTTCAGAAAATCCTTTTGGAATCCGTACTAAGCCTTCTATATCTCCTCTTTTTATCATTTGTTTTCCATTTTCTAGAGAATCGATTTCTTCAATTTTTAATCTTTCTTCATTTTCCAAGGTAGCTACTGCAAGGTTTGACCGTAATGTATTATCTTCGTCTACAACAGCTACACTTGCGCTAATATTTTCACCACCTCCTATAGAATTCAAAAAACACATCAGAATTAGTGGCATTATGATGATCCAAATGAGAAATTTCTTGTTCCTAAACCTCCGCTTAAATTGAGCTCCGATAAATTTTTTCATCTGTTTTAGATTTTCTTTCAATCTGTTCACCCTTCAATAAAAATCATTTAGTTTGATCCTCCTGAGCTCTTCAATGGATTCAAGAGAATTTATTTTTTTTAAGACACTTTTCTTTTTTAGATTCGTAAATATTTTTAAACCTTCTTCGACTTTTTCTATCCTATGAATCCAACTTTTTTCCTTCAATTCTGATGTTAGTTCTTCTGAATTTATTATAATCACCGTTCCATTTCCAATCAAATTGAAGTTCTTTATCTCTTTTTTTATATCTCCGTCATTTAAGATAATCAGTTTATCAGAGATATCGATAATGGGCCATTCCTCATTTAGGGTAATTATGAATGATACTTTTTGTTTTTTCATCTTTTTGATTTTATTGTATATCCATCTTTTTGTGATATCGTCTAAATTAGATCCAGGTTCATCTAAAAAAACTATTTTTGGTTCATTAATAATGCTCAATAAAAATTTTGTAAGCTGTTTTTTACCTGAAGAAAGTTGTCCTATTCGTTTGTCAAGATAGTTCTGAATGGGCTCACATTCAGAAATGAGTTCAGCCAACTTGCTTGATGTTTGGTGTATTGAATACAAATTTAATGTTTCCTTTACTGTTAGATTTTTGAATAATTGGACATTTTGAAATTGAGCACCCAAGTCTGGCTGAATATTTTTTAAAATTTTTCTGTTGATAGTTCCATCATAAACCCTTTTTCCTAAGCATTCGATTCTCCCCTCGGTAGGCTCTTGAACCAAACAAAGAGTTTCCAATAATGTTGTTTTACCCGACCCGTTTTTTCCTCCAATTAGGGTTATCTCCCCCTCCTTTAAAGTTAATGATACATCCTTTAATTCGAATCCCTTTTTTTTATTTGTGATATTGATCGCTTGTAAGTATTTATCCATCATATCTAACCTTATTTCATTAGTAAAGGAAGTATCAAGGGAGGGAGAGTTTTAGTCACCCATATATCTAAGCCGTATAAAATGCAATAAGATCCGTATTCATTTACTTTTTGATTGTCATTACCAGTACAGATCATCAAGCAAATTATTGGTTTAAATCATAATTCCTGAGATATCTTCCTATTTAGGATTCATGATGTCTATTAGGTATCAATTCTATGTTTCTGAACCCTTTTTACTTTTCATATCTATTCTCCACCTATTAATCTTTTACTACTGCGAATAGATCGTTTTGAATCAAGCATATTTATTATCAAAATGAACAGAATGATTTTCTCTCAAAAAATTATTACTTTTCTTTATTAGAGTCTTTTCTTATAGATTTCTTTTCTTCATTAGATTTTTTTTTCAGTTCCTTCTTTTTTCCCAAAGCATCTTTCTTTTTCTTTTTATATTTTTTAATCTTATTTTTATACTTACTTATTTTCTCTTCATATTTACCGATTTTCTTTTCCTGCTTTGCGATAGTCTTATCATATTTTGCCTTCTCTTTCATATGTTTAGCCTTATTTTCCCTGTCACCTCTCTCTTTTTTCGATTGGGTTTTCTTGTGTGCTCTCCCTGAAAGCTGCTGTGCTTCTCTTTGTTTTGCCTTTGCTTTATTTATTTTATCTTTGAAATCTTCTATTTTATTTCGATATTTTTCTATTTTACCCTCATATTTGCCTATTTTCTTTTCCTGTTTTGCAATTTTTTTGTCATATTTAGCTTTCTTCTTCATATGATCCGCCTTATCTTTTCTATCTTTTCCTCTTTTAGGTTTAGATTTTTTTTCCTTTCCCAATCTTGATTTTTCTTTCATCGCATTACCACCCTATTTCACTAATAATTTTAAGAAATAAAGTATTTTTCACTCTAAATGTGTGCAAAAATCCCTCCACTATTAGATATATTTGTAAAGAAATCATGTCATTTAAAAAACTTGACTGGAACTCTTCTCATTCTTGCAAAAAGGAACCGTCACTATAAGAATGCCTTATTCAGTAGAAGGTATCTTAGCCGAGTCTAAAGCAAAAAATGTGGAAATAGATCCAGATTATTACTATTACATGTAATCTTTACTAGTCAGACAAAAATTTTGAGTAGAATGAATATTATTCTAGAATGCTGAATTTAACATATGCTTGTATGATTATTGATAAAGGATTTTATTTGGACTAATATGACGTGTAATGATAATGGACCCGTCAGAATCAAAGATTCTGATTTACCACTAATCAGAGATTAGTGGACCCAAGAGAATGTTAGAGCATTCTCTATGCCCACTAAAAATCATAGATTTGTTAGTGGACCCAGCGTCCATTTACTTTACAGTTCAAAACACTTTTATAGAATAGGTATATTGTTATTAGTATGACTCTCCTAGACTATGAGGGGCGGCATGAGCAAATCCTCGAAAAGGTAAAAGAGAATGACGAAGTAACTGAAGGAAACAAAGGACTCTTAGAAGAATATCATAGGCATCTTATGCTACAGGACTATTCAGATGCTCACTTACAAAAACTTCTCTCACATTTGAAAAAAATCTTAGAACATGTCGATTTTGACTTGAAAGGCGCTGAAAGAGAACAAATAGAAGAGATTGTAGCCTGGGTAAACTCTAGAGATATTGCTGATGCCACTAAAAGACAGTATAAGATAGTTCTAAAAGTAGTCTATAAGTGGTTGAATGATGGGGTATATCCAGATAAAGTAGATTGGATCAATACTACAGAGAAAAAGAATAACGGTAAGTTACCGAAAAAAATGCTGACTGAAGATGATGTGAGTAAGTTGATAAATCACGCTAGCAACCCGAGAGATCGGTGTTTAATCAGCCTTCTCTGGGAAACAGGCGCTAGAATCGGTGAGATTATTGATCTGACCATTGGGGATTTTGAGGATCGTGAACACGGACTGAAAATTGTGATAAACGGAAAGACAGGCCCGAGAAGGCTCCCGTTAGTAAGCAGTATTCCAGATGTGAGAGAGTGGTTAAATTCACATCCAAAAAGGGATGAGGATAGTGCTCCGTTATGGGTCAATATTGGTACAAAAAATAACGGAAAGAAAGCCGAATATAGAACTTTACTCAAGGCATTAAACACTACAGCGGAAAAGGCAGAAATCAATAAGCCTGTAAATCCACATCATTTTCGACACAGTAGAGCAACATTTTTAGCCCCCAGATTCACAGAGGCGATGATGTGTGAATGGTTTGGATGGGTCCAAGGTAGTGATCAACCTTCTAAATATGTGCATCTCAGCGGAAGAGATATAGATGACGCATATGACAAGATTCATGGGATAAAGGAGGAAGAAGAGGATGACAACGCCGAATTATCACCTATAGACTGTCCTAGATGTGAAGAAAAGAACTCCCCCGAGGCTAAATTTTGTCAGCGATGTGGACAAGCGCTAAGTGTGGAAGCCGCTCAAGAGATAGAAGAGGATAAAGAAGATGTAAGCAAAGATTTTACCCAACTTGCAAAAGAAAAGCCAGAAGTGTTAGATGATATGCAGGATTTCATGGACATGGTAAAGTTGATGAACGAAAACGAAGAGATAATGGAAGAGTTCAAGAAAGTATTGAAAGATAGAGTTGATTAGAATACACCAATATCATATGAGTTCGATGTATCCCCCATCTCTTAGAATTTCTCTTAACCACTCTGAATCATCTTGTTCTTTTATTTCCTCTTCGATCTGCTCCTTTAGGAACTCCATATCCTTTCTGTTTTTTATTTTATTAACAAGAATATCTCGAAGATTTGAATCTTCTATATTACCGGAGGAATCAAACAAAACGTCGAGAAGTTCTAAAAGGTATTTTTCCTCAATTGATCTTCCATCCCCATAATAATCTGTAAATATTGTGGATACAATATTGTTCACTCTCTTTTTAATTTTCTTTTTAGTCTTAGTATCGGTTATGTAAGAATAATTTTCAGAATTGATATAGAAGTGAAATATAATTTCCCATATCCGATTCATTTCCTGTTTTGGGAAAGAAGGTAAGTTTAGATCAAATCCTTCTTTAAGAATATCTAGATATATAACGAACGCAGAAAGCTGATAGTCTACATACTGTTTTTTATCCCTAAATGTGTATGTTGCTTCGTATGCAGGGGATTTGATTTCCATATAATCCCATAAAATATCTAACAATCTTTTATTTTCAAAAACTTCAATATAGGCGTCATTATCCCTAATATAGGTCCTTAAGTCCTTCAATTTAGAAATTAATTCGGAATCTTCAACCGATTCATTTTTATCTATCATGCTGGTAAATTCTTCCACCCATTTTTCGATCCATTTTTCATGATCTTTTTCTACCTCATATTTTTCAAAATTGGTCAATATCTCTTTGATTTCTTTTAATTTCTCTGCAACTATTTTCCCCCTAGATGTGACTTTGTACCTATTGTGAGGTGTTCCATATTGTGGTTTCTTCTCCTTTTTTACCTCAATTAAATCACCTTTTTTAAGTCTCTTTTTTATGTCTCTCCTCACATTTTGCTTAGAGTAATCCTTACCGGATTTCTCAAGTTTATCCATTAATGTATCGAGACTATATCCGATCTTTTCTTGATTAGATATTATCATCAAAATTTCCCAAGAACGCGTGGTTGGGTTTTTTCCGAAACTTAAAACGTCTAAAATTTTCTCTTCATTTTCTTCTTTTTTCATCTTTTGAAAACCTCGAATTTCACTTTAAGCACCTATTTTCAAATCTTGAAAATCGGCCATCTGTGAAAAAGATTACGATGAATGTGACTATAAAGGTGTACCGATACGATGTCTAAGAAAAGGCGGATCGTTGTCAGATTGAAACCTTCTACCTATGAAAAGTTGGAAAAACGGGCTCAAAAGACAGGTAATTCTCTGAGTAGTTATGTGAGAGAAGGAATATTTCTTCTCTTAAGTAAAAAGGAAATGAATGATGGTGATGAGGATGAATGATGTTGAACAATACGTCAGAAAGAACAAAGACAAACTCCATCGACTGGCTAAACACGGAGATACTGTAGTTCGGGCGATGGCACTAGCGATTCTAAAGCAGGCTGGAGAAGATATAGAGGAAGAAAAGAAGAAAGAAAGTGCCAACAGTGGAGATGAGTAAATATGACAGAGAAGAATTACTACGCCTTAACATCTGAAGAGGAAGAAAAGATAGAACAGGCTGGAAAGGAAGCCGTCCAGAAACTTCCCCTCCCTGATAAATGTCAGCATCCCAGACCATCTGAACTTCTTGATTTCAAGATCCTGATCGATATGCTAGAAGGGCTAGGATTCACCTTCGATCAGGCAAGGTTGGCGGTCCACGCTATCAAAGAGATGGAAAGAGAGTTGGAAATATTGAGGACTAGAAACATATCAGATCGGATTACTGGGGATTGTAAGAGATGTAGGCACGTCCAGGACTGCCTCCTGGCGAGAGAAAGGATCAGTATCGAACAACCTGAAAATGACACGGAAAAGGAGTGAGCACAGGAAGTATTACCAAAAATTGATCCCGATTTTCAAAGCTCTAGGAGGGATGGAAGAGACTACTACTTTTGGCATCAGTGATCACTATGGGTGGTACCACAAAAGACCGGCTAAGAAAATCGAAAGCTACGAAGAAGGATATCAGTATCGGGGCCGCCCTTACAGTTTGGGAGGTGATGCTGGAGAACTTGCAGATCAGATCGACAGACACTATTACGCCGTGCTCAACTACCAGAAAAAAGATGTTCTGAAAGAGAAATTATGCAAAAGTACCGATGGGGGCACATATTTTGAGGGAGGGGAATCACCTCTGCCTAATTATGATGAAATCTATGCCACTGCTTTATTCGTTGATATTGACCTAAAGGATGCCCATAAAGAGCGCTCCCTTCCTTCTGAGAAGAAAAAAATATTCTCAAAAGTGATAGAGAAGATGATAAAAGAATTCGAGAGGTTGGTAGGAGAGGATCACGTCTTTCTATTGGATTCTGTTGGAGGAGTTTACATATTCACTGCTCCAGGCGTCACTGCACCTATTAGCGATTTGAACAGCAAGGGAAAAATATTCGATGAATTGACGGACCGCATGAATGACTGGATTAAAAAAAAGAGGATTGAAGTTCTTGAAAGCGTTGATGGAGCAGAAGAAATCTGTAAAATGGATGCGATTAACAATAAGAATCGGCAATATAAAGGCCCTCTCTCTTTACACAAAGAAATAGATGGCGTGGTCCATCCAATAGATACTGCCACCGTGGAGTACAAGTTGATTCGCAAGGAAGACGTAGACAGCGAATTGATTTCAAAGGTCAAAGAATGGTGTGTAGATTTTACCACAGTTCCCGAAAACCATAGACCACTCGACAAAATGATTTCAGATCTCTTTCCAGATTTCTACGAAGGGGACTGGAAAGTTGCCCTTAAGACTTGGGTTGAAGAGGAGAAGGAAAAAGAAAAACGGCGAAAAAAAATTACCGAAGATCGGAAAGAGAGACGGGAAGAGCGTCGTAAAAAGAACATTAACCTGGCTGATTTAGAAACTACCGATAACTGGTGTGATGTAGTAGATGCTGTTAATAGGATCGATGTAAAAGAGATCGTCAAAAAGTACGCTTCCGACGAGTTTGACACCTCGAACAGATCATCCGAAATCACCTTCAACCCCTCTTGGCGGGAGAGTGAAAGCGGAAAATCTTGTGCAATCCCTGAAGGAGAAAATCGGTTCATAGATAACAAAGTAGATAAGGGCGGTGGTCCTCTCAAGGCGTATGCGCTGGGAGTGGGGCTCATATCAACTCCTGCTGAAAAACTCGACGGGAGGACATTCTGGAAAGCCGTAGAGGGACTTAGTGAGGGAGGATATGATATTCCCATCCTCGAAAAAGGATCTCCAAAACCAGATCTATTAGTTTCAGTGAACAAGCCTGATGATGTAAGTGATTTACCTGTTGAACCCATCCTCATAGATGACAGACCACGGAGAAGGCATGTGGAAAAAGCACGGAAAAAAACGTTAGACTGCCTTGTAGATGCGTTAGAAAGCCAAGAAAACATCCTCATCGATGCACTACCCTCGTTAGGGAAGAGCAACGGTATAATCAAAGCCGCTAAAGAAACACACACACCCCTAACGGTTCTTACCGATCGGGGACATAAAGAGCAGTATAAACAGATAGAAGAGTGGTGCGAGGATGAGAACCTCTCATATAAACGGCTACCTTCTTTTTTTCAGAGTTGTCCAACAGCAACAGGGGAACACGGTGAAGAGTGGAAAGATAAGGTAAAAGATTGGTATGAACGAGGGCTTACCCCACAACAGATCCATAAATACTGCTCTCCTCCGTGTCAAAAGGATGGGGCATGTCCGTACAGCATGGCTTGGAACTTCGATCCGGAATATTACGATGTTCTGATAGGGCATTATCTATGTGCTCATCTTCCCAAAGTTACGAAAAAGAGAACAGTAGTATTCGATGAATTTCCCGAGGATGCCTTTGAGGAAAAATTTTCAGCGGAAAAATTAAAAAAAGCCATATCGGATTACCTTCAGGACGAAGATAGGATCCCTTTCCAAAACATTACCGATCTTTTGGAAAACAGGGATGATGAAAAAAGGCGGGAAAAAGCACTCGAATATCTCGATGGAATGAAGGAGAAAACCCCAACATGGGTCCTTGACTCAGAAGAAACACATTCACTTACCCCTACAGTGATTCATGCCCTCCTTGAAATGGTGGGAGATGAAGATAATACGGTCAACGGATACGAGCGTAAGCGCTATTTTGATAAAAATAAGCATCTCACCGTTCTTCATAACCGAGCGACTAACAGAATTCACGTCATGAAACCCCCGAATCTGTACTACTGCAGGCAAATCATTGCATTAGATGGAACTCCCATTAAAGAGATGTGGGAAATTTCTCTTGGTGGTGCAAGATTAGAACATCGTCAGGTATTGGATGACAGTGAAAGAAAGAAATACCTCAAGGAAGGATTGAATCATCATTTTATCCGCACGACTGAGCACATGAAACCCTACTCCTCAGGGAATTACGTCAACATCGAGTCGGATCGGCTCCTTCTTCAAAAGCTAACGGAACTATATGATCAGAGGCCCTCTATGATCACCACGAAAAAAGCAAAGGACCAATACCAAGAAGAAGGATTGCTCACATTCGTCGATGATCACACTCACTACGGTAATCTGAAAGGATCAAATAAGCTTAAAAAAAAGCGATTGGGTGTGGTTATCGGATCGAATCACTGCGGAGACGATTACATCAAAAAATGGGGGGCCTACCAAAACGAGGGAGTAGAAAGAGAAGGGAGAGGGGAGGATACTGACTATGGGGATTTTGGGAATAAAATCTATCGGCATATGACTCATAATGCCACTCTTCAAGCAGTAATGCGCTTCGGGAGAGACGGACAAGGAGCGGTTGTGTATGTCGAAACGAACACTTTACCTGATTGGGTCCCTCACGAGACACAACCAGGGGTCATAAATATTTGGAGTGATGGGATGAAGAAAGTCTTTTCAGAGGCGAAAAAAAGAGAAGAGTTTACCACTAAGACGATTGCAAAGAAGATCGACTTGTCAAAGAGACAGGTGCGACGATGCCTGAATGAACTAGAGGAGAAAACTGATACACTTGTCAAAAAAAAGGAAGGAGTGGCCTATAAATGGATCAATCAAGGCCTGAACGGGATAAACCCAGGAGGAGATACAGAGTTGGAAGGGGAAAGCCCCTATCAGAGTCCGTTGGAAGGACCACGCCCACCAGACGGTATAGAAAGTAGATACTGATCTCTAGATAGGACTTCGGACAGATCGCGTATAGTATTATTATATGTGATATGTCCGGACATGTTACGTAATGCGCATGCGTGCGTGCGTTAGGGATTTTGTCCGTTCATACCTTTTCTTCCTCAATACTCTTTCTTCCTCTTGAAAAAAATAAAATCAATCAGGATAAATCGTTAAAAATTCCTGTTTCTCCGTCGATTTTCGAGTTTCATCTGTTAAACTTAAGTGATACTATATAAAGAAGTGAAGATCACCTTCATAAATCCGGTAGAGTGTGAGGAATATACACTCATATAAGTATATATTAGAATGATTCATATTTCTAGCTTCTTCTTAAATCACACAGATTTTATGAAGTTTCCTGCCTGAAGAAAAGTAGCAAGTGAGAATAACGGAATAGATGATGAAACTTTAATGAGTAGTTTTCTACACTTTTATCAAATTAATTACGGCGATTAATTTTAAATATTCTATGTTGTTAATCGTTTAGCTTTACAAAAATAGGTGATTATACCATGGAAGATGCAGATAGAATCAAACCCACTCATGATTCTATAGGGACATATCTTGAAAATTTGAAGAACAAAAAATATCAGATTCCCACTTTCCAGAGGGAAATTATTTGGGAAAAGAACAATGTGAAAAAGTTGTGGGACAGTATCTATAAATTTTACCCGATTGGGAGCATATTGGTCTGGAAGACAGATGTAAAACTGCAGAAACATAGGAAGATCGGGGGACACGAGATCGACGATTCTGAGAGAGAATCAGACTTCAAATATATATTGGATGGGCAGCAAAGGACAACAGCCCTGCTAACCTCCCTATATGGGGCTAAAGGGGAGTGGAGAAGAGACTTTGAGCCCACTATGTACGTTGACCTCACGGTGGAGGAGGAAGAAGACGAGGAAGATTCAAAGTATAAAAAACGCTTCTTATGTTGGGGTGAGATAGACGACAAAGGCGGAGAGATTAAGCAGAACATCCCAAAGATGAAAAGATACAAAAAGGGACTGATCGTAAAACTGAAAGATATAAAGGAGAACTATAATGAGATTGAAAGGAATATACATAATCTAGGGTATACTTCTTACGAACATCCTTACAGGGAAAATTTGAGGAAGATAAAGCATGTGATGGATAACTACAGGATCCCATTTATTGAATTGAAGGGAATAGAGACCAATGAGGTCTGTGAAATATTTGAGAGAGTAAATCAGGAAGGTGAACCTCTCAACATATTTGACATAGTGGTAGCTAAAACGTTTAGGCAAGAAGGGCATCCAGAGGGCGGTTTCTATCTGAGAGAGATGATAGATGATTTCAAAGACAATACACCAGGTGAGTTTTCCGGAATAGGGTATCAAACATACCTTCAGATGTTAGCGATGATAATTAGACAGAACATAGAAGATGCAAGTGTCCACAATATCACTGACACCTATCTAAATAATATCACAGCAAAACAAATAGAAGAGGTATGGGATGGAGCGAAAGAAGCCTTTAGGGATACTTTTGACTTCTTTGAAAACCATCTTCATTTGAAAGGTCCAAATCTTATCCCATACAGATATTTCTACATAACTATCTCATCTTATTTCTACGAAAACGATGATCCTGATTATGATTTACTAAAAAAGTACTTCTGGTATTATTCGTTCCACAATGAAGAGAAACTGAAGCACACAAGACATCTTCGATATGATCATTTAGAAGAGTTAGAGAAAGCCAAACAGGGAGAAGAATTTGAATTTGAACCTTTCATTCTGGATAGGAATGATCTGAGAGAATCATCATACAGTTATAGAGGGAGATTTTCTAGAGCTATTTTGTCCCTCTTATCGAACCAGGATCCAAAAGACTGGAAACACTACGATAGATCAGTGATAAGTGAAGTATATTATCATTTAATAGATAAGCCAAACCTACATCATATCTTTCCACGTGGATTTGTAGAGGATTATCCTGGTGACAATGAATTGGACGAAGACAGCCTTATGAACATAGCTTATATTCCCCAGATTACAAATCTAGAGATCAGTGACAAGAATCCAATTGACTATCTTAAAGATTATGATGGAGAAGGATTTGAAGAGGTGTTAGAAACCCATCTAATCCCCAAGGCCATACTTGACTGGTGCCGGGATGATGAATTGGGCCATAAATATCTCGATGAATTTATCGAGAAGAGGATAAAGATATTCGAAGAACTTCTCAAAGAAGAGCTGGATGGGATAACTTTCAATGTTATCGATTCAAGGGCACAAGATACAAATGTCCAACTGTTGATCGAAGAAGGTGAAGGTCAAAATTTAGAGTTTAAATCCACCCTTCGTACGGATATAAAAGATAGAGGTATGAGAACAAAAGATGTGGAATATCAATCGATGAAAGCTATAAATGGATTTTTGAACTCAGAAGAAGGAGGGACTTTATTAATCGGCGTTAAAAATGATGGAGAAGTTTACGGTCTAGAAGAAGATTATGATACGTTCAAAGAGGAAGAAAAAAGAGAAGCTTTCCAACGGCATCTACTCAATCTAGTTTCTTCCTATATGGAAGAAAAATTCAATGATTATATTGAGGTTTCTTTCTTTACCGTAAATGGTAAGGAAGTGTGCTTAATAGAAGTTGAACATGCAGATACCCCCTCGTTTATAGAAAGAGAAGGAAAGGGAAAATTCTTTGTTAGAAGAGGAAATAGGACTGAACCTTTGAAGCCCAAAGAGCAGGCCCCCTATATAAGTAGAAATTTTGAAGATTACGGTTGAAATTATGAATCAGGCTAAAGTATATATTTCAAAATCTTATTTTTTCTCTAACTTGTCGTATCCCTAGGGTCCTCTATATTGCCCTAGTGGGTTAAAGATTCAAAAGGTTTTAAGACGTTGCAGATCAGTCTAGTTCTTCCCTCAACTCTGACAAGGAGTTTTCCATCTCGTCGAAGGCTTCAAACGTTGTTAACACCTCTGATTCACCTTCATATTCCTCTTTAAACGCCTCTATACGCTTTCCATGGATGTCTCGAAGTTCTTCTCCACCTTTTTTGGTGAAAATCATAGCCTCTACATTCAAGGTGCTTTCGCCCTTTTTATCTAACTCTTCCATCATCTCTATCGCTTTGTTCTGATAGTGAAGGACCTCATCAGTTCTACCCAATTCATCATGTCCATTAGCGAGCATAGCGTAGAATGTTCCTGCACTTTCGAAGTTTTCTAGTTCCCTTTCTAGACCTGCCGCTTCAGCTAAATTTTCTAACCCTTTCTCTTCATTCCCTTTTTCTTTTTCAACAGTTCCTAGGAAGGAGAGAGTCTCTACCAGCCCTTCTTTATCATCGACTGTTCTTCTCAACTTCTCCGCTTCTCTCAAATGCTCGTAGGCTTTATCATAGTCCTCATCTCGTTGGCAAATGTATCCTAGAAGGTAGTGAGCATCTCCCAATTTCTTTTTGTCTTCGAGCTCGTCTATCTTCCTCTGAAGACTTTCTCTTGCTTTTTCTAGATTTTCTTCTTCGAACACCATATCAAATTCTTCCCTCACAGATGATCTTTTCATCGTGCTTTCTCGCATATTTTTAATGCCTCCAGTCTGTCTGACATATAAAGAGTGCTCGTCTAAAATATAAACTTTCTTAATTTCTACCTATACTTTTTTCTCATCTCCGCCTGCTATCTCATCCTCTTCCGCCGGTCCCTCGCCCCTCTCTTCTTACTCCTACTTCTTTCCTCTCCGGCTTTTCTTCTGTCTTCCCTGCTCCCTCCTTCCATCTTTTCCTCTCGTCCCTTGGGGACCCCTCATCCCCCCTGGGGCCGGCAGGGGTGAAATGAAGGGGTATAATATACCGCATGCGGCGGTTTCCGAGGAATAGTGCACCTTTTAGTGTACCCCTACTACGCCTTGACTAAAATCGCTATCCAGAGAATTTATAGGAGATGATCGAGTATAAGAGAAAATCTCCCTTTGCACATAGCAAACGATATGGAAAACCATACAGCAAACCATATGGAAAACTGTATGGAAAACCATATAGTAAACTATGTAGAAAACAAAAAAACTATATAGAGCAGGTGATGTTATAATTATAATGGCTGATAAAGCGCCTTCCAGGGAGAAATATGAGAAGCAAAATCCGATTATTAATTTCCGAGTTGATCGAGAACTGAAAGAGGAATTGGAGGAACTCCTCCAGGAAGTAGATATGAGCAAAAAAGATTGGCTGGAGGAGATCATCAAAGATAGTCTAGATCTCAAAAAAGAGATAGAAGAAGCCCGTGAAGAGGGGCGACAAGAAGGTTTTGAAGAGTGTAAAGAGCGATATAAAATAGATTTAGAAGGAAAGAGGTGCGTTTTTTGTGATGATTGCTTCTGGAAAGGATGAATTTAGCAGATTATTAGAGCCTAATATGCTATCTAAATATTAGGGGCTAATAATTATGGAGTGATATGTAGAATTAAAAACATTTATATAGTTTATCCGAACTAGTACTTATTGATAGCATGCATGCTGAAGAAGATCTAGAAGAGGGGTTTTCCCTCTCAGAAAAAGAACTTCGAAAACCTTTTTTAGCCCCCGTGGAGGACGCTCCGCTACTTTACAGACCACCAAATAGAGATGAGATGAAAGAGCGAAAGGAATGGCACCGGAAAAATGATAGGGACTTGAAAAGGAAAAACAGGGATCGCAGAGAGATCATCGATCGGATCCAGAACAATAAGAGCAAGTCTGAGAAATCGGAAGAACAGATCTCAGAAGATGAAGTAGAGAAGAAAATGAAGAGCGAAGAGAGCACGCTCCAACCAGGCGAGGGCCCGACTAAAGAAGAAAGAGATGAAGAGGTATCCAAAGAGACAAAAGAAAGCGAAAAAGATGAATCTGATGCAGGTGAAGAAGACGAGGAACAGCAGGATGTAGAGGAAGAAGAGGCTCTTGAAGAAAGTGAAGAAGGGGATCTCAGAGAGGAAAGTGAAAAAGTAGATGTCCAGGAAGATGGACTCGATGAGGAAAACTCCCAAGAGATAGACGAAGAGAAAGGCAGTGAAGAAGAGATCGAGGTGAACGACCAGAGCGACCAGGATAAGGAACATGCGCCCGAAGAAAAAAAAGAGGAAAGCTCACCTGAAAACTCGCCAACTGGAGAGACTGGTATCGATCCAAAAAAGTCTAGAGATTCACGGAGATGTAGAACTCCATCTGAGCCTAACTCACCTGATCCAAAACCCGGCTCCCCGCCGTGTCCAGACTGTAGTAAATCTCTACGATTTATCGAAGAATTTGAAAGATGGTACTGCGATAACTGTCAAGGGTACAAAGCCTCTTAAAAAACAGAGATAGAGGATCTTTAGCCATGACCTTGGATTAGAGGACCTAGGGTTTAAAGATCTCCGGTATTTAATTTATTATCAGAAGCCCCAACATCCCTAATTAGTGGATATAATGTTAGCATAAAGTTAATCTCTCTCTATCTCTGACCCTTTAAATAAGACTAGAGAGACTTAAAAACCTCTCTTTCTATCCTTTCTTAATTCAAACTCCTTGGTTCTTTCTTCGTAGATCTCCTCTATATTTTCATTTAGAATTTCCCTACATCTAAAGATAATTTTTTCCCCAACCTCAGTTAGCTGGTCTTCTACTAAATCTAATTCTGAATCTTGGAGATTCTCCTGAAGACTATGTAGTGTGCTTTCTATAATCTCAGTCTCATGCTCATCCATTATTCTTTCTTTTAGGTACTCCTCAGAAATAATTTGGTCTTTAATTTCATTTACTATTACATCACCTTTAGTGAGGAACTCTCCATTTTCAATCTTATATAATAGTTCATTAGAATCGTATTGGTATGGTTTCTCAAGCCTATCAAGAAGAGTGTTCACTTTATCCCAAGTTAAACCGCTCTCCAATAAATCACAGAGAAAATCGACCTCTTTGTGTTCATCTAGTGATAAGATTGTATCCTTCGAGGGCAAATCTGTGAGGAAGCCAATTGTTTCTAACTTTTTTAAATCCTCATAATTCGTTTCTTTTTTGCGTAAAAAGTCTTCAAAATTAATCTCCTCAAATTCTCTAACACGAGTTTTTTTCAACTCTTCCTCCAAGAGATTTTCTTTGACTATGAACCTATCATTACCTATATCATAAAATAAGCCAGTAATCTCATAATGGTAAGGCTTAGAGAGTTCAGAAAGAAATTCACTTATATTCTTCCAACTCAAGTCTGAGTTGGACAAAGTGGCGAGAAAATCAATCTCGGTCTCCAATTTTGTTATTCCAACATCCTCTTCTTTGAAATCTTCAGGTTCAGAGATCAACCCCGTTTTTTTCCAACCTTCGTATATCCCTCTCGAAATATTTTTATTTTCTATCAACTCTCCCACCGAGTCGTAGGCATAGCCACTTAATTTCATTTGGTGTGTATCGGTTCTCAGATACTTTTCCAATTTTTTCATTCCACTCACCTTCTTTTTCGAGTAAAAATGATGAAAAGAATATAACATTTTGGGGAATGAATTTTTATTGACTCAACGACATTATAGGCTATTTCTGATTAACCATGTTGAGCCTCCTGTTGATCTCTTGTCCGCCAACGTAATGTATTCATCCAGAATCTCTATATTGTTTACTTTCAAACATTTATCAAGTAAATGTTTGGAGGAAATACAGAGATCACTATCAGGGAGGGCTCGACTTTCTGATGCTTTGGATGGAAGGTAAAATCCCCCCTAACATCTAAGCCTCTCTTTCCTCTCCACGTTTTTGAATCTTCACGTTTCGGCTAGTTCTTCTTTGACCTCAGACAAAACAGGTTCAACTTCTGACAACTCTGGAAAGAGATCAAGAGCCTTTTCAAAACATTCTTTCGCCTCTGTTAGTTCCTCATTATCCCGATGTACCATCCCTTTAGAAGCCCAGATTATGGCCGAAGCTACAGGATCCGTAGAATCTAGGGATAAAACTTTCTCACAACAGCGGATCGCCTCGTCAAACTCTCCCTTCTTTCTGTAGGCATTGCCTTTATTAATCCATGCTCCAACACACTCAGGATCGAGGGATGTGGCTTTGTCAAAGAAGCCTATAGCCTTCTCATACTCTTCCTTCCCCTCATAGGCCAATCCTTTGTTATTCAATACACCAGCGTTCTCAGAATCAAGAGAGATCGCTTTTTCATGGCATCGTATGGCCTCATCGTACTCTTCTTTTCCATCATAGGCAACTCCTTTATTGATCCACGCATTAGTGTACTCTGGCTTGATGGAAGTGGCTTTGTCAAGGCATCGTATAGCCTCATCGTACTCACCTCTCTCCTTGTATACATTTCCTTTATTATTCCACGCTATAGCATGCTCAGAATCGATCTCCCATGTTATACCGCCCCCAGCATCTATAGAGATAGCCTTATCGTAGCACTCAATAGCCTCATCATACTTACCTTTCTTTTGGTAGGCTTTTCCCTTTCCATTCCAACCTTTAGCATATTCGGCCTTGCTGTTCAGGACTTTAGCGTATTCGGGATACTTGGCTTCGATAGCAGTAGCCTTATCGTAGCACTCAATAGCCTCATCATACTCTCCCCTCCCAAAGTAGGCATTTCCCTTATGGATCCACATATTGGTGTACTTGGGATCGATTAAAGTGGCTCTGTCCAAGCATCTTATGGCCTCATCGTACTCTTCCTTTTCAAAATGGGCCTTTCCCTTGATGCCCCACACTCTAACGAGTTTTGGTTCGATAGAGGGGGCCTTATCATAGGTCTGGGATTCCTCACCGGACTTTCCATTTCTACGAGAAGCATCTACGTTATCATTCCTTGTTGAAGCATCGTTTGTTTCGATAGAGATCACTTTTTCATATTCTTCTATAGCCTCTTCTAACAGACCATTTTCCTGCTTTTCCACACCTTCTATAAAATGGTCCATCGCTTCCTCAGAAAGATCGTGTAACCCCTGTTTTTCTTTTCCTGACATGATCTTCACCAAGGGATCATCAATACCTCCTTTTCAACTCTCGGGGGATGTAATACTTTTTCTCACAATTAAAACCCTCTAATAGGGGGCGAATGAATTTTGACATATTTTAGGACCTCCTCTCTCCCAATTCTATCAAGTTGTGATCTTCTGAACTTATCACGCTATCTTCCTCCCCTCTCTCAGGGTAAGTGAGTATGACCTGAAATTCCTGTTCATATAGGAAATCCAAAACCATCTCTTTCATCTCTGTATCTAACATCGCCAACGTCCCATCTCTAAGATAACATTCGTTACCTCTCGTGGCCATCGACTGGAGGATGATCTCCTTGAGAACTCTATCTCCCTCTGATAGGGCTCTCTCAGTTTCACTAGACTTCAGCCGCTCTTTAACGTCCTCGGTTAAGCCCTCGAATCTCTCTAGATCGAGCCTTTCAGAAGTATCTCCCTGCGGGAACGAGATCTCATCTCCAACGTTCCTTCTTATTGCTCCGTTTTCAGGGACGACACGTACCCAGCTCTCATCTTCTTCCTCCATGAACTGGTTCTTCGTCGGAGACCTTTCATCTCCATAGGCAGCTCTCAACGAATCGATTATGGTAGTTTTTCCTGAAGCGTTAGGCCCGACTATGATATTCACGCCGCTCGAAAACTCAAATTCCCTCTCACCTTGGAAATGTCCGACGTTCTTTAGCACCACCTTTTCCGTTTGGGGGATCTGAACAACCCCCTCTCCCCTTGGTCTTAGTATCTCTTGAATCCTCTCTTTTATGGCCTTCTCGGCCACTTGACTGAGATTTATACCAATGGTTTTGGCCGTTTCTGTCACGCTCTCCTCCAAGGTCAGCATAGTGTTCTTGCGCATCATATCCTCCCTATGTAAACACATAGGTGTTTCATAATGATTACGGTTTCCTGTTCGATGTTGGTAACTAAACTATCAGTAGACCCAGATGTGATTTAATGACCTATTACAGCACAGAAAAAATCTCTTTCACTCGTACTCCTCTGGGTGCTCTTACTCCTTACTATTCTCTTTCGCCATACTGAAGATGGAGACCCCGGTGCCGAAGCTATCGATGGATTGCGAGAGATGCGAGTTTGAGTAGGTGGAAAATGAAATACTGTTCCAATTTTTTATAAAGAAAATGTAGAGGTTCATTATGAATTTGACATCATAAAACAACGGTCTCAAAAATTATTTGAATGAAGAAGTCATTCCAATATAAAATGGGAAGGACTTGTAAATTCTGCGGTGAAGGTCAAACACGAGAAAAAGGAACTCCAGCTTATTATGAAGAGATTGATGACTATGCTCACGTTGACTGTGCTCATAAGCATGGAATCAGCGATGTTTAAAAACCCTCTTATTTAATTACTATTTTTTATATTATCTAGAGATACATTATCGTTTAGACTCAGTTGTAATCAATTTTTCATCATATATTCTTCTCTTTCATCACCATCGCAATGAACAGCGGAATGATCGACCGTAGCAGGATCGCGAAATGCAGGAGAGAATACCCGTCGAATTATTAATTTAAGTGAAGAATAGATTTTTAATCTCGTCTTCTGATAACTCAGAAAAATCTTCAAGATACGTTAAAACTTCTTTATGGATTTCCTCACTTAAACCTTCTATTCTTTCTAACTTAAACTCGACGCCGTTTTTTTCTTTTAGGAACGGTAGATAAGGTGTAGAATCGCTAGGGTTTGAAGTTGATTGTAAAAACGATTTTTTAGTATTCGATTGAGTATATTCTATGTGTTTAGACATTTCTTCTTGTTTATCTTCTCTAAAATATTTTTGAATAGTTCTCATCTCATATTTTCTTCCACATTGACCATAGAACAGATTTGAATCACTATAGATATATTGACAAATATTAAGTGATTTAATCACTAAAGGATCTTTAATTTTGATTTTCAACCTATTTTCAAACTCAAACTTATAAGATTTAGGATCATACAATAATATCGCAAATTCAGTACTTAATGGACATATTATAACCAACCCTTTATTTAGCGGTCCTATCCCACCATGAATTTGCGTATGTTTAAATAAAGGGTTATCAAATATTATGGGATGTTCTCCTATAACGAAGTCCTTCTTTGTTTCATTTTGAATTAATAGAGGTTCAAGATCGGCTATTAATCTGTAAAAAAGTGGACCATATAATAGACTGTATTGAAACATAGGATGTTCTAGTCTAATTTTTCCTTTCTGTGCTAAATCATAGGCTTTTTCGTCTAATTCTCCGCTTTCAACCCCATATTTTGTAATCTCTCTGAAAAAGTGTTGTACAATTTCATCGATCTCGTTTTTAGCCTTTTTTGTTCTTCTTCTTTGGAATAGGATAAATTGTAATAATAAAGTGTACTCTTCATTGCTAATATTATTCAAATTACCATTCTCAATTATTTTTTCAATCAATTCTGAGCATTGAGTTTCAAAATCATTCAAACTTTCTTCGATGTTCCCTTCACCATAAAAGTAAGTATTGGAACATACATTAGAGACTGGTACCATAAATTCATCCATTTTATCAAAATTATAAACACAAATCTTATTATTCCCGTCATTAAAAAACTTTAGATAATACTGTGGAACATAATGTTGATTTTTATATTCTGGCATTGGTAATTCATTATTAACTTTATATTAAAAATTTATTGTTCTTTAGCTCTGTAGAAAACCTCTAAATAAGGAGTAATAATTGGCTATCTAGGGCAAAAACAGGTTGTTATAAAACCGAAGAAGAAGATTATTATAACTTTAGATCGGCTAAAATGAAGGTTTTCTACTGAACCCATAATCCAAGAATTTTTAATGTACCTAATACCCACTGTAGGGTTAGAGAAAAAAACTATACGGAAAAGGCAATGTTAGCCTGATTTTGAAATAACTAATCACGTAGATTTCTAGAAAGACTAAACAATGCTCTTTGTTTTGGATCTACAAGCATGATCCAACGAGTTCTTTGATTTCCTCTAAGTTCTCCTCAATCTCTGCTATACGTTCCCTTTCTTTCTCCTCTATCTCTTTGATTATCTCGTCCATCGGTTTATCTAGCTGATAACCGTGAACTGGCCTTCCTCTTCCTTCTTTCTTGATTTTCCGCCTACTGACCCATCCGTGGTCTCTCAGTTCCTGTATCGATATGGATACCTCCGGCTGTCTCAGCTCCGTGGCATCCTCTATCTCTCTGCTTTTGGCTTCGTCTTGGCTGGCAACGAAAACCAGTGTCCGTGCCGTGTTCTTCTGAATACCTGCTTTTATGAGTCTGTCTATCAATTCTTCTTCCTCGTTCGTCAAACCTTCTTTTGCCATTTTTTCACTTATTTGGTAGGTAAATATTCAATTAACAATATATATGGTTTACGGATTTTTGTGAAAGGATTATACATCGGCGGGGCAATCGGTATAAGTGAAAGTTCTTTCCCCACGATGATATGCGGTCGTGGGAAGAAGAACGTGGCTTGTCCTTCTCTCTGTTTGATTTCTTCATATTGGAGTTTATAGAGAAATCGGAGTGTCAGTTTTAAATTTATCTTTTTTTGCTCAGTTCATTTTTCAGATAATATGTATAGCTAAGGTCATTTCTAACATCTTGAATCGTTGATTCTATCTTCGCTATCTGTTCTTTTAAGAACACCCTCCTTTCGTTTGCTTTTTTCTCCTTATATTCCTTATCATACTCTTTTTGTTTTTTCTTTCTTATCGGCTCGGGAGCATTTGCTAAAGGCGTTATATTTGTCTCTTTAGAGGGTATCCTTTTACGTTCTATATCTTTGGTAGGGTGGCCCTCTATTAACTCCTCACAACTGCTTTCTAAATTTCGATCAGCCTTGATATTAGAAAAATTTTTACCTAATAACATCTATACCTTAACCATGACTCAATCACATAGTGAATACGAGAATTTAAGTCCTAAGGAATGCAAAACTAAGATTGATGAACTTAAAGCTAAACTGCAAAAGATTGGTGAAGGAAAATCAGGGTTTCTTCAAATAGGTTCCGACTTCGTTTCGAGTAGGATTAGAAATAAGTTAAAATCCACCGTGGATATAATAGCCATGGCAGAGGTATGGCAGAATGATGAGGACATTACTCCCAAAGAATCTGGTCATGTAATTGAGTGTCCACCATATGGTAATGTTGGGGAAGGATATATCGTCATAGCTCCGACTCTTGAAGAGGTTATGGAAAGGATCAACTACATAATGGATGATGCTGAAGAAGATGTGTATTTCAGAGTGTTCACTAAAAATCTCACCCAAAGAGGGATGTCCTCTGTCGAAAGGGACAAACGGATCATACATAGAAAAATTGCTGCCTGGGAGGAAGCCAAAAACACCGGTGAACTGGACAGACAATTCCGGGATCTTTGATACTATCATAGAAATCAAGTATTTAAAATCACTCTAAGTTTAAAAAATTCTTTTAGAAATTATTACACTATATCAGGAATATTTGGAGATGAAAAGATGTACCTCAATATTGAAAGTTTTCTGTTAAACAAGGGATAATAGGATAATTAAATCACTCTTCTTCGGACTTCTTTTTCTTCGGATACCCACATATTTCACAAGATTTATCAGAGATTTTCGAGACAAAACTTCTGTAATTACTCATGTCTACATCATATTTGTCTGCAAGGCAACTTTCGCAGAGAATATCTTCCTTCACTTTGCCGGTAGTCTCATATACAGCACCTGTCATATAATCACATCCCAGGGTTCGTTAAAATATCATATATGGTTGTGAGTAAGTATTATTTATATCTGTTCTGAGTCTATACCCTTGATCTCTCCATATGAATACCCCCGAAGTCTTAAATAACTAATAAAAGATTCTGAATAGTGGTGGCTGATTTGAGAGAAATAATTGATGAGATAGGTAAGGAAATAAAAGATTTAATCGATTGGACCGAATCTGTCGATATTGGAAGTGCCTATTTTTCTCCTGAGAAAGAGGTTATAGAGAAGATCAATAATGTTGATAATGTAAGGATACTGGTCTCTGATGAATATCCACCCACCAACCCTAAAAAGTTAAAGAAAATAGAAGATGGAAAGATTAAAGAATATCCCAATAGAATTGGAAAATTTCATTCTAAGGTAATGATATTTTCCAACGGAAAGGATAAAAAATGTATCATCGGTTCTGCAAATTTGACTTATAGTGGGTTAAATAATAATCGTGAGGCATGTATTTTACTCGACTCGAAGAATGATACTGATAAAAAGATTATAGAAAATCTCCAGGACTACTTTGACGATTTGTTTGATTCTGATGAATCAGAAGAGATAAATTTCGATACCGCAGTAAAACAATTTGAAAATCGAGAGAGGCGGAGAACGGAAAGTATAGAAGAAGATTTTAACTTTTGGACTCTCAAAACAAGATCCAAAACAGAAGAGACAGATCACTGGGACAATTTTGTAAATGAAAACGTTCTAGCAATAGGATTTACTGTGAATAATGTGGATGATAATACCTCTATTGGAGAGATAAAAGACCAAATTGAAAGACAAACAGATAAACCAAAAGGCCCCGCTAAGGTAGAAAGATTTGCAGAAGAAGTTGAAAAAGGAGATAGAGTTTTGATAATGAGTGGTTATGTACCAAATCAAGAAGCAGATGTGTTTATTTATGGTATGGCTGTTATTGAAGGAGAATTTAAAGTCGAACCAGAATCAAACTGGTGGAAATTCAAACGGAATGCGAATATACAAAAAATAGAAGAAAAAGTTCCAAAAGATGAATTAGCAAATATCTTAGATAAAGGTTCACTTAGAGAAGCAATTCATGGCGGTTTCTCTATGAAAAAATATAGCGAGATATGCAAAATGTTAAGGGATAGGTTGGGAGTTACCATCGAGATCGATTAAATAAAGGGATAAATTTCTCGACTTTATCCGTGTTTTTTGCTTTGAGGTCAGTATATTGAACTCTTTGATAGACGGAGCCTCTAAAAAATCCAGATTGTATTAGTTATCCGACTTCCTCCATCAGCCCTACATCCTGCAATATTTCTTTGAGGTTATGGAGATTCTCTGATACTTCTAAGACTTTTTCCACCTTCATGTATGAAACAAACTTACTCAGCTCCCCTCCAACAGCATCGATCTCATCTTTCAACTTCTCCAGTTCTTCATCATTCGATACCAAGACCAGTTTTTGGAGCGAGGGATCGGCGTTTTTGGCTTTTTGCAGGTTTAGAATAGCAGAATCTCTACTACCGCTTTTTTGGACCTCAAAAGCGTATGCTATCCTACCTAAATTTGCTACCTTTGTACTCCACCTTACATCTATTCGAGCGCCAGGAGCGGCATGATACTCGCTGTCTACGTCAAATCCAAGACCATCTCCGATCTCCTGTAAAGTATCTCTTATCTGATCATGGTCAAAATCTTCGATCTCCTCTCTATCCTCCTCTGTCCCTTCAACTTCTTTCTCAAGTGAGGTCTCTTCCGTCACGTAATAGAGGAAGTAATCCAATTCTAAGAAATCATCCACTTCTTGATCATTCTCCTCTAATAAGTCCTTGATCTCACCCATCACCTCTATGAACTCTTCAAATTCATCGTAGGGTAGAGTGATCTTGCTTAGAGAAAAAGAGAGTCTATCGGAATAATTCAGCAATTTCAAACCATCCTTGGCTTTGCGGTTCCAAATAGCGGATTTGCTCGGGTAGTAATAAGTGAGTATTTCGGATACCACACCGGTCCCCATCATCGGTATGTCAGTAAGAGTCTCATATGCTCTTTCTAAATCGTCATGGCCATGAAATGCTTTTAGAAATGATTCCTGAAGTTCCTCTATACCTTTTTCCATTATCTTATCTACGAGGTAATCTTTATTTGTCCACATCTGGAAGGCCCATATCTTTCTAACAACCTCTCTAATATCCCCTTCACCTAGATCCTCTATGTTCTCTTCGGAGAATTTTTCTCTTACCCATCTCTTTCTAGATTTTCTATCCTCAAGACCCTCTGCAAGTTCTGAGGATTCGGCTTCCTTGAACTCTTCAAACAATTCAGTTAATTTCTCATCAGGAATTGGCATTTTATCCCCTATGGCAGATAACGAACAACTCTATTTATTATTATTCCATGGTTGAGTAGGCTAAAATCTTATTTAGGTTGAACACATATAATACTGATGTCTAATTATGTGTAGTAGTTTGCTTCAAAAATTAGGGAAGTGGTTAGGGTGTTCAGATAATCCAGATTTTGAGATTGAAAGTGAGTTAGAGGGGGATATAGAAACTAAAAAAACACTATTAACACAAATGAATCTATTAAATGAAAGGTTAGTTGAAGATATTAATAATTCAAGAGAAAAAAGATATATCTTGTTAGGAGTTTTTGTATCCTTAGCAACTTGGATGATCTCATTTATACTTCAAAGATGGGAAATTATTATCGACCAAATGAGCAGTAATAAAGGAGTTTTTCTAATATTTATAGGTTATATTTTCTCTTTGGTTTCTGGGATTGGCATTTTGATTTATGAGGTGTTCCCTAAAAGAGAATGGGATGAATTGGAATTTATAGACGATAAAGAGAATTTGAAAAAACTCTGTGGGGATTCTAATGATCATGTGACTGATGAATTTTTGAAAGGGTTATTCAAGGTATATAATGCTAATTTCAGGAAGTATAATAAAAGAACAAAATGGCTTAAAGGGGCATTAATTTCGTTAATTATAAGTATTATTCTCTTCCTACTTTTAGTTGGAATAGTTGTACTATGGTGAGAATATGGGCGAAGATGATGATAAGGATAAAGATAATGACAACGGAAAAGGAAAAGTAGGAACTAAGAAGATAGTCAAAGAAGAAGACAAAGAAGGCAAAAAGGGAGAAAGAAAAACGGGGAGCAAGAAGACAGATAAAAGAAAGAAAGATAAAAAAGATGATAAAGAAGATGATGGGTAATCTGAGGGTTAGTTATCGACATTCCTAAACTTATTCAATATATCTTCCTTCTCATCCTCCGGAGTATCCAGGCTATACAAGACCACTTCTACTTCAGCCTCCGTTAGTTCATACAGATTAAAGACAATCGCATCGATCGTGTGGTCCGTTTCCTTTATCTCTTCTTCAAGTTCTTCTGCTTTCTCTTTCTTTTTGAGATATTTTTCTAAGCCTTTCTCTACATCACTCAGGCGAGGCAAAGTCAGGTTTTCTAACCGATCAAGAATAGAGATTCTCTTGGTTGCATTTTCATAGAAGTTAGCCGATTCCACCCCTTCATCTACTGCCAACTTTGTAAACTCACGAATCAAAGCCAATTCCATCTCATCACCGGTGAACTTCATCGCTGGAATCAACTCAGTTTCTGTATAACCCCACTGATCTAATTCATCTTCAGTGAACTCTTCATCATCTTCGGGTTTGTAGCGAGCAGAGACTTTTAGAATGAGTTCATCTTTGTTTTCTTCAAATTCTATACTGCCGAGTTTCAGTTTTTCTCTATCAGCGGTAGTATCTATTAAAATAGTATCTGAAATTCCTTCAATACGATTATAGATGTCTTCTAATGATTTTCCTTCAGAGTAATTACTAAGATAATCTTCTAAATTCAAATTTAAGTCTGCGTGTTTTGATTTTATATCTGGAATTTCTCTTACCTTCTTTTCAAGTAAACTATTTTGATAGTTTTGTTTTGGTATAGGGAATTTAGAAACGTAGTAATCATCAAAATCCATAGTCCTTATGGCTTTACTGAATATAAATTCATAAGCATACCATGAAAATAAATTTGAATTAAATATGGCTGTAATTAGTTCTAAACTATATTCGTCATCTGTCAGCACAGTATTCTCTATGGTATCTAATGTCAGTTTACCTTCCTTATCAAGGGTAGACATAATTATTATTCTGTCTGTAGGGGTTGTTACATGCGCTACTATCCTTTGAGAGATAACTTTAGGTTGCTTAACAAATTGAACTTTGTCCTTGCTCTCATCTATTTTATCTTCCTCCAGATATTCATTAGTAGATTTTAGATGGTATCTACTTATATGTTTTCCACCATAAACCGGACATCCAGAATTAGTTCTATATTTTTGATACGGTAATCCCCGTGAAGTTTTAGATATGTCACCAAGATTTTCTTTCCAAGTGATTTTCTGGAAGATATGAAGATATTTTTCTTTAGTATTCAAAATTAATGTATCAAGGTCCCGACAATATTCTTTTTCAACCATAACAGTAGATTTAAAACCACCCTCATCACCCTTGGCTGTAAGATATGAATCATCATGCGTTTTTTTATCTGCAATAAATATTATCTGTTCATACAAGACACCTTCAAATGCTCTACTTACATCTATAGCGACTTTAAGTTTAGGTAATATGAGGTTTCTACCGATTGACCATTTTTGTGAATATGATAAAGGTTTAGGAACGATTTGACCATAAATCCCCTCTGCTTTTGTTAGGGTATCACAAAGTTCTATAAACTGTAGACCTGTATTCTTATATTTTTCAGATGTATTAAAATTATTGAGGAGATAAGATCTGTCTTGTTTTGTGAGATTAGCCCCATAAGGCGGATTCCCAATCACCACATCAAATCCAGTATCCTCTTTCTTTCCGCCTTCATCCTCGTAGAACACCTCAGGAAAAGCCAATTTCCAGTGAAAGAAATTCCTTCCCTCAGCCAACTCCTGCGCCTCGCCGAACCAATCTTCCTCATTAATCTCATCCCACTTATTTTCATCATCTATAAATCTGGCCATCTTGGTAAAGGCATCATCAGGGACATCTACACCGAACTCCCGTGCAGTATGTACGTTTGCCATTGCTTCTAACCTTTCCTTTATCGGTTCGTGTTCGAACTCATGGAACTTTTCTTCCATCTCCTTTATATCCGATAATTCTTGGTTTTCGATCTTTATGAAGTCCTGATAGATGCCCATGAGATCCTTCATGGTACCTTTCCAGGTCATACCAAAATCTTCTAACGTTGCGGTATCCTTATCTTCTCTATCTTTACCCGAGTCTAACTCTTCTATATTTTCTATGTCAGAGCCTATCAGTGAATTACCCGTCATCAGATGATGGTCCAAAAATGCCAGCGGTTGCTGTGCTGCAAGTGTCCTCAACCAGAGCGAAACCTTAGCCAATTCTACCGCCATCGGATTTAAATCAACTCCGTAGATACACTTTTGTGCTACCTGTCTCCTGGCCCAGTGAATGTCGTGCTCCTCATCAACCGTTTCCGCCCCCTCCTCTTCTGCTTGTCTTTGATGAGCATTAACTATCTCTCTTGCCAAATGGTCCACTGCGTTAGTCAAAAAATGACCGCTTCCCATAGCGGGATCTAAGACTTTCAATTCGAAAACCCGCTCAGCGAAGTCATTAGCAAAATCACCCCCTT
>CAZRSB010000002.1:0-79508 GCA_964602715.1 uncultured Thermoplasmata archaeon | reverse complement strand
CACGATGCACACCTGCTGAGTGAGAGCAGGAAATTCTTTCCTGAGGATTCATCCCCCTCCCTGAACGGAGGAGGCTTCTGTCTATCTCCCTCTAAGTTATTACCGGGATCGAACGTCCACAATTTGGACAATTTCCACATTCCAATTCCAATTTACTTGAAGAAAAATAAGATCGTGAGAGAAGAACAGAATCACACTCTGGGCACCTAGTATCATTATCGGCTCTTATGTTTCCAAGATAAACAAAATTTGCACCTACATCCTGAGCTAATTTTCTAGCATCTCTCATCTTAGAAGGCGGTGTAGATTTTAAATTTCTCATATTGTGATCAGGATGAAATCTAGAAAAATGAATGACTGTATCTTCACCTAAATTTTCAAGCACCCATCGAGAAAATTTGCTTATCTCTTCAAAAGAATCATTGTGTTTTGGAATAATAAGATAAGTTATCTCTAAATGGATATCATTTTGTACTGCCCTTTTGGCCGTTTCTAAAACAGGTTGTAGAGAACCCCCTACTATTTTCTGATAAAATTTCTCGGTAAATGCTTTGATATCGATGTTCATAGCATCGAGGTATGGAGCTATCTTATCCAAGGGATCTTTATTCATATATCCATTTGTAACATAAACTGTATATCTATCATATCTTTCTTTTAGATCCTTAAATACATCAAAGCTGAACTCATACGATACAGAAGGTTCATTATAAGTCCAAGCAATACCATCTTGCTTGGATATCCTTTCTACCATCTCTTCAACGGAATAACTTTTCAAAAAAGGACTATTAGGATCTCCACAGGATAATGATGCATTTTGACAAAAATTACATGAAAAATTACATCCCATCGTACCATAGGAAAGAACACTAGTTCCGGGATGGAAATGATAAAGAGGTTTTTTTTCTATTGGGTCTACAGCCAACGAAGCTACTTTACCGTAAACTAAAGAGTATAGCTTACCTTTACGATTTTCTCTTACGTTGCAAATCCCTCTATCACCTTCGTCAATAGAACAATTATGTGGACATAATTCACACTGAACAGCTTTTCCCTCCTGTCTTCTCCAAAACATAGCTTCTTTCATCTGAACACCTATTTCAAGATTTCGACGTCTGCAACAACATGAAACATATGAGGAGCATATGATTTAATATTGTGCATTTCAATTATTTGGAATCCAATATTTATACTCTTTTCAAGTTCTTTTTTCACTTCTCCTGGATATCCTGAATCTTTACAAATCGTATGATAGTGTATTATTCCAGACCCATTTAAAAATCCAAGTGCCTTTGGAATGTATTTATAAGTTTCATGAAGATAACCCATGATTATCCTATCAGCTCCTTGGAAAGAGAAATCTCTATTATCTCCCAGACGTGGCTCAACAGTTCCCTCTATACCATTCAAGGCGATATTTTCTTTCAGATATGAGAATGCGGTCGGATTTATCTCAAGTGCATATATTTTTCTTGGATCGCCGTGGACACCCATCGGAAGCGTAAAATAGCCAATTCCTGCGAACATATCGATCACCGTTTCCCCTTTTTTTACAGATTTAGACATCCGTATACGTTCATCAATATTTCCACTCGAGAACATAAGTTGCTGAGTATCTAATTTGAATTTTACCCCATTTTCTATATGGACGGTTTCTGTACTCTCTCCGTATATCTTTTCTACTTCAGGCTCTCTCTTTTTTCCTAAAATATTTCCTTGGAGTAATACTGTCTTCGTATTCAGGACGTTAGCATAAACTTTTGCTATTTCATCCTTGTGCGGATTCAACTTTTCTGGAAGTTTTATAAGAAGGACATCACCTATTTTTTCCCATCTTCTTGGTAATATCTTCTTTTTTTCTTTTGACAATTCGATCCCTTTTTTTATTTTTTGGAATGGGGTCGATCTTTTTGGCCTAAGCTCCGGTGAAGTATCAATAGAGTTTCCTTTTTTGATAACGGGTATGATCAGTTGATCTCCCTCTTGCCTGATCCTTCTATCGGGATCTAATAGATTCTTAGATTTCAATTCCTCTATCCTTTCTTGTCCCATCTCTTTTGGCACGATGACCGCTTGCTTCCTTTGTTTATCCATCTAAGTTTTTATCTACATAGGTCACATAAGTATTTTATAGTAACATAATCTAATACCTTATAAGATGCGGTGCAGATATTGGGCTTTCATAGTTATCTTCATATTGATAATTCCCCTCTGGAGTTCACCTCTTTTAGGATCAGATATGTCCAACCCTAGATATACAAATCAGATCATATCCGACCTCCAGACACCTACAATAGAGCCAGGTGATGAAAAACCGATGCACTTTGATTTACATAATCCCTATGAGAACATTTCAATGAACGACCTTGTTCTGAATGTGAGCATATATAGATACACCGAATTGGAAAAGGAAAAGTCCATAGAGGACATAGAAAATCCTCCAGTATTCAACAATGAAGATGTCAAAAAGAGTTATAGTATTGAAGAACTAACAGAAGGCGAAAAGGAGAGTTTTGAATTGTACGTGTATACTGATCAAAAAACCAAGGAAGGAGTTTATTCTGTCAGATTTGAACTAGTATTTCATCACGAAGAAGAAAAAGAAGTGATGAGATCTAGAGGGTTTTTTACTAGAGAAGAATGGGAACTCGCCAAAGAATCAGTAGAAGAAGTAAACGTGAGCGGTATATTAACTGAAACCACTTTTGCGGTGGAGGACCAGATCTCAAGATGGCCTCAATATACACTCGGTTTCTTTTCTATACTCTTTGGTATCTTAGCAGTTACGTTTTATATGCAGGAGAAATACAACTCTTTCCCAAATCTAAAAGATAGTCTTGAAAAATGTACCAGTAAATTTGAGAAGTTCAGGAGACGTTTTGATTAGAGAGGGTATAAGCTTTGAGTGGTTATCCATATCCCCCTTTTTCCCTATCAACTCTCTTACTTTTCTTCTATCTAAAATTTCGATGATATCATCTATCTCTTTATCATCCATTTTTTTGAATGCTTTCCTTATCTTCATCTCCTTCGAAATTTGCTTTCCAAATTGTTTATTCCATTTATTTTGATACTCTAAGAGACACCTTCGAGATATTTTGTTTTCATTCAGAGCATCGATGACTATCTCAGAGCAGATATCTGCTCCTTTTAAACCAAAATAGATGCCTCCTCCAGAAAGGGGTTTTACCTGGCTGGCAGCATCACCTATCAAACACAATCTATCACTTACGATTTGATCTAAATTTCCCAGAGGGATCGTTCCCGAAAGAAAGCTAATTATTTTATCGTTATATCCCTTTTTTTTCAAAAACTTCATGAGATGTTGATAGGCTTTGCCATCATTACTAGCCAATCCTATCAACTTACCAGTTTTGAAAGGAAGCTCATATAAAAAAAAACTAGGGGCTATGTCTCTTCCGAGATGAATTTTAACACTTTTGTCTTCTGATGAAACAACTGCTTGTACTCCACTTAATATCTCCTCAGGACCGCACATCCCGGCAGAACGTCTAACAATAGATGAAGGACCATCTGCCCCTATCACTATCTTGGCATCTATAGTTTTTTGTTCGCCCTCTTTAGAGTATTTGATCTTCCTATTTCCGCCAATTTTATCATATGTTGTGTCGATGACTATACAATTGAGTTCTATTCTAGCACCTGCTTTGACCGCCTTTGAAGCCATTTCTTTATCAAATTTGCTTCTATTTATTATCGCAGCTTTTTGCATTTCAGTCTTTATTTCTAGTTTATTCCCTAAGGGTGAAATGACAACAGCTTTTCGTGGAAAATCAAAAGCATGCTCTGTCTCCGTCATCGAGATAACTCTAGAACTCACCAACCCAGCACATTGTACTGGTTCACCTATAGCTCTTCTCTTTTCTAAAACGAGAGTTCTATATCCTGCATCTGCTGTATTTTTAGCCATTCTCAAGCCCGCAGGACCCGCACCTACAATCAAGACATCGATGTCCATTTTTTTAAACTCTCCTCCCATTTGAGAATTCACGATCTCTCTTTTTTTCCTTTTTACTTTTTTCCCAGTATATCACTAAGATAAGTACACCGATCAGAAAAATACTCAGAGATACTATTAAAAATATTACTCTTTTTATCACTTCGAAGACTCCTGGTAGAGGCTCTGTGATATAATAGACATGTGATTCTTCACAAATGATAGTGTAATTACCCACTTTTTCGATCTCTAGAGTTCCAGCTTTTTCAAAGTGCCGGTCATCCTCACTCATAGTCTCGGTATGGTCTGAGACATGGAAAACCGAGATCCCTCCTTCATCGACTACATCTAGATCCTCAAACTCATTATCTTCTCCTTCTATCCAAACCTCATAGGACCCCTCACCTAAGGTAAAACTTTCATCACCCTCATCGACATCCTTGAAATCAATCGTGTGTAAGGCTTCTGATTCTGGATTCGAAAAAACTTCAAACAAATAAACACCATTAAATACAGAAAAAATCAAACCGATGATGATTAATATTATACCAAATGTAAAAATCAATTTTCTCTTTATCATTTTGATCTTGTCACATTTAAGCGAGAAGTGATATTAAACACTTTTTCAGTATTAGAAAAGGCGGTAGTATCCTGAAAAGGCATTTTTTTATAAATACCATTATCTTCAAATCAAAAAATGTCTTAAACTAGTATTGTATAATCCGTTGCATGTCAATGAATGAACCTGATTTTCCAATCCTCGATAATCACATCCATCTTCAAGAGAGGGGAGACAATGTCAATGCCGTTAAGCGATTTAAAAAGGCCGGAGGATCACATCTGATCTTATCACACCTACCATATCATGATCTAAGAAACTGGCTTGAAAAAGGTTACGAACCTATTTACAAAAGAACTGTCAGATTGGCGGAAAAATGTGAAAAGAAAACCGATGTCAAAATCTTTGTCACGTTAGGACCTTATCCTGCTGATCTTGTAGAGTTAAACAAAAAAGTTGGACTTGAAAAAGCAGAAAATATCTTAAAAAAGGGTATGGGTTTAGCTGCCGAATACCTAGAGAAAGAGAGGGTCGTCGGTTTGGGAGAAATAGGGAGACCTCATTTTGATGTGCCAGAAGAGATCATTGAAACCTCAAATAGAATTATGGAATACGGTATGGAACTAGCCGTCGAAAAAGATTGTCCTGTAGTTTTACATACGGAATCTACTACGCCTGCCATATGTAAAGAAATAGGCCAGAGAGCAGATAAAGTAGGTCTGGAAAGGAGCAAGATCATAAAACATTATTGCCCTCCATTAGTTAAAGAAAAAGAAAATCATGGATTATTCCCCTCTATCCTAGCAAACGAAAATAATTTGCGGGAAGCGATCTCAAAGGGAAAAAGATTCCTGCTTGAAACAGATTATCTAGACGATCCTAACCGGCCAGGAGCGGTACTAGGCATCAAAAATGTCCCTAAAAAAACGCTCAAATTGCTAGACGAAGGTGTGCTCTCAAAAAAGGATATATGGAGTATCCATAAAAAAAATGCTGAAAAAATTTACGATGTTGAAATAGAGTTATGATTCCAATTCCTCTTTTATTATCCCAATGAATTCATCCAAACAATCTCTGCAAATACTCTTATCTCCTACTCTCCTATATTCATCCGTCCAGTTCCTGCAGAAATGACATCTCGCTGAATCTAAAGCCATGATATCTGATTTATCATACAGTAGACATAGAATATAAACTTTTTACTTTTCTGCAAGAGATATTCATCTTTTATAAATGAAATCATCCTTATTTGATTGCATTTGTTCCCTGTAAGAAGTAGGTTGTTGTTTTATCACAGCTGTTTGTGCTAACATATCGCCGATCCGAGCATCTTTTTCGGCCACCAACAGAACATCAATTATAATGATAAATATACCTATACAGGGGATCGACCAGATAAATCTCAAAAGATTCCTTAAAAATGAAGCTCCTATCGATATTTTTCTGCCATAATCGTTGACTACCTTAATATTCATCAATCTTTTCCCAGGAGTAGCTCCCCAACCTTTTTTAGATTCAAAAATAGTAAAATACGCAAGGATTAGACCGTTTACAAAAAACAAATATAAGACAGAAAATCCACCTCCCCGGATGAAATCACCGTATAGGACGCCACCATTCATAAGATATTGGAATGATATCATACCGATAGCAGCAAAAACCCAACCTGCGATGAAGACCAATATCACAACTAATAGACTATCTATGATATAAGCTAGGATCCGGCGAAATACAGAAGCATGATTTAATTTCCTAGGGTGGAACTGATCCAAATTTAAACCTCTTCTCTTCTATTGGGAATCTACTGTAGCTAGCATCGTAGAGGCTCTGAAAACTTTGTAGTTTGTCTCGAGATCGCCTGTATCTATCATGAATTCTTTTGGACCAGTTCGTTCGACTGATGGGAGAAGCTCCACATTGTCCAATTTTCCGGCATCTTTAAATCTAACATGATAGCACGTATCATCAGGTTCTATTATTTTACCCATATCATCGCTGATAGCCTCTTTTACTTCTTCTTTTATTTCCTCCCTGACTATCTTGGGATGTCTACATTTTGCACTGTAACGCCCGGTAGCCTTTTTCGTCTGTACATGAGGGATATCAGGATAGAGTTCTTTGGCTTCTCTGATTATTTCGTCATCACCAGCTACGAAGAAAACAGGCACATCATATTGTGCTGCTAGAAACGAATTCATAGCGAACTCACTTGCCATAACATCTCCGATCATCAATTTATCTACTACAGCACCTGAGTAAGTATGTGAGAGAGTTCCTTGACTGTGAGCCGAGCTGTGATAGCCCACATAACCTACCCCGTCAAGCTCTTCCCTAAGACCTTCCATCTGGGAAAGCAATTTTGGTCTGCCACTAAAGAGTTCTACTCTTTCATCTAGATCTTCTACGATTATATTTCTCATCTTACCATGGCCATCGGTGATGTAAACGTGTTCAGCTCCAGCACCAAAGGCACCTTTCGCTGCAGCATTCGCTTCTTTAGTCATCAGTTCTTGAGCTCTATCGTATTCTTTTGAATCCATCTTGCATTGAGGTCCTGAGACCACTCCCGATATTCCTTCAATATCGACTGAGAACAAATATTTCATCTTTTCACCGGTGGAGAAACAGATTAATGTTTTATAATATTTTTCAATGTTGATCAAGCTTTATCTTCCCCCTCCCGATTCAATACAATTTTTTGAAATCCAAAAATAAACCGAAAGGGATATGTAGTTTATTACCCTTCTTTTCCCGATGGTGTCGAAATGATAAGTGATTCAAAACTGATCAATTTTTTAGATGATTTTCTTAACATCGAGGATGTCAAAGATGAGAGTAAGAACGGAGTTCAGGTCGATGCTCCTACTGAAGTGGAAAAGATCGCCTTCGCCGTCGACGTAAGAAAGGATATTGTGGAAAATGCCGTAGTATCAGAAGCAGACTTATTACTTGTCCATCATGGGTTGATATGGGGAGAAGGCCTAGGTCCTCTAACGGGTAAAGATTATATTATCATCAAAAAATTGATAAAAAACGATATTGGATTGTATGCAGCACATCTCCCGTTGGATATTCATCCCGAAGTAGGAAATAATGTGGAATTGGCTCGAATCTTAGGAGCAAAGATTGAGGAACCTTTCATGAAGTACAACGATACAAAAATAGCTAGGATGGCGACCTTTGAGTCTTCTAAAAAAGTTATGGATCTGGCTAAAACTTTAGAAACTGAGTTAGCTACTAAAACCAATGTGATTAAAGGAGATAAAAAAGTAAAAAAGGTGGGTATATTAACAGGGAAAGGTGGACAAGCCTTAAAATCAGCAAAAGAGAATGGTGCTGAACTTTTGATAACAGGAGAAAGAACATACACGACTTATAATGAAGCTATCGATAGGGACATGGCTTTGATCTTTGCAGGACATTACGCCACTGAAACACTCGGAGTTAAAAAATTAAAAGGAATCATCGAAGACGATTTCGAAATCAAAACTGAATTCATTCCTTCATCAACTTCTATTTGAGAAGGGGTAAAAATTTCAAAAATAAAAGAAAAGTATAAGTACGTTTACAGCACATATTTCATTGTAATTGGCGTATATAACTCTCGTATATAACCTTAGCAAAATTACAAAAACAATTTAATTTCACTTGATAAGGGTTAATAAATATGGCTAATTCGGCATCTAAAATGGGCCAAAAGAAATTCTTTTACAACAGGGTCGCAAGAGCTATAATTCCTGCTGGAAAACAAACAGAAACAGGCGAAGATATATACGAGGATGAAGATTGGATTCCAATGAAAATTAAGCTCACTGATAACAATTTAATTTATGGACAAAAGAAAAAAAGAAAATCAATAAGAGTACATGATATCTATTATTTGGATAGAGTATGTCAACATCCTAAAGCAGACTCGCCTAAAGTATTAACTTTTAATTACAGAACTAAAAAAGGTGATTTTCTAGGGCTGATCAAAAATAGAAGCACTAGAGCAAAAGAAATACTCAAAAAAAGATTATTGAGACAGATCGTTAAAGACGCAAATATTTGGTACATAACTTCATATCGATTGGAAAACGGTTCCACTTCTAATACTGGGTGGAACGAGGGCATCTTTAAAATAGGGGAAGACAATACGCTAAGGATAGAAGATATCAATGGAGAAATCGTTTCTACGATACCTTCTGAAAACGTATTAAGATTAAACCCTATTACCAAACGCAAAAGAGTAAATTTAAAGATATTTCATGAAAATGAAGAAGGGCTAAAAGTTGATCTAGTTTATTCAACTGAGATCCCGTTAGAATTGGTGACTGATTTCTTTTATACAGATTATTTGGACGAAGAAGTTATTGAACGTACCGAGGAACTTTCCCTTGAAGAGAAAAAATTTCTAAAATCGATGGAAGAGATAGAGGATGACGAAGAAAAAGAAGAAATAACTATACCATTGCAGCAGTTGAGTTCTATTATCGAGCTTGAAAACGAAACCCTTCAAGAGATAATAGAAAGCCTCGAATCAAAAGGATTGATCAAACAAGTAGGGGCCAAAATCATAAGGACATTTACAGGTATTGAATCAACACCAGATGAAATAGATGAAGAAAAGGAAAAAAAGCAGAAGGAACTGGAGAGAAAAAGAGAAAAATTAGATGAAAGACTCGAGGCTTTAGAAAACTTGATAGAAAAAGATTGAGATTTAGAGGAATATTTTTATTAAACTTTAACACTAGTGATTTTAGATAGTATGAAAGCGTTGATAAATGCCAAAATTGATCCTATAACTCAGCCAGAGTTTGAAGGATCTATTCTTATAAAAGATGGAAAAATAGAAGATAAAGGAGAAGACTTGGACATACCAGAAGATTATGAAAAGATAGACTTAGAAGGAAAAAGAGTGATACCTGGTATGATTGATGCACACTGCCATGTCGGAATCTTTGAAGAAGGAGAAGGATGGGAAGGAGATGATACAAACGAATTGTATGATCCAATAACTCCTCATCTTAGAGCTTTAGATGGGATCAATCCTGATGGCATCGCTTTAAAAGAAGCAGTCAGCTCAGGTATAACTTCTATAAATGTCGGACCAGGGTCCGCCAACCCCATAGGAGGCAAGTTCACTTCTATGAAAACCGCAGGATCGAAGATAGTAGATGATCTTATAATTAAAGAGCCTACAGGTCTCAAAATGGCAACAGGAGAAAATCCGAAAAGAGTATATAAAGATCAAAAGAAGATGCCATCAACTAGGATGAGTACTGCAGGACTCATCAGGGAGAAGCTTTTTGAGGCATCAGAATATATGAAAAAACTTGAAGAAGATACAGAAGAAGAGATAGAAAAGAATTTCAAATTAGAGGCGATATTGCCACTTCTCAAAGATGAAATTCCAGGAAGAATTCATGCACACAGAGCAGATGACATAGCTTCAGCAGTCAGAATATCTGAAGAGTTCGGTTTTGAACTAATAATAGAACATTGTACCGAGGGGCATAAAATAGCAGATTTTCTAGCTGAGAAGGACATCCCAGTTGTTTTTGGACCTGCCCTTTCCTCTAGACCCAAGAGAGAGATGGAGGAACTGAGCTTTAGAACTCCAGGTATATTAGCAGAAAAAGGAGTCAAAGTAGCTATAATGACAGATTCCCCTGCTGACCCGATCAAATACCTACCCTTATTGGCAGCTTACGCTGTAAGAGAGGGTATGGAAAAAAGAGAGGCGTTGAAAGCTATCACAATAAATGCTGCTGAAATATGTGGTATCGAAGACAGAGTGGGATCAATAGAAAAAGGAAAAGATGCAGATCTTGTAGTATTTGACGGAGATCCTTTAGAATTAAAGTCTAGAGTAGAAAAAGTATTCATCGAAGGCGAAGAGATAGATCTGGAAGAACAAGCAAAAGGAATCCCTGGTCAATTTTAACAAAGAAAAGAGACCTATCCCAAAAAATCTAGTATCATAGTGATGAGATTTGACATGGTTTTAAATAATATCAAATTTATTACATAATCATGTCTATACTTGTTACAGGATCTGCTGGATTCATCGGTTTTCATGTTTCACGGGAACTTCTGGAGATGGGGAAAAAGGTGATCGGTGTAGATAGTGTAACCGATTACTATGAAGAGCAGCTAAAATGGGACAGAAACTCGATACTTGAGGATTATGATAAATTTTGTTTTTACCATGAAGATATCACCAATACTGAATTATTGGAAAAGATATTTGAAAAGGAGAAAATAGACAAGATATGTCATCTTGCGGCACAAGCGGGAGTCAGGTATTCTGTGGAGAATCCTCAAGCATATGAGAAATCAAATCTTAAAGGTTTTACCAACATTCTAGAAATGGCTAGACATAACAATATCGAAAACCTCGTTTACGCCTCATCATCTTCCGTTTATGGAGGTAATGAGGATGTTCCCTATAGAGTTGGAGATGATGTGAATCGGCCGGTTTCCTATTATGCCGCTACCAAAGTGGCTAATGAAGTCATGGCTCACTCTTACAGTCATCTTTATGATATTCCTTGTACGGGATTAAGATTTTTTACAGTTTATGGCCCTTGGGGTCGGCCTGATATGGCTCTATTCAAATTTACAGATCGAATTGTTGAAGGTGAACCCATAGACGTTTACAATTATGGAGATATGAAAAGAGATTTCACATACATCGATGATATTGTAGATGGAGTTATTACCAGTCTAGATAAAAGATTTGACTACGAAATATTCAACCTAGGAAACAATACTCCTGTAGAGCTGATGGATTTCATAGAAATCCTTGAAGATTGTATTGGGATGAATGCTGAAAAAGAGATGAAACCTATGCAGCCAGGTGATGTGAAAGTGACCTATGCAGACATATCTAAATCAAAAGAAAAATTAGATTTTAAACCTGAAACTAACTTAGAAGAAGGTGTAGAAAGGTTCATAGATTGGTATAAAAAATATTATAACATCTGAAAATTTAAAAATAAAAAAAGATTTTTAGGTTCCGAAAATTAAGGAATATAAAACGTGGATTCAAAGATAACAAAATTTAATTTACCTTTTTAACGTTAACAGCCCTAGGACCTCTATCGCTTTGTTCTGTTTCGAACTCAACTTTATCTCCTTCGTTCAGATAGCCCATACTTTCTACATCGCTTTCATGAACAAAAAGATCCTCATCGCCCTCATCGGGTTTGATGAAACCAAAATTTTTCATGGTATTAAAGAACTTTACTTCTCCTTTCATTTAGTTCACCTCCATTCTCATCATTTCTACACTACGCGTGATTGTACTACCAGCCTCTTGCATTTATAGTTATGGGTAACACGCCCGGCAAAAACCAAATTTTATATAGTCAATTTAAATTTACCATTGCCATGAAGGAGGTAAAATTTACAAACTCAGGCCTACGGTTTGAAGGTGAGTGGGAAGATATCTGTGCTTTTGCTAAGAAACTCGAAGAAATAATGGATGAATATATAAATGATCAAGAAGAGATCGAAGAATATGAGTATTGGAGACCTCATTTAGAAGATACGGATGAAAAGATGATAGAGAAAACGGCGGAAGAGGCTTCCATCGATGAAAAAAAGATCGAAAAAAACGTAGGTATTACTGAGTATACAGAAAATGAAATAAATGATGCAGAGAAGAAGCTAAAAAAATCTGCAAAGAAAATTTCACATGGTGAGGATCCCTCTACCGAAATCAAGGATGCTCTCCAAGACATCGAAGAGGTGGTAGAAGTCGAATCTATTAGGTCTGTAAAGAAAATTGAAAAGATAATATATAAAAAATTGATGTTGAGATTTAATCCCTTATATTTCGATAAAGAAGATTTTTCTGTAAACCTAGACAGAAAGAATGAAGCGGGATACATCTTAGGTATCAATATATCCGATGACAAACTGAGAGAACATTTTAAAGCTCAATTCTAAATTTTTTCTTTTTTTGCCGAAAAATTTTAAACATTTGACTTCACTTAGCACATGCATGGGTAGATTATATATAATTAGACACGGTCAAACGGTCTGGAACAAAGAGAATAGGCTTCAAGGTTGGAAAGACGCTCCTTTAACTGAAAAAGGTATCAAACAAGCTGAAGCCTTAAAAGAACGTTTAGAGGAAGAAAAGCTTTCTAAAGTCTATTCAAGTCCGCTGGGAAGAACACTAAGAACAGCTGAAATCGCCACTGAAAATAAAGATCTTGATATAAAAAAGGACGAAAGAATCAAAGAGATCAATATGGGTAAGTGGGAAGGTACTAGGTCAAAAATGATAAAAAAAAGATTTCCAGGGATTTATCACGATTTTTGGAAAAATCCGCATGAATACGAACCGATTTCAGGAGAGAGCTTTTATGATGTAAAGCGTAGAACAGAATCTTTTTTAAAAGAAATAGTGTCAAATGATGACGGTAATATCTTGGTAGTTTCTCATGGCTGTGCCTCTAAACTCATGATGTCTTACTTTGAAGGGAGACCTCTTCGTGATCTATGGAAACCTCCTGAATTGAAGGAAGGATGTTTAAACATCATAGATTTTTCTGATGAAGAATCAAAAATAATCAAATTTGGAGACACTTCTTTTAGAGAAGATTGAGATTTGGTCTCGAATGTGTTTTCAAAAAGTATTAATAAGATGGCAAGTTATTCATCAACTGACTATCGGTCAAAATTTACTAAAAGAGCAATTTGTACGAGAAAGCTCTCATAATGATATAATCATCCATATTGAAATATTAATAAAAGTATGGAGAAAATTAATCAATTAAATAGCGATGAGGTTTAAAAATGAATAAATCTAGCAAAAACAAAAAAAGATCTTATCTAGGATGGTTCCCTGATTTAGTTAGTGGGCATCCTAAAAAAATCATAACTGTTATCATCATCTTCAGTATGATAATGGGTCTGTTAGCCAGTGGAATGGAAATGGATACTGAAGAAGAGCAATTCGAACCTGACAGACCCAAACAGAAGTATCTTTCAACTATCAGAGAATATTTTGGCAGAGAAGAAGAGATGGTACAGGTAGCTTTTACTGCCGATGGCGGAGACGTTTTTACCGTGGACGTGTTGAGAGATATGTTGATTTTCGAGGAGGCTCTCTTAGAAGACGAGAGGGTCAATCTTACTCTTGCGGGCACACCTGAAGCTCCTACAGGCGTAAACACTTTGGCGAGCAACTTGCTGATGGCGAATCAAACTCTCTTTTTTGAGAATCTAGTTATACAGCAGTCTAGAGGGGCTTATTCTACGGTAGAAAATCAGACAGAGATGTTCCAACATATGTACAACTCGCTATCGATCAATACAGAGTTGATGCATACATTTCTAGAAAATGATCCCTCTGGAGAGGGTTTTTTGGGTGCGAACCAAACTATGATCTCGATGTCGAATATCATCTCTAATCCAGGATATTGGGCAGTGATGGGTGAATATGAAGAAGATTTTGGAGAACTCATTTGGATGATGGATGATGAAGAAGTTACAAACGAGGAGCTTTCAGCTTATATAGATCAATGGCTACTCGAGATGAGTGAGAAAGAACCATCCCCCGCGCTGGAAGAGGCACTAGATGAATTTTTGAATTTCGTAGAAGGAACGGGGATGATGTTAGATTATATGTTGGAGGAAGAAGGTTATCAGGAAGAGAAAACTCTCGTCCGAAAGATGGCCTTGAGCTTTTTTGGGATAGCTGAACCGATGGGCCAGATCGATATAGAAGGGATTGATGGGTTAGAGGAACCTCCTTCGCTTGAACTATCTATCGATGAAAAAAAGGAACGTCTAGAGGGCATGGATGATGACGATGTAAAGGGGATTGTCCAGGATCTAATAGAATATGATTCTTCTGAATTGAATGAATCAGTAAGAGAGATCTTGTCACCCATAAATAAGGGTATTGAGTATCTTGCTGAGATGGAACTAATCCTTGAACAAATAAAAACTACTTACAATTCGGCTGAAATGGATTGGGAGGCTGAGAGATTACAGAAGAGTTATCTCAAATCAGTGACCGAGAACAGAACCGCCGTAGAAGAAACCGAAGAGATGTTCGAAAGCGCTCTAAGATTGGGACCGATGCTGGACCAGATGGACGGAATGATCACAGGAACTGTTGACAAATATTTCTCCCCTGAAGATATCCGAGCCGAAAGCTCCATTGGTTTGATTTTCATGGATCCAGAGGTTGAAAGAGAAGATAGATTGGACGCTCAGAGAAGAATAATCGAGATCGGTGACGATGTGCCTGAACATTCAGAGATCAGAGTCTCTGCTGGTCAAGTTATGATGGAAGAGATAAACGAAAGTGCAGATAGGAGCATGAATAGACTTTTACCGATAGCTTTCATACTTGTTGTTATAATTCTTTTCATCGTGTTCCGTTCTTTTGTCGAAACTGTTTTGAGTCTTAGCGCATTGGGAATCGCAATCGTATGGACTTTTGGATTTGGGGTGTTGATGGGATATGATTTCAATCCTATGATCATAGCTGTACCTATACTCATAACAGGATTGGTGATAGATTACGGGATCCACATGGTTATGAGATACAGAGAAGAAAGAAAAAGAAAATATACTCCAAAAGAATCCACTTCCATAGCTATTTTGGCAGTGGGAGGCGCCCTTGTGCTCACAACTTTTACCACTGCGATAGGTTTCCTTTCTAATCGAATCAGTGAGATAGGAGCTATGCAGCAATTCGGTACACTTGCAGCCGTGGGAATCACTTCTAGCTTGATATTGATGACTACTTTCTTGCCTTCTGTAGTACAACTATATGATGAACGAAAAGAGAAAAAGAAGAAAAAAGAAAAAAATAAAAAGAATTCTGCTAACCAACTGGCTAAAAAAGCTAAAAGCCGAGGGCAAGATTTCATATGTGGTATTTTGTCTGCCTCTGCGGACGCATCAGATAGGCATCCATGGATCGTCCTTTTGGTTGTACTATTGGTAACTGGTGGATCGATTTATGGTGCAGCTAATGTAGATACTACATTTGATATCGAGGATTTTCTACCTGAAGATCAACCTCAAAGTGAGAATATAAAATATTTATCAGAACGGTTTGAGGTTGAAACATCCTATGCCTATATCTTGATTGATGGAGAAGAAATAGACAATAGTGAGTTTCTTTATGCTGTAAATGAAACCACAAAAAATATTCGAGATAGCGAGATGGTAGGAGGAAATGGAGGAGATGTTCGTTCACCGCTTACGGTTCTTCAGAACTTTGGAACGGCTCCAAGAGGGAGCCCAGAATATAATAGAACAATAATAGACGCATTTGAAGCAAGTGACCTTAACGATAACGGTATCCCTGACGACAATATTACCGAGCTATACAACATGCTCTTTGAGTTCGAAGAAAGCAGAAACGCGATAGGAAGTGTTCTAAATCGAACATCAATTAACGATGATTACAGATATACAGTTGGTATAATTAGGTTAGTTGAGGATGGAGAAAAAATAGCTAGAGACCTAGATAATGCTGCTGTACTTGAAGAAGAGTTAGAAAGGGATGTTGAACCATTAAAAGAGGCCGGGTTCACCCCGAAAATAACAAGCAATTCCATGTTAGCCCAAGAAACTACTAGCGAATTAACAGATACTCAAATTCAATCTTTGATCCTCACCCTCATAATAGTGGGTTCAACCTTGAGTATAGTCTTTTACTTCAAGGACAAATCATTACCAGTTGGAATTTTGACTACAATTCCAGTCGGTCTTGCAACACTTTGGATTCTTGGAACCATGTACGTTGCTGATATACCCTTAAATGTCATGACCGTCACAGTAACAGCTCTAACTGTAGGTATGGGGGTAGATTACAGCATACATATCTCCCATAGATTCCTAGAAGAACGGTCTCTATGTGATGATCTTTACGAAGCGATGCATATGACTGTACAAAACACGGGTGGAGCGATCTTTGGTTCTGCGGTCACTACTATTGCCGCTTTTGGAGTGCTTTCGACTTCCGAGATATATCCTATAGCTCAATTCGGTAGTATTACTGCTTTAGCTCTTTTATTCAGTTTCATAGTAGCGGTTTTTGTTCTTCCAGCGTTCCTAATGGTTTGGGCTAAATGGGATGAAACAAAAAAATGAATAATAGTGGAAGACGCAACTTTGAGGAATAACTTCCTCGTCATCCACAGCTAGTCCTGCACACTAAAGAAACTTTTGCAAAGAATCGAAGCGTTTTTCAGTAAATTGTGAAGACGGTGTTTGCAAAAAATATAAATAAGTAGTAAACATATTAACTGACAGTCAGTCAGTGGTTTGTTATGGAGGATGAAGACTTGATGACCGAAAAAAAAATCGTTGAGGCAGCATCTGAGCTATTTTATGAGAAAGGCTATGAGGAAACTTCAATAGATGATATATGTAACGAAGTAGGGGTTTCTCACGGCCTTTTTTACTATTATTTTAAGTCAAAGGAAGAAATGATAGAAGAAATAGCTATGAAAGCTGCAGATGAGATGGAAAATGAACTCATACAAATAACAGAAGACAGCAAAAAAAGTGCCGACGAAAAATTCATCGAATTTGTAAATGTGGCATTTCAAATTAAATCTAAGAAAGAGTTTTTAGGAGCTTTCTTACCGATCAGAGATGAGCCCAAGATATTCTACCCGCTATACACCGAAATGGTCGAAATGATGACTCCATATCTTACAAAGATAGTAGAGCAGGGTATAGATGAAGGTATATTCGAGACTAACTATCCAGAACAAACTATAAAATTTTGGCTTTATGGAAGATTGTTCCTGATAGAGAACTCATTCTCTGAAGACATATTTGGAGATATGATGGCAGGAGCATCGATAGTAGAACGATTGTTAGGTACCGAAAATGATTTTTTGACTTCGATTTATGAAAGATATGAGGGAGAAATAAAAAAAATCATCAAAGAATCGAGGGAGAGATAAATCATGAAGGAAAAAAAACAACCTGTAATGAAAATAAGAAATCTTACAAAAAAATATGGAGATGTGATAGGAATAAAAAACCTTGATTTGGATGTATACAAAGGGGAAATACTGGGTTTTTTAGGACCTAATGGAGCTGGGAAAACAACAACAATTCGGACTTGTTTGGGTCTACTGCAAAAAACAGATGGGAATGTAAAAATTTTTGGCCTAGATTCCCATGAAGATTCGATAGAGATAAGAAGAAACACTGGTTATCTCCCGGGAGATTTCGGTATGTACTCTGACTTGAAGGTTGAGACGATCTTAAATTATTTGTTGTCACAAAGTGGTGTTTCTGATAAAAACAGGATGATAGACTTAGCGGAACGTTTAGAATTAGATATGAACAGAAAATATGGTAATCTATCCAAAGGTAATAAACAAAAAGTCGGGATAGTACAGGCCTTCATGGCAGATCAAGATCTTATAATAATGGATGAACCAACCTCAGGTCTAGACCCATTGATGCAGCAGAAGTGTTATGAATTACTGCGTGAGGAAAAAGAGAAAGGCAAGACCATCTTTATGTCATCTCACATATTGGCAGAAGTTGAAGAAGTTTGTGATAGAGTTGCTATCATAAGGAATGGCGAATTACAGGTCGTAGAAAGGATCGAGTCACTCAAAGAGAAGATGGGAAAAAAATTGGAAGTCGAATTCGAAAACTCAGTAGATGCGAGTTTGTTCCAAATGGAAGGTATCGAGGACTTTAAGATAGATGGACGGAGAGCTACGATGATTGTAACGAGTAACTTAGATAAAGTGATAAAAGCCATCTCAAAACAAAATATCCTTAACATGTCTTTAGAAACATTCAGCTTAGAACAGCTATTCTTGACGTATTACTCTCGTGGAGGCAATGGTGAATGAAGTTTGGGAACACGATGGTGATGGAGTTAAAAAACAGCTGGAAAGGTCTGTTGATCTTTTTAATAATAGTAGTATTATTAATAGCAGGTTTCATTCAGGCCCATCCATCGGTAGCTGCTGGATTTGAGGACAAACTAGAAGGAGAAGAAAACATTGATATCGAAATCGTAGAAGATAATGATAATATAACTGTAAGATTGAATTGGGAGAGATGGGAGGAGAAAGATGATGAGAACATATATGCCGTCCTTATGAGCAATAGAGAAACTTTCACAGTACCCCTAGAAAAATGGGAAAATATAGAAAATCGTTCACATGAGATAGTATTAGAAAAAGTTGATGGTGAAACTCCAGAGAGATACTTCGCAGTTATGAGGGAAGGTGAAGAAGACAGGGAGCTGGTAGGCATTCAATCAACCGTAGACAGGTTGGACAGGTTTGAGGCAGTATGGGGCACAGATATCAGGGATATACGGGGCATGATATCGATGTTGTGGGATATGTGGTGGGTACTTTTGATAGGACTTTATTTAAGTTATGTTTCAGTGAACAGCGTTGCTAAAGATTTTGAAGAGAGAAGGATGGATATAATCTTCTCAACGACTCTATCAAAAAAGCAGTATTTATTGGAGAAATTTACGACTTTATGCTTATTCATGCTTGTACTCTTGACCATCATCGGGCTTGTTATGATAGTAGGAGTGGAATCTATAGGAGAACTCAATACTGTTTCTTCTTCCGCTTTGATTTTATCATCCGTTCTTTCTCTGCCTATTTTTATGGTGATAATTTCGGTCTCTATTTTAGGAGCAGTTTACTTTGAAAATTCAAGGAAAGCTATAGGATTTTCATTTTTGATAATATTATTTCAGTTCGGACTCAACATAGTAGCTGGTATATCAGAAGGGCTTGAATATCTGGAATCTTACACTATCGTATCTTATTGGGACCATGAAACGATGCTTTTTGACGAGATCTACTCTACGAGTGATTTTCTTTTTATTTTTGGATTTTCATTAATTTTGATTCTAGTAGCGATCCAACTATTTGAAAAAAAAGACATTCCAGCATGAGGTGAAAGAGATGATAAATGAATTATGTTTGAAATCAACAAACTGGATCGGAGAAAGATATCATGTTCGGTAAAACGATGTTGATGGAATTTAAAAAGGGTTGGAAGGGGTTACTGATCTTTTTAGTTATTGTTGTGCTTATCGTAGGATTGATGGGACAGTTATACCCAGTAGTTGAAGAGGAATTCAAAGAAGAAGAACTAGAGGGTCAAGAATTGGTCAGTCTGATTCGGGAAGATGTAGATGAAGTAGAGATAATAAATTTGACTTGGGAGTGGGAGTTCCACGAATATACTGAACATTACCGTGTTTTAGAAGACAGATCTTCACACATGGCTACTTCTAGAGTTGTAGGAGATGAAATCGAAGAAAGAATATTTACTATAAATCATACTGAAGATGATCCAGAAGAGAGATATTTTGCAGTCATCGCTGTCTTGGACATGGATGCTATAGAAGATTTAAAGGACGTTGATGGGTATTTAGATGAAGAAGAATTTGAAGATTTGATCTTGGAGCTGGAGCAGGGGATGGTCACTGTAGGCATCAACTCTACAGTTGAACCTGACGATCCTTTAGAAGAATTGATGGACACACCTTACTTTAGAATGTTTACAGCTGGACGAGAAGATGTAAGGATGGATGAGATAGAAGGTTTCTTTTCCGTTGAGGTCTATTCCTGGTTTATATTGCTGGTAGGGCTGTATCTTGCCTATATCTCAGTAAAGAGTGTAGGAAGTGATTTTGATGACCGCAGGATGGATATCATTTTTTCAACTCCTCTTTCTAAAAAGCAGTACTTGATAGAAAAGTTCATGGCCCTAAGTCTATTCCTTTTTGTTCTTTTATTGATGACAGGACTATCTATTACTCTTTCTGCTTACTCTATTGGAGAGTTAGAAGGTGTAGGAACTTTGACTTTTTTAGTGTCTATTTTGGCCTCATGGCCACTATTTTTAGTTATCATCGCGATCTCGATGCTTTTTGCAGTCATATTCAAGAGCTCCCGGTCTGCTATCGGAATTACTTTTGGAGTTATCCTTGTACAATATGTTTTCCATATGGCAGGACATATGGTAGAAGCTATCGATTTCTTGAGAACTTTTACCATCGCGACTTATTGGGACTATAATTCCATATTATTAGACAATGTTTTTAAAATCGAAGACTTTATTTTGCTCGTTATTATTGGGGTTATTGTATTTGTAGCTGCACTGATAGTTTTTGAAAAATCTGATATACCAGCTTGATGCTACATCTAAGAGTATATAAATGAAAAAGGAGCATATCAAGCTGAGTGAAATCCAGCCCAGTCAACTATATCTATGCAGAGATAAGTTGAAAAATCTAGAAGTGCGGAACGAAGACCTAGAACCCCTACCTGTCCGACGGATCGGAGATAGGTTGTTCTTCACTGACGGTCATCACAGAGCGTATGAACTTTTGAAAAATGGAAGAAAAAATGTTGAGGTCTACAAAGATGATGAAGATCTGGGTTGGCTTGAATATATGATATGTGTAGATTGGTGTGAAAAAGAAGGGATCAAAGAGATATCAGATCTAGAAGGTAGAATAGTGAATGAGGAAAAATTTAGAGAAAAGTGGATAGGAAAGTGTGAGGAGATGCACAAAAAAATCGATAACGACATATTCGAAAATTTTATAAATTTTATAAATGTTTCTGAAGAAAATATAAAGAGTGAGGTATGTGAAACCATACTTAGGGCGCTTCCTGGGTACTTTGGAATCGAAGAAGCTGTTGAAGACTATGTTGAAGGAGTTAAGGACAAATATTTTTTATCAGTCAACTTGGGAGACATTCCGGTAGGATTTGTTTCTTTGAAGGAGCATAATGAATTTACAGCTGAAATCTTCGTTATGGGGTTGTTTAAAGAACTACAAGGGAGAGGTATAGGGAAGAAAATGATGGAAAATGTAGAAGAATATCTTTTAAGGCAAGGAAAGATATATCTTACAGTCAAAACTCTAGGACCTTCTCGAGAAGACGATGGACTATACGACAAAACAAGAGGATTTTACAGGAGTGTAGGATTTATCCCGTTGGAAGAGTTCAAAGAACTTTGGGATGAGAACAATCCATGTCTGTTCATGGTGAAAAAGATAGGTGGAAAGGATTGATCACTTCAACTCATCACATTTTTCACAGTACCACCTTTCCAGATTATCAACATATTCCATCTTAGATCCACAGTCGGAACATTCTTTTGTTTCTATAACCATTTCTTTCTCTTCAAAGAGATGACGTTCGTATCGTTCGTAAGTTCCTACACCTAAGATCAAGATGATGCAAGCGGCGATGAACAGTATAAAGCCATAACTCATCTCATCTATTAAAGGTCTCCCAGGATAAAAGAAGTAAAGGACTGTTGGGAAGAGTATCCCAAAGATCCCCATCAAATAGCCCAGATAGTCATGTATCGGCTTGTCCATGGTCAGTGCGATAAAGGGGTATATATAGAACAACAAAAACAAAGTTGTCCCATCCTCAAAGCCAAAACTGCTCATATCTCTAGCCCAGGGCAATATGTTGGATAATATGGCTATAACTGTAGAATAAAAAATCAATTTACCGCCTAAATTCCATTCACTATGATTGAATTTTAAGGGTCTAAACAAAGGTTCTTCCTTCTGCTTAGCTTTTTTTATCTTCTCTCGTTTTTCCTTTCCTTCCTGCTTAGATTTTACTCCAACATCCTTTTCTGTTTTTTTAGATGAAACTGTTTCTTCTATCTCTTCTTCCTCATCCTTCTCATATTCTCTCGCCTCTTTCAATATCTGCTTTGCAGTTTCAAAGCCGAACATGTATATCTCAGAGAGGCCTTTCATACCTCTTTCGACTATATCTTCTGGAGAATAAAAATCGTTCTCATAAAGAACTTCAGCTTTTTCCTCATCCACAGAAGGGAGTGAAATTAGGTCCTTGATTGACTCTTCCTTGTCTGGTTTTTCGTTTTTCCTACCCTCACCAGAGTTGATCTCTACCATCTTTCCCGTCTATTATATCAGGTTCGAATATTTATAAATATGGGAGTATTGGTAATCATTGTTTGTATTTCGACCACAATATACTTATAATATCTACTCAAATATATAAGATTGCAAGTCAGAGAAGTAACAGATACTCAAAAAAACCATTTCTGATTCATATTCCGTGGGATAGGGGTTCAAGTCCCTGACCTGCGAGGAGATAACGAAAAAAATGAAAAACAAACTGAAGGGAATCCCAGTATATCTGATGGTGTTGGTGCTTATCTCAGGAACAGTGCTAGGTGCAGGAATATGGTTCTTGACTGTGGATGTGCCGGTGGATTATGATGAGCCTGTATTAGTAACCCTATATAGTGAAACAGATGATGATGGAACTACCTATGGAGACGGTGAATTTCATCTAAGAGATTCACATGAACATGAACATGAAGCAGACTTGACATACGAATCTTTCCACCAATACATCGAAATTGATAATCCAGAAGATGGAAAGGATGATGTGACAATAGAGATCGATGTCACAGCTTATGATGACGGCGACTCAGAGACAGATGAGATTGCATTTGTAGTATTAGAAGGAGAGGTAGGTCCAGAAGATATCGAAGAATGGTCTTGGGATAGTGAATACGATTGGCGAGTAAAATATGAGGAAACTCATTATTCAGTACAGCGAGAATCTCTAGATGAACCAATCGAAATTGAGTTGACAGGTGGTGATGATGAAACGAGAACAGTAGTATACACTAACAGAAACGAGGAGGAAAATGAATCTCCGTATGATGTAGACGGATACGTGATAGAATGGTACTTTGAAGACGTAACTGACGTCGAGTAAAACTAAATCACTTCTCTTATACCCCTCTTTCCCTCATTAACCACCAGGCGACCTCACCATGCTCACCTTCAAAACTGCACCCGCGATCATCATAGCTTTAGTTCTGATAGTAGGTGTAGTTTACGGTGCAGCCATATGGATCATGGACACCGAAGTTTCAGTCGATTACCACGAAGCGATAAATATCCAGATGAGTGACGAGGAAAGGCACCCTGAATGGGAAAACATCACTCTTAGAGATACTACTAAAATACATGAAGCAGATTTTAACCACTCAGAACCGATAGATCAGTACTATACCTATGCTTTTCTGAACAATACGCACAGTGAAAGGGACGTGAATATATCTTATGAAATCGAAGAACCGGAGGATTTCAATAATGAGATGGGGTTCACTATCCTAGAAGGTATAGTTGATCCAGGTGCTGATGAGGAGTTCGATGTTGAGGAATGGGGAGAAATATCAGATATAGCCAATATATCAGCCCAAGATGAAGAATTTTTTACCGTGGTATATACTCTCAGTGAAGACCTAGAGACTGAACTGAATGAACACAATGTAAAATGGGAGTTCAGAGATATTACCGGAGAAGAAGACAACTGATCAACAGAATCTAAAAAAACTGGATAGGGAAATATATGAAGAGTAAAAAAAGAAAAAAAACTTATGCCTATCTGGCTATCGTCGTACTTTTGGTTAGTGTAGTCTATGGGGCAGGCATCTGGATCTCAAGGGTAGAACAACCTATAGATTATGATGAAGAAGCACTCATAGTGGATACTGAAGCTGCCTCGAATGTCAGCAATCCGAGTGCTACATTGAACGGAAACCTGAGACATATGAGAAGGATAGACGAAGCTAACGTTTCATTTAGATGGAGAGAATATGATTTCGGGGAAGAAGATCCAGAGGATTGGAACGAAACCGACAGTCAGAAGATTCAATTCGATGAAACTAGAAGGTTCAATACGACCATCACAGAAGACGATGGTCTGGAAAATAATACCTTATACGAATACAAAACAGTCGCCATCAACGAGACTGAAGAAAGGAAGATAGAGGTTACCGGAGCTAGAACCTATTTTATCACGCAAGACCTTGAAAATGTAACTGAAACAGGCGATGGAACGAAGGAAAATCCATATTGTATAGTAAATATAACTGGACTTCAATCTATCATAAATGAACCTGGAGCCTATTACAAATTATGTGAAGACATCGATGCAAAAGAAACTGAATTTTGGGATGAAGGACGAGGTTTTTTACCCATAGGAGATGATACCGTAAAATTTCACGGCAATTTTGACGGAAACGGACACAATATAACAAACCTTCATATCAATAGACCCTATCTTAGCAATACCGCTCTTTTTGGTCATATCGGTTTTGAAGAAAGTAGAGATGAAGATACTAGGATAGAAAATGTAAATCTTAGAAATGTTACTATTGAAGGAGATAGAGGTGTCGGTGCTCTAGTTGGCAGAACGACAGGAAGTGAAAATACCATAATCCAAAATTCTTCGGTATATAATGGGTCAGTCAGTGGCTCAGGTGCTGTTGGCGGCCTAGTAGGTTCTCACAACAGTTTTAGAGAAACTCCAGGTGGGAGAGATAACCCTGAAATAAGGAGAAGTTTTGCCAATGTCACTGTAAACGATATTTCAGAAAACGGCGGAGATAAATTTGGCGGTTTGGTAGGATTTTCTCAAAAAGGGAATGTGATTGATTCTTACGCACTGGGAAATGTCTATGCAGAAAATGCTGAAAGAGTCGGAGGTCTCGCTGGCTGTGTTGATTGGAGAGGAGAAATTCGCAATTCGTACTCTACTGGATATGTTGAAGGTGGGGAAAAAGTGGGTGGATTAGTAGGTAACACAGAAGGGCAAGGTCAGAATGCCGGTCGGGTGATCGATTCATATTGGGATACGGAAACAAGTGAAAAAGAGGATTCTGCTGGTGGAGAAGGTTTGACAACAGATGAGATGATTGGGACTGAGGCTAAAGATAACATGGACGGCTTTGATTTCGATGATATTTGGGAAACTGTTGATGAAGACCACGATAATGCTGTTGAAGATGGTTATCCTATATTACAAGCGATAAACAGGACAATCCAATTAAGGGCACAAGATGTCTTAGACGAAAATCCAGTAACTGCTCACCAACGTTCATTAGAGATGAACGATAATCTAAACAATTTAGACCTTTATGAAGGGACTGAAGATGAAGATATCTCTATAAAACTAATTCGACCTTTGATATCTTTAGAGAAATTTTTAATGGTTCGAAAATCAAATATATGATTGTATAGGACAAAAACACCTTAAAGCGAAAATTCAGGAATGATTTGGTCACTCCGATTACCTTGGATGTGCCGTCTTAAAAGCAGGGGAATGAAGATGGAATCCTCTAAAATTATATGGAAAACCATACCCGTGTGGTTCATCATAATAATCCTACTAACAGGAGTTATAGGAGCTTCGATTATATGGTTTGGAATACCAGAAGTGCCGGCCCGATACGATGAACCTTTTCACGTTCAAATCAGCGATGAGCTAAGAGAGGATGAATGGATCAGCGTTTCTGACTTTCCAGAAACTAAAACTAAAGAACCTATAGATCTAACCTATGGAAGATTTCATGATTACTTGAAGATAACGAATGAGAGGAACAGAAGAGTCAATGTTAGCGTCGAAATAGAAGCGATCGTTGATGGGGCTATAGAAAAAAATGATGTTGGGTTTGCCATTTTCGATGGAATAATCAGGCCTCAAGATATCAGTGTAGAAAAAGACACGCTAGAAAAGCAAAACCAGACAGAACCCATAATGAACGGATCTCACAACAGAGAATTAACTCTCGAAAAAGATGAAACTAGTAAGCTAACCATTGTGAACATATTTAGGCCGTCTAGATATCTGAATCAGGACGAATTTGATCTGCGGATAGGTTGGAATTTCATCAGAGAAGATCCTGTTTCTGACCCCAGCCTTAGAGAGATACCAAGAACAATAGCAGAAGATATCGGACCTGAAATATATAATTATACGCCCCTCAATTTTCTCATAGCCATTATAGGCACTATTATCGCTTCTTACATATTCTACAAGAAAATATTGAATGGGTCGGGTGGTGGGAAAAATGATCTCTGATAATATAATCGAATGCTCAAGTTGTGGATTCACCACTTCATCAAAATCCATGAGATGTCCTAGATGTGGAGAATCTTTGAAAAAGGATAAGGTCTCTCTCGATGAAGATATAAGTGAAGAAAAAGAAATAGCATTGAAAAGATTACTTAATATCCCAGGTATCAGCAAAAAAGAAGCCGAGATACTGTACGATAATGGGTTCAAAAGCCCAAAAGAAATCGTTGATGGAGGGATGAGAGAACTCGCTGGAATCTATCGTTTCAGTTTTGATACCTCAGACAGTATCCTAGAAAATGCAAAAAAAGTGTATGTGGCTGACGAGCAAAAAGAGGAACCAAAAAAAGAAGAAGAAATCGAGGATAGCAAATCGGAAGAAATCAGTGTTGAAGATCTAACTAAAGATGTCGGGGAATTCGAATGGAAAGAAAAAAGAAAAGAATACGATGAGGATAAAACGATCGAAGAGATATTAGAAGATAAGAGAAAAAAGGAAAGTCCTGAGGAGGAAAAACCTCTAGAAAAAGAAGTGAAAAGTAAACAGCAAAAAGATATCGTGGTCGAAAAAGATCGTGTCGAACGGAAGACGATCACAAGGTTCAACTTATTCAAAGGCTTGTTTTTGTTTTTGTCCTTTGCTATCCCAATTTTCCTACTGATTTTTACTTCCTTAGAACTTCTTGTCGTGCTTTTAGGCTATCCTTCAGTCTATGCTCATCCCGTCTTGTTTTATCTTTCTCCAGCATATCTTGTGGAACTCTCTTGGCTATCATCACTCACTCTCTCTTTCCTGGCTATCTTACTTCTGACTGTCTTATCATTGAAATATTATGACTTTTCTCCAAGTGAAGCAGTTTACATCAAAAAAAGATTACTCTTACCATCCTTCCTCATGAATATTTTGATCGGAGGGTCACTATCCCTTCATATCTATCATGCGTACGATGCTTCTCCCGACATTTTGACTTATTTGATATTGAGCCTACTCATTTTTCTCTCTATATCTCACATAACCCTACTTATAATAGATAAACGGGTTTCGCCCTTTAAAAAAGAGAAAAGAAAAGTTTGTCCAGAATGTAAAAATGAAATGTCTTTTGCCACAGAAAATTGTCCCAACTGTGGGGTTGGGATACCAAAAATAGGATCTCCTTCTTTTGAAAAGAAAGAAGAGATAACAGAATTGCCCACACTGACAAAATCAAAAGATGAAGAAGCAGAAGAAAAAGAAATAGAAGAGTCTTCATCTGATAAGGAAGAAGAAGATGATGCAAGCGGCGATGAAAAAGAAGAAACTTCTGAGTCTGAAAAAAGCAAATCAGAAGAAGAATCTATCACCTCAAAGGATGGAGAAAAAAGCTCGACCGAGTCCAACGAAGAAGACAAAGAAGGACAAGAGGAAGATAAAACAGATAAAAAAGAGAGCGAAGATAAAGATAAAAAAGATTCTCCTTTAGGAGATAAATTTGCTGGATTCGGTGAAAAGGTAAGGGAAAGCGTTGAAGAAAGGCTAGAAGATGAATCTGAAAAGGAAGATACCTAAGCAAATCTTTTTATATGTTTTTGCTACTTTTGGTTATGATGGTAGTTGGAAATAAATCTGATGAAACCTCCCTTGAGGAAGCAAGAGAAAAGCCCGTTCGGTCATTAATTTTTCTCCATATAAAAGTGGAAGCATCTGATAAGATAGCTAGGAAAATGTCAAAAATTATAAACGTGGAAGATGTATTCTTAGTCACTGGAAATTATGATGTAGTTATCAAAGCCCACTTCGATAATTATGATGAACTGAAAGATTTTTTAACGGTAAAGATCAATCAGATAGATGGAGTAAAAGATTCAAAATCGATGATGTTAGTCTCTTCTTACAAAGAAAGAAACAAATTTATAAAAGCAAATAAAGCTGAAAAAGAAGACAAATATTCTTAAAAAATCTATTTTTTAAGTTATAGTTGTTCATAAAGTTTCTCCGGGCACTAGGAGTATAGGCACTGAGGACAATCGAGTTACTTCTTTAGCAGTTGTACCTATCAACATCTCTTTGATACCTGTTCTCTTTCTACTTATCATACAGATCATACTAGCTCCTTGAGATCTAGCATTAGACGAGATCATTCTCGAGGCTGCTCCTTCTTCTACACTATAATCTACAGCTTCAAATTTATCAGTAGATCTTAATCTCCTTTTTAGATCTTCAAGTTGAGACATTAATTTCTCTCTTCTTTCTTCCAATTCTTGCCTGGTCTCTCCTCTCTCTATCACAGAAAGTAGAAATATCTCCCTAAAAGAGACCGGTGATTTTTCAAGTAACTCTATCAACCTTTCTGATTCTTCTGAAAAATCAGTAGGTAAAATAATCTTTTTGGTTATGTCTTCGGGAGGGTTTTTTTCCCTAACTTTCTCGACCAATACTGGTGTTTTAGCTTTTCTTATAACTTCATAAGCAGTTCCTCCCAAAAATACCTTTTTGATCACTCCTCGACCATGAGAACCGATCAATATCATCGCATCCTTTCTTTTTGCATATTTAGGAATCTCTTCAGAAGGAAAACCTAATAGTACATCTTTATCTACATTATCAAAACCCATCTTCTTGACCTCTGCTCTTACAGTACTCAATTTTTCACTGCGGTTTTCCCTCCCGATTTGACCATGTGCACCGCTCTTAGTTATATCTGAAACATGTAAGATAAAAACTTCCCTTATCCCTAATTTTTTTAGATCTTTGAGTCTCTTTAATAGATTATCCATAGCTTCAGAAAAATCATAAGCCAGAACTACCTTATCGGGAAACATCAAATAATGTAATGGACATCTTGTTATATATATTTTTGAGTTATTTTGATAAGATTCAAGAAATTAAATAGTCCCAAAAGATATTTAACTTATTAAAATATTATAACGCCAAGAGGTGGTAAGATTACTAAAAATATATTAAGGGTGGATATGAAAAATTTAAAGATCACTAGTGAAGAAGTTCCAGAGGATTACAAAGAGCTTGGTGGAAGAGCTCTAACATCACAGATAATCGCCGACGAAGTACCTCCAAAAGCACATCCTTTGGGACCTAAAAATAAATTGATTTTAGCTCCTGGGATCGTAACCGGCACGGGTTCACCGAACTCCGGAAGGATATCTGCCGGAGGAAAATCTCCTTTGACAGGCGGGATAAAAGAATCGAATGCAGGAACACCTTTTGCTAGATCTTTAGCTAGAAATGGTATTAAAGCATTGATAGTCGAAGGTAAGCCCAAAGAAGATAAGTACTATATCCTTAAAATAGGAAATGGTGAGGCGGAAATCTTCGATGCTAAACAATGGGTCGGAGAAGGACTTTATAATGCCTATGAAGAGCTGCGGTATGAATTCGGAGAGGATATAGAAATAGCAGGGGCAGGTATAGCTGCTGAATTGGGTGCATCTAATGCTGGTATTTCTTACACAGACCCCGAAGGCATGTCTTCCCGATATTCAGGACGAGGAGGCCTAGGAGCTGTCATGGCAACTCGTGGACTTAAATTTATCGTTTCTGAAGAACCTGAAGAAAATCAAATAGAGATAGAAGATGAAGAGACTTTCAAAGAAGGCAAAAAGAAGTTAGCCAACGCTTTAGCTGAACATGATATTACCAAACCAAAAGGGGCATTGTATTCTTATGGAACTGCAGTTCTCGTCAACATAATAAATGAGAGCGGTGGGCTACCTCAAAGAAATTTCTCTGAAGGAAGTGATGATCGGTCAGCAGAAGTCTCAGGAGAAAGAAAAGCTGAACTGATAGAGGAAAGAGGTGGAGAAAATCCTCACAAATGTAGTCCAAGCTGTATAATACAATGTTCAGAAATATGGACAAAAGAAGATGGTTCCGATCCAGTAGGAGTTTTAGAATATGAATCTATATGGGCTCTTGGACCTAATTGCGACATTTACGATCTGGACACAATAGGTGAATTGAATCGAGCATGTAATGATCTAGGCCTTGACACCATAGAGATGGGTAATACCCTTGCAGTAGCTATGGAAGGAGGCCTATTAGATTTCGGTGACGGTGAAAAAGCCCTCGAAATGATGGACGAGATTTATGATAAGAGTGCTTTAGGAAGAATATTGGCGAACGGTGCTGAATTCACTGCTGAAGCTTTTGGTGTTGACAGAGTTCCAACGGTAAAAGGTCAATCTATGCCAGCTTACGATCCGAGAGCTATCAAAGGTATAGGTGTGACATACGCAACAACACCTATGGGAGCTGATCATACTGCAGGTTATGCCATAGCTCCTGAGATCCTCGGAGTCGGAGGCGAAGTAGATCCAATGGGAAAAGAAAAAGCAGACCTCTCTAGAACCTTACAGCAGGCGACTGCGGCAATTGATAGCGCTGGTTATTGCTTATTCATAGCTTTTGCTACGATGGACATTGATGAGGGTATGGAAGGTGTTGTAGATACAGTAAATGGAGTTTTAGGTACAGATCATTCAATAGAAGATGTGATGGAATTCGGTAAAAAAGTACTAGAGACCGAACGAGAATTCAACCAAAAAGCAGGGTTCTCTAAAGAAGACGATAGACTCCCAGACTACATGAAAGATGAAAAGTTACCGCCACACAACGAAGTGTTCGATGTATCAGACGTGGAGTTAGATAAAGTATTCAAACAAAAATAAAACTCTTTTTTATTTTTTTAAACATGACTGTGAAAATAAAATTGTTTGCAACCCTAAGAAAAAAGACAGGTACTGGGGAGCTAGAATTCGAAGCAAGTGATGTGAAAGAAGCGCTTGAGGAGCTTGTATCTGAATTCGAAGAACTAGAAGACGTGATATTTGAATCTAGAGATAACGAAGAATTAAAAGAGAACATAACTGTCATAAAAGATGGAAGGAATATAATCTATCTCGATGGATTAGATACAGAACTAAAACCTGAAGACAGTATTTCTGTGTTTCCTTCTGTTGGGGGCGGATAAAAAATATGGCAATCAAAGTTATTTTGTATGGGGATCTGAAGAGATATGTAGAAAGTACGGAGAAAATTGAATCTAGTATAGGCATTTATGAAATATACGAAAATGATCTTAAAGCTTTAGAAACGATCTCAGACGTTTTGAAGTATTTAAGCGTGGATTTGGATGAAGTAAGCCATATCTTTTTGAATAGAGAGTATTCACACCATGAAAGAAAAATAAAAGATGGGGACAGATTAGCATTATTTCCTAAAGACATGGCTTTACTGTACAAGTGGTACTTTCAAAAGAAAAAATGATCTGTAAATATATCTTGTGAATAGATTATTGATTAATTATCTATTCTATGAAATCGAGAACGAAAGATCTCAAAAAGTGGATATCAAAAAAGAAACTAGATGAGAAAATTCAAGATAAAAAATTAGAAGCAAAAGTCCTTCGAAAGCTGATGTTCATACGCCATCTATATGAAGGAAAAAGTGTTCCAGATGCTGCAGATGAAGTGGGGGTTACAAAAGGTACTGGGTACAACTGGTTAGAAGAATGGAACGAAGATGAATTTGATATTGAAAGACTAAAACCTGATTATGACGGCGGTCCAAAACGTAACTGGGCAAACAAGACCAGGGAAAGGGCTGATCAACTCAACATTATCTTAGTCTTTCAACCGCCCTATTCTCCAGATCTCAATCCTATCGAATATATTTGGAAGAGTATCAAACAGAAAATCTCTCCTCTTCTAATAGATACTTTAGAAGAGTTTCAGAAAACCATTCAGAAACACTTTAAGGAACTCAGCAAAAGGATGGTAAAGCCAGATTGATCCTATTTATATATTGTAGATACTTCCATATTTATCTTTTAAGTATTCGATATGGTATTTTTCATTAAGACTTTCCCCTGTCAGTCTTTTAGTGATCTCTTTAGCCCGATACTTTCTACCATATTGATGTATATTTTGACGTAACCATCTTCTTAACTCATCAAAATCTCCTTCTCTAATTTTATCTCCTAGTCCATCTATTTCCTCATGAATTTCATTGAATATCTGGGCAGCATATAGGTTACCTAGAGCATAGGATGGGAAGTAACCGAATTGTCCTGCGGACCAATGCACGTCCTGAAGGACCCCTTTTGCTGGATCTTCTGGTACTATGTCCAAATACTCCTCCATTTTGTTTTCCCAGACTGTTCTTGCCTCTTCCGGCTCAATTTTGTCCCTAAACATGGCCAGCTCGATATCAAACCTTAATGCGATATGTAAATTGTAGGTGACCTCATCAGCTTCTACTCTGATAAATGTAGGTTTCACTCTGTTTATTCTTTCATAGAATCCTTCTTTACTATGATCTTCCAATCTAGGATAATGGTCACAAAGTTTAGGGAATAAGTACTCGATGAATTCAGGGCTCCTACCAACAAAATTTTCCCATAATCTGGACTGCGATTCATGATATCCCATGGATATCCCCTTTCCCAGAGGATGACCATACAATTCTTCAGGTATCCCCTGTTCATACAATGCATGACCTGTTTCATGCATCAAGCTGAACAATGAATTCAAATTATCTTCATTGTATCTGTTAGTTATCCTCACATCATCATCCATACCTATAGTAAAAGGATGTACTGCGTTGTCCAACCTTCCATGACCAAAATCATACCCAAATTGGTCAGCTATCTCTCTGCAGATCTTTTTCTGCGTTTCTATATCAAACTTCTTACCTTCAAAGATATTCTCCCCAGGATCGTCTTTCGAAAATATTTCTGTAGCGATAGAAGTCAATTCTTTTTTCATAGGTTCAAAGACTTTTTCGATTTTCTTTGCTGTAAATCCAGGCTCATACTCATCTACCAAAGCATCGTAAGGTTCGTTTTCATAACCTATGTGTTCCGCCATTTTTTTCTTTAGTTCGATCTGTTTCTCTAAGTGAGGTAAAAACATCTCAAAATCAGATTTTTCCCTAGCTTTTTCCCAAGCAGATTGTGCTTTAGTAGAGACTTTTGACATCTCTTTTATCAATTCTTCTGGAACTTCGTATCTCCTTTCAAAGTCTCTTGTCATCTCTCTTACTGCCGCTTTCTCCTTTTCATTCAATTCGGCCTGAACTGATTCTTTATTCAGCTCTTCCACGACCCTTTTTGTTTTATCAGATGTCAATTTTTTATGGTACATCTGGGATAGTTCTGCTTTGGTTTCAGACCTACCTTCTAAAGCTCCTTCGGGAAGATAAGTTCTTTCATCCCAGGATAATAATGAAATTGCTCTAGCTAAATTTCTTAACTGGCTGGATATCTCCAGCATTTCTTCATAAGTAGACATAGTCCAAAGTAAAATTAATGCTTTAATAAATTTGTGCATCATATATCTGAAGTTCGTAGGATCTAGAAAACAAGATTTAAAAGGGTCAAAAACCATCTTAAATCTAAGCCAATGAATGAGTTTGCAAATCTGAAAGACGATGATATCACAATCAAAAAAATTGCTAAAAATCTTTCTAAGAAGAAAGATAAAGTTCCAATAGGTATAGCTCTTGAAGAAACTCTTGAAATCCTACATTCAATCTCTCCTAACTCAAGTAAATCATTGGTCCTAGCTTGGATTACCGATATGATGTTTGAGAATAAAAGAATTTATCTAGGTAAAAAGATGGGACTAGAATCCATGAGATATGCAAAAAAGATCGATGATCTAGAAGAAAGGTGCAAAACACTTTCAAATTTAGCATCGGTATTTGGTAAGAGAAACTTTCATGACCTTGCAGATAATATTCACGAATTAGCGTTCAATACCGTAAATGAGATAGAAAGAGAAGAAAAAAGAGTGATAACCGCGATTCATATAGTTGAAGACCAAATTGAAGCAGGTTATGAAGAAAAAGCTAGAATAGAATTAAATAACATTGTCGAAAAAGCATTGACGATAGCAGAAGAAAACAAAGACATATTTCCTATAGCACTCTGCGTAGAAACAGGAGCTAAAGTTGAGATAGAAGATATAGACGATCTTTTTAAAAAAACTATAGAGCTGGTCGAAAAAGAAGATATAAAAAAGAATAACGATATACCTTGGATCAAAACGTGTTTAGTCAATGCTTCTATAATACTGAACAGGATAAATAAAGCGGATGAGTTGACCTCTCATCTGAAGTCTCAAGAGGAAAAAAATCTTCAATTAGCTGATATCATTGAGACATATTCTAATGAAGGTTTTTTTAGAAAGGCCGGTTCGCTTTTGAGGCATATAGATAATAAAAACATAAGGGACTCAGCGATCGAATCCTTAGTAGAGAATTATTTAAAAAGAGATGAAATCGATAAAGCCATGGATTATTATCGTGATATCGAATCCTCCTTTGAAAAAGATCTGGCATCAAAAAAAATAGCGATATACTATGCTCAAATAGAAGAATACGAAAAAGCAGAGGAGTTCATATATAGTATTGCAGATAACCAATTAAAGATTTTTTCAGAATTGGAATTGGCTGAAATATACATGAAAAACAATCGAATAAAGAAATCGAGAGAGAGAACACTTCAGGCTCTTAAAAAAGGGAAAAAAACAGATAGTGATTCTATCAAATTAGAATTGGTTAAAAGCTTGATACAAGTTGGATTTCAAAAAGAAGCTTTTGACCTTAGTGAGAAAATAGATGTTTTAGAGGAAAAAGCAATGGCGTTTGGAGCTATAGCGGCATATCATCAATAAGTGTGAAAGATTAAGACATTTTAATGGATTTTTGAAATAGAAAAATCTTGAGTAAATTTGATATACCGCAACATCGATATAATAGTTTAAGAGGGATTATATGTTGGATGAATTGTTAGAAAAGAAATTGAAAGATTTGAATGATAAAGACATTCTCGTAGTGATGGATGACGGACTTGCCTTTTTGGGAAAATTAGTTGATTTTGATAAAAACACTATAATACTAAAAGAGGTCTACCAAGCGCCTGCAAAAAAAATCAACTGGAAAGCTATTTCGCAAAAATCTGGTGAAACAAGAAAAGATATCGAAAAAGAACAAAAAATAGGTTACATAGATTGGACAAAGGTAAATCTTGAAGAAGTCTATGTTAGAGTTGATCATGTAACTAGAATTTGGCGGTGGTACGAAACGGAATCAAAAAAGTCTAAAAAAAAGAAAAGGAAAAAAGTTGAAAGACCGGTATACGTAAAAGGACAGGAGATACCCGATGAAAGGATGATGAGCATTGGAGATATAAAAGATACCTTTCCAGGATGATATCATAGAGGTGACTCTTTAAATTCCTAGCCAAGGAGAAAGGTTCCTTCTTCAAAAAAGAAGCTTTCTAGCTTAAATAGAATTATTGGTATTTAAAAAATCAAAAGTTAAAAAAGAGCGCCGTAAAAAAGATAAGATCAATTATCTTGTGACCTCCTCCCGACGCCTAAAGGCATCGGGCTTCCAGTTCGTTCACCATGAGGACGTTCCATTACTGGAGACGCCTGCACCTTCGGTGTGGTGGGGAATTCGATTCTTCTCGATCCTCTTCATCCTCACTGTTGTTGCGGATGCAAGGAAGCTTCGTAGGAATGAGAACATTCCGTCTCTCCTTCGAATCACGAAACATAATTGTTGAGTGAGAAAAGTAAGCTTCGATTACTTCGAAAGACTAAGTCTTTCTGCGGATTACAAGGTTCAGCACTCAAGGGCTGTCGTCCACACAGTCACGGACTGCATCAGGCACGGCCTGAAAGGACATACGCCCAATCATATGCTTCACGAAGCACACCTGCTGAGTGAGCACTGGAAATCCTTTCCTGTAGAGTTCTGTCATCTGCCCTCTCGAACAGACAACATCCCTTTCGGGAGAGTTGGGTCAACTTCACGCCCTGTCTTTTCAGGGCCAACTCCCGCCTGCTTCACAGGAAATCTTCGATTTCCGAAGAAAAGAAGGAAGCTCTGATTCCTGCGTCTCTTGACCTGTTTTACCAGCGAAGCAGGACTTGACTTTCGGGCAGGATATACCAGCCGTCAAGTACCATTTTACATACCTGTTTCAAGGTATTTAAAGGTTGAAGGAGGGGGTAAGTGAAAGTGGAGATGTAGAAGGTGTGTTTTCACACATCACGACATCACGATGCACACCTGCTGAGTGAGAGCAGGAAATTCTTTCCTGAGGATTCATCCCCCTCCCTGAACGGAGGGGGGCTTCTGTCTATCTCCCTCTAAAGATCGGATATGGACATATGTTTAGTAAAACCGAAACCAACGGGGTACATCAAGCCAATTCTTTTATACCTTTTATGTAATAATTATAGATTAATAAGATGGGAATCGAACTGAAAATCCATCCGGATATTAAGAAGATCATAGACGAACACAAAGACCAGATAATCAGCTTCTGTAAAAAAAACAATATAAAAAAGATCTCTATGTTCGGTTCAGTCTTAAGAGAAGATTTTGATGATGAAAGTGACATAGATATACTAGTATGGTTTGAGCCCCAGCACAAACCCGGATTTTTCGAGTTGGTACAGATGGAGGAGGATTTATCATCTATTTTGGGGGATAGAGAAGTAGACCTAAGAACTCCGAAAGATCTGAGTAGATACTTTAGAGACGAGGTTTTAGGAAAGTCGGAGGAGATCTATGCGCAAAGATGATAAAGATAGATCTTGATGATTAAGAAATCAACATGATTGATGATGGAAGCCAAAACCATACCGAAAAATCCGTAATTGTTAGTGGACTGTCAAAGAGGGTAGCGGACGCGATGGGATTCGAACCCATGACGTCTGCCTTAGAAGGGCAGCGCCTTATCCAGGCTAGGCCACGCGCCCATGATTTAGTCAATACTAAGTACTATTTCATTCCTCTCTCAACTTGTGGAGTAATAAGAGTTTTTCGGCTCATTCCTCTAAAATCTCTTTTTCTTTCTCATGACCAACTATTGTAGACATCGCTTCCAACCTATCGTTCTCTTTTATTTCCATCACTTTAACACCCATCGTATTTCTTCCCTGTCTGCTTATGTCTGAAGCCTGGGTTCTTATTATCATGCCTTTCTTGCTTAGCAGGACTATTTCATCATCATCTTCAATCTTTCTTACACAAACGACTTTGCCGTTTCTCTCACAGGTCTTCATCGTGATCACACCTTTCGCTCCTCGATTGGTTTTGCGGTAATTTTCAATCTTAGAGCGTTTACCGTACCCTTTGCTAGTTATGGTTAGGATTGTATCATCCTCCTCAACTAGTGTCATACTCACCACTTCGTCATCATCCCTCAATTCGGCTCCTTTAACACCCATAGTATATCTACCTGTGGGCCTAACGTCTTCTTCATCAAATCTCACCGCCTGACCATTTTTAGTTCCAAGGACTACGTCTTTTGAACCATCAGATAATTTAGTTTCAACTAGTTCATCATTTTCCTGAAGCTTGATCGCCCAAATCCCTGTGACCCTTGGATTGCTATACTCTTTTAATGAAGTTCTCTTTATCTTACCCTTTTTGGTAGAGAACAATAGATATTTGTCTTCAGAAAATTCGCTCACGGGGATAAGATCCTCTATCTCTTCATCATCATCCAATCTAGGTAGCATATTGACTATAGGTCTACCTTTAGCTCTCCTATTGCCCTTTGGTAGTTTGTATGCTTTGAGCCAATAGACTCTCCCCTTGTCAGTAAAGAATAAAAGATAATCGTGGGAACTCGTAACGAATAGATCTACAACGTGATCTTCCTCTTTTGTATCCATACCGATCAAACCCACTCCGCCCCGTCTCTGCTTTCTGTATTTGTCTACAGAGGACCTCTTTATGTAACCTCTTTGGGTGAGCGTTATTACCAATTTTTCTTCCGGTATTAGGTCTTCAGTCTCCACTTCTACCGCATCTTTATCTATCTCAGTCCTTCTTTTATCCCCGTATTTTTCGGCCATCTCGTCAAGTTCTTCTTTGATGATACTTAGGATTCGATCCTTATCTCCCAGTATCTCCTTATATTTTTTGATATCTTCTTGAAGTTCTTCATATTCAGTCTGTAGGTTATCCCTTTCCATCCCTGTCAATCTCCTCAAGCGCATGTTAAGTATCGCTTGAGCCTGATCACTACTCAATAAAAATTCGGACATCAGCCTTTCTTTGGCTTTCGACTGCTCCTCAGATGATCTGATTATACTGATCACTTTATCTAGATTGTCTAAAGCTGTCAGCAGACCTTCTAATATGTGTGCTCTATCTTGGGCCTTTTCAAGATCGTATTTTGTGCGCCGCGTTATGACATCGACTCTATGATCTATAAAGTGCTGTAGAGTTTCTTTAAGATCAAGGATCTGGGGTTCATCATCTACGAGTGCAAGATTGATAACACCAAAGGTGACCTCCATCTGAGTATGTTTATAAAGCTTGTTCAAAACCACATCAGGGATAACACCTCTCTTAAGATCGATCACAACTCTGACCCCATCCCTATCTGATTCATCCCTTAAATCCGATATATCAGTGATAACATCATCTTTTACCAACTTAGCTATGCTTTCTACGAGTTTAGCTTTATTAACTTGGTAAGGTATTTCTTCTATCACCAATCTACTTCGTTTACCTCTTAGGTCTTCTATCTTCGTTTTTGCCCTTACCTTTATCTTTCCTTTACCCTCTTTATAGGCGTTATATACTCCATTATATCCATGGATTATACCTCCCGTAGGAAAATCCGGACCTGGTAATTTTTCCATCAAATCCGTTATTTCAGATTCCGGTTCATCTATGAGTAATTTGATCGCAGCAACGAGTTCATTGAGATTGTGAGGAGGTATATTAGTGGACATACCAACGGCGATTCCACTCGAGCCATTTAGAAGTAAATTAGGTAATTTAGAAGGTAATACAGTGGGTTCTTCTAGTGTACCATCGTAGTTATCTCTAAATTCAACAGTATTTTTATCTAAATCCTCCATCAATTCTTCGGCTAGTTCCTCCAGTCTAGCTTCAGTATAACGCATGGCAGCGGGTTCATCTCCATCTAAAGAACCAAAATTACCCTGACCATCAATCAATGGATATCTTAAAGAGAAATCCTGAGACATCCTGACAAGAGCATCATAAACTGCCCGATCACCATGAGGATGATATTTACCTAATACATCACCCACAACACGTGCTGATTTTTTATGTGACTTATCTGAAGATAAGCCTTCTTGTCTCATTGAGTATAATATCCTTCTATGGACAGGTTTTAAGCCATCCCTAACATCAGGTAATGCCCTGCCCACTATTACACTCATCGCATAATTGATGTATGAACTCTCCATCTCATCTTCTAAACTCTTATCAAACACTTCATCAGCTATCTGCTCATTTTCTGACTCTGTAACCATCTTATCACATCACACATCTATGTTAGTTGCGGCCTTTGCATTCTGTTTGATGAACTCTTTTCTTGGCTGTACACTCTTTCCCATCAACAAATCAAAAAGTTCATCTGCTCTCTCGCCATCTTCAACGGTAACCTTGGCCAAAACCCGATTATCCGGATCCATAGTAGTCTCCCAAAGCTCTTTGGGATTCATTTCTCCCAAACCCTTGTAACGCTGAATGCTGACTCCTCTTTTACCCCATTCGGCAAGGATGTTCTCCTTTTCTTCCTCACTGTGTGCATATCTGACTCCCCCTCCTTTGGTTATCTTATAAAGAGGAGGTTGAGCCATGTAAAGATATCCTCTCTCGATAAGTGGTTTCATATACCTATAAAAGAAAGTCAATAGGAGTGTCCTTATGTGGGCCCCATCCACATCTGCATCTGTCATGATGATCACCTTATGATAACGACTTTCATCTGGATCAAAATCATCTCCTATACCTGCACCTATGGCTGAAATAACCGATCTGATCTCTTTATTTTCAAGCATCTTGTTCAATCTAGCTTTTTCTACATTGATTATCTTACCTCTCAAAGGCAATATAGCTTGAAAATCCCTGTTCCTACCTTGTTTTGCGGAACCTCCTGCAGAATCTCCCTCTACTATGTAAAGCTCAGATTTAGTTGGATCAGGATTAGCACAATCTGAAAGCTTGCCTGGAAGATCAACACTATCTAAAATACCCTTTCTTCTAGTAAGTTCTTTAGCTTTTTTGGCGGCCTGCCTCGCCTTAGCAGCAGTTAGGGCCTTTTCAATTATCGCCTCGGCCACTTTAGGATTTTCCTCTAGATAAGTCATCAACTCATCACTAACTATAGATTGTACGATACCTCTGATCTCACTGTTTCCTAATTTAGTTTTAGTCTGGCCCTCAAATTGAGGTTCCGGTAATTTTACGTTGATTACAGAGGTCAATCCCTCACGGTAATCATCACCCCTTATATTTATATCACCTACTAAGTCATTATTATCAGCATAACTATTCAGCGTTCTAGTCAGAGCTGCCCTGAATCCACTTAGATGGGTCCCTCCTTCCTTCGTATTTATATTGTTAGCGAAGGCCATTATCTCTCTTGAATAAGATTCAGTGCGGTACTGCATAGCCACCTCAACATGAACACCATCTTCCCTCCTGTTGAAATAAATAGGTTCAGAATGAAGTTTCTCTTTATCCTTATTTAAAAACTCTACGAACTCGATTATTCCTCCCTCATAATGGAATTTGTTCTTTAGGCCTTTTCTTTCATCCTTTATTATAATTTCCAACCCTTTATTTAAAAAGGCTAGTTCTCTCATCCTTTTTTCTAACTCACTGTATTCAAATTCGATAGTTTCAAATATTTCTGGATCTGGTTTGAACGTGGTTATAGTTCCACTGATCTTCCCATCTCCGTCTATTTTATCCACATCAGTGACTGGCTTTCCTCTTTCATATCTCTGGTAATAAACTTCACCCTCTCGTTTTACTTTCACTTCTAACCATTTCGAAAGAGCATTCACAACGGATACTCCAACACCGTGGAGACCACCAGAAACTTTGTAGCTCTTCCTATCAAATTTCCCACCAGCATGAAGCTTAGTCATAACAATTTCAACACCTGGTCTTCCATATTGAGGATGCTCACTCACAGGTATACCTCTCCCATTATCACACACTTTAACTGATCCATCCTCCTCTATTATGACTTGAATTTTATCGCAGTAACCTTCCATAGCTTCATCAATACTGTTATCAACAACCTCGTAGACGAGATGATGCAATCCTCTCTCATCAGTACTTCCGATATACATACTAGGTCTTTTTCTCACTGCTTTTAAACCTTCAAGTACCTTTATTTTTTCAGAATCGTAAATATCTTCTTTTTTGAATATAGATTCATCTTTCATCATTTAACCTTCCTTCTTAACAAGTCCCGATCTTATAAATCCATTTTTGAGTGCATCCCAGAAGAGTCCGAAAAACTCCTCAGGTAACATTATTTGTCATGTATTAGAAGTATATTAATCTTTTTGCCTTCTGGGTATTTAAAGAAAAATATAAGACCATTTACTCATTTTTCCTTTTTTATTTTATTTTTTAAAATCTTTTTCATCTGTTTCTCATAGAGATGATCATAGATCAATCCCGCCCCTATTAGAGGAAAAGCAAACCAGATCAAGGTATATCGATCAATGATAAAACTCACTAAAAGAAGTGAAGCAGCTAATCCTGCCAGTATGAATGGTATAGAACCTTCAAGACCTCTAGATATCTTAACTTTTTCCATCTCGTCACCACAAGAAGGACAATCTTGTCTATTTTCAGAGATGTTATTACACTCTTTGCAAAGATACCACTTCATCCTTTAGTCATTTGATAAAGGATATATTGCTTTGTTGGTCAAATATCCGTGCAAAAGTGCAAAATTCCCAAAAAAAGTGAAAATAGAACAAAATGTTTTTATCTCTTAAATAAATCGAGAGAAAGGTGTCTAAATGTGCAGAAAAAGAATTTTCCAGCATCCTATAATAGAATTTGCTAAAGATGATAGCTTCTATTTCGATTTCGAAGATGAAAAAATAAAAGCATATGAAGGAGAAACTATAGCTTCAGCACTCTATGCTGAAGGGGTAAAAGAGTTCACTAAAAGTAAAAAACATGAACGACCAAGAGGGTTTTTCTGTGCTATTGGAAAATGTTCTTCGTGTTTGATGAAAGTTGATGGTATTCCAAATGTTAGAACTTGTACGACCCTTGCGGAAGAGGGTATGAAAGTGGAAAGAACGGGTTCTAAAGCTGAATTCCCCAAAATAGACGTTGGTAGAGGAAAAGAAAGGTACGAGGAAGATGTTGATGTGATAATCATTGGAGGTGGACCAGCTGGGCTCATGGCAGGTATAATCGCAGGAAGAAATGGAGCCGATGTCCATCTTTTTGATCAGAGCGATGACCTAGGAGGACAGTTGGTTAAACAAACACATCAATTCTTTGGTAGTCATGAAGAAGACGCTGGTACGAGAGGTGTAAAAATAGGTGAAGAACTGGTAGAAAAAGCTGAAGAAGCCGGAGTAAAAATACATACTGAAGCAAAGGTACTAGGATATTACCCTGAGAAAAAGGTAGTCATTAGAGCAAATGAAAGATTAGAAATATATGAGGGAGAAGGGATCATTTACGCAGCTGGCGCTTTAGAAGACTTTCTAGCATTTGAAAATAACGATCTTCCTGGAGTTTACGGAGCAGGAGGAGTACAAACATTGATGAACGAAGAAGGTATAGTTCCAGGAGATAAAGTCCTAATGGTAGGTTCTGGAAATGTAGGATTGATCGTAACTTATCAGCTATTACAGGCTGGCGTTGATGTTGTGGAAGTGATAGAAGCTTTGCCTGAAATAGGTGGGTACCAGGTACATGCTTCTAAGATAAGGAGAGCAGGAGTGCCGATCAGTACCAATCATACCATAAAAAAGGCGATAGGAGAAAAAAGTGTAGAGGGTGCAGTCATACAAAAAATCGATGAAAACTGGAACCCAATAGAGGGAACAGAAAAAGAGATAGAATGTGATGTGATCTGTTTGGCAGTAGGATTGAGCCCAGATGTTGGCTTTTTAAGACAGGCCGGTTGTGAAATGGATTATGTCCCCCAACTAGGAGGATGGGTACCTCTGAGAACAGAAGAGATGATGACGACTGAAAGAGGGATTTACGTAGCAGGTGATGCTGCAGGGATAGAAGAAGCTACTGTCGCAGCGTTAGAAGGAAAGATAGCTGGAGCGGCAGTGTACGAACACGTCAAGGGTGAAACTGAAGACACCGTTATCTCAAAAAAAGAAGCCCAAAGAGGATTAAAACAGATGCGTAAAGGCCCATATGGAGAAGCCCCTAGACAAGGAATAAAAACCTGTACTGTAGATGAGGAGGTGTGCGGATGATTAAAGATTTCATCCTTCCATCCTCGATTAAAGAGGTGACTTACGGATGAGTGATCATAAGAATGATGGTATAGTAAGATCGGAACATATAGATAAGCCCAGCAAGGAACGATTGAAGGAAGGTCCCGTAGTTATAATAGAGTGCGTGGAGAACATCCCTTGTGACCCGTGCGTAGCTACGTGCAACTTCGGCGCGATAGATATGGACGAGATAACCGATACTCCAGATATAGACTTCGAAGAATGCACCGGCTGTGCGCTTTGTGTGACCGAGTGCCCGGGATTAGCTATCTTCGTGGTCGACTGCAGTTACAGCGAGGAAAGGTGTAAAATCACATTGCCCTATGAATACCTCCCTGTACCCGAGAAAGGGGACGAAGTGAGAGCTCTAAATCGAATGGGAGAGGAAGTTCAGAGGGCTGAAGTCACTGGTGTTAGAAGATCAGATAAAACATACGGAATAACTTTAGAAATCGATAAAGAAAATGTTTGGCAAGTTAGAGGTTTCGAGGTGATAAAATGACTACTATAATATGTAGGTGCGAAGATCTTACAGAAGAAGATGTAATCGAAGCTATAGATAAAGGTTATGATGAATTAGAAAAATTAAAGAGACATTTAAGATTGGGTATGGGACCATGTCAAGGAAACTCATGTTTGATCTTGGCTCGTAGGGTATTGATGAGGGAAACAGGTAAAGATATCGATGAGATCAAAGAACCTACTGCTAGACCTCCTTCAAGACCTGTACCATTTTCTCTCTTAGCTTCACCAGAAGGAGGTAAAGACGATGACTGAAAATTATGAAACGGTGATCATCGGTGGAGGGGTCAACGGTCTTGGAACAGCTTATCATCTAGGTAAAAAAGGATTTACCGATGTTCTAGTTCTAGATAAGTCCTACCTAGGCTATGGTGCTTCTGGAAGAAACGGAGGGGGTATAAGACAGCAGTGGACCTCTGAAGAAAATATAAAATTAGCTAGGGAAAGCAGAAAGATGTTCGAAGAATTAGATAAGGAACTGGAAGAAGACCTGGAATTCTACCAAGGAGGATATCTAGTTCTAGCTTTCGATGATGAGGAAGCCAAAGAGTTCAAAGAAAACGTGAAGAGGCAGAACAGTTTGGGAGTGGAAAGCGAGTTTTTGACTCCAGAGGAAGCGAAGGGAATAGTGCCGGAGTTGGACATCTCGGATGTCGTAGCTGCGACCTTCAACCAAAGTGACGGCACCATATACCCATTCAAAGTGATCCATGGTTACGCAAACCGAATAAGAGAGATGGGTATCGATATAAAAGAACATACGGAAGTCACCGATATAGTTACAGAAGGAAAGGAGATCAAAACAGTGAAAACAGAAAGTGGAGATATAAAGACAGATACTGTGATAAATGCTGCGGGAGGATGGTCTTCTAAGATCGCGAAGATGGCCGGAGCTGAGATCCCAAACGAGCCTGTTAGACACGAGATAATGGTAACAGAACCTTATGAGCGTTTTTTAGATCCTATGGTAATATCTTTTAAACACGGAATCTATTTCAGTCAGAGCGAACACGGGAACGTTGTCGGCGGTATAGGTAATCCAAACGAGGAACCTGGAATCAACCAAAAAGGAAGTTTGTGGTTTCTAAAGAAGTTCTCAGATACATTACTAGATTTCATTCCAAGATTCAGTGCTGTTAACATGATAAGACAATGGGGTGGTCTATATGATACCACACCGGATGCTCAGCCTATATTGGGTTCAGTCCCTGAAGTCGAACGTTTTTATCAGATAAATGGTTTTAGCGGACACGGCTTCATGGTCTCTCCTATGGTGACCAAGGTAACGGCTGAATTGGTACTTGGAGAAAAACCATCGATGGATATAGAGCGGTTGAGGGTCGAAAGATTCGAGGACATGGATCTTGAAGAAGAAGGCGCCGTAGTCGGGTAGATTGGTAGAACCTCTGTTTTTGCTTGAAACTACTGTTGCGATTTCACTTAGCGGAGTTGATGATGCCCGATCTACGTTATGAACTTTCCCGATATATGATGCAAAAACACTAAAATGATTTACGTTTGTAACCGCAAAATTAATTAATAAAGTTTACTATTGTAATAGTAAAGGTGTGATCATGCTCACTGACGAAGAGTTACTGCAGGTCTTGGTCAAGATGAATCCCTGGTGGCAGACGAACCGGGTTCCGAAACATCTGAAGGAAGATAAGAAGAGAAAGATTTTTAGTGAACTCCAGTCATTTATCGACGAAGATCGGATCACTTCACTTATAGGTCTCAGACGGGTGGGAAAGACAACACTGTTGTATCAGTTGATAGATCACCTTCTCGATGATGAGAGCAAAGAAAACGTTCTCTATGCGAGTCTAGACGATGTAACTCTCATCGATTTAAAAAAACCCGTCAAAAGGATCTTCGAAGTCTACAAAAATAAAGTCAAAAAAGACGAAGGCATGACCTATCTTTTTTTGGATGAGATAGAATTCGACGAGACGTGGGAATTGGAATTGAAAAATATTTGGGATAGAGAGGACGTGAAGATATTTATCAGCGGTTCATCTTCACTCAAGATCAAGAGATCTAAAGAAAGTCTGGTAGGGAGGATCCATACAGTCAGACTCCCTCCACTTTCCTTCTATGATTTCATGAGTTTCAGCGGTGTAGAGTTGGATTTAGGTGATCACAGAGAAGAGTTTCAGAAAAGATTGCTCAGGAGTAACGAGGAAGCATACGATGCCGTTGAAAACTGCAGATATGAACTGAATCTTTTGAAGGAAGATGTCCGATCTAACCTAAATAGATATCTGATAAGAGGCGGTTTCCCCGAAACGTTCAGCGTTGATAAAATAGATCTTTGGCAGAGATTTCTTAAAGAAGACGTGGTGGATAGAGTACTTTTTCGAGATATACCCGAAATTTATGATGTCCGAAATAGAAAACTCCTGGTCTCGCTGATTCAATATGTAGCGGCTGAGAGCTCGAGTTTATTCAGTTATAATTCCCTTTCGCAGGACCTGGGAGCTAGAAATGAGACTATATCCAATTATATGACTTACCTTGAAAATTCTTTTCTGATACATATCCATCAAAATTACACATCATCATATCAGAAAAGGATAAGGTCGAGAAAAAAGATATACATGGCGGATACAGGGTTAAGGAACGCCCTGCTGAGCAAAGATGACGAAATCCTCAGTGATGCGAGAGAGATGGGGGTAGAGATGGAGAACTTGATCGCGATAGCTCTAGAGTCGATGACTGACAGATACGACGCTGATCTTTTTTACTGGCGAGACAAATATGAGGTCGATTTCGTTTTGGAGAAAGAAAAACCAGTCCCCATCGAGGTGAAATATAAAGAAGAGGTTCGCACTTCTGATCTTAGAGGTCTCAAAAAATTCAAGGAAAAACATGGTGAAGAAGGAATAGTGATCACCAAGGACAGGATGGATTACAAAAATGATACAGCATTCATACCAGTATGGACTTTTCTGACCCTCGTTTGATCTCCGATTCTATTCCAAGATAGATTCAATCAATCTTCTCGACTATTTTCTTCTGAAAATATGATAAAATTATCGTCAAGACCAACTAAACAAATATGATTAAATTAAAAAGTACTTTGTAAAGAAAAGTTATTTATATTAGATAATTATTTGTTATAACGTGAGAAAGATGTCGGAGGAGATCGATAAAAAGGCATTAAAAAAGGAGATAAATGAGATCAAAGATGCTATGGGCCTGAAGGAGAGATATCCAAGCAGGGCCTCAATGTGGTTATGGGTAGGTGCATTTGTTGGGATCGCATGTCTGCTTTCCCAGATAGTAGCCTTTTCTGGTGCAAGTAACCTTTGGTATCCTGTGATCTGGTTTGGAGGTGTGAGTATTTCTCAAATATTACAGAAAAAGATCAGGAAAGACAGAAAAAAGGAAGTTATAAAAACAGGCACTAAACCTAGTAACTGGATACCCTATCTAGTGATGTTGTTGATCGCTTTCGTGGTAATATGGAATATAGGACCTTTGTTCGATGGACTAGATCAAGTGGAAATTACTGCCTACACAGCATCAACGATATTTTTGATGATGGGCGCTTATTATTTCCTCATGGGGAATCAATTGAAAGCCTATTACATCCGTAAAAAGGATAGGAACGCATTTTATGTAGGGGGAGGAATTTTCGTAATCCTTTCCGCTGTTGTTCCTCATTTCTATATCCTTCAAAAATGGATGTGGACGATATACGGAATCGCGTTCCTAGGTTTTTCCCTTTCTACATATTACGTATTGTCCAAACGGTGAAAGATGATGGATTTCGATAATTTAGTTCATCAGTCAACACGCTTAAAGATACTTTCCCACCTCTACTCTAAAGGTGAGTCTGCTTTCGTAGAGATGAAAGAAGAATTAGAACTAACTGAGGGAAATCTAGCTAACCATCTCCGTAAATTGGAGGATGCTGAATACGTCAAGATGGAAAAGAAGTTTGAGAATAGAAAACCGAAGACGACTTATCGATTGACTGAAGAAGGTAAAGAGGCCTTAGAAGAGCATATCCATAAATTGGAAAATATGATCGATATGATGGGGAGAGAATAAAAGGTGAAAGTATGAAAGAGAAATCGAATGTTCACATCAAAGGCTTGCCGAAACGATCTCTCTACGATGAGAAATTGGAGATGAAGATTACGAATCTACCACCCAATGAAAGAGTAAGGCTTGAACTCTCTAGCGATTCGAAAAGGTATGGAGATTCATACGTAGTTTACAAAAGTGACGGTCAAGGCAAGGTAGATCTAACTGAAGATAGGCCGAGAGAAGGAGATTACAAGGGCGTAAAACCTATGGGGCTTTTCTTATACAGGTCTGAAGTGAATCCTGATGTTGAAGATAATCCCGATTCAGAAAAATTTCTCTTCTCTGTAAAGATCCACGAGGAGATCGTTGCTCAAAAAAGATTCGAGAGAGTCATTAGAACAGATGATGTAGAGAGGATCGAGATAGAGAGAGAAGATCTAGAAGGTGTATTATTTGAGCCTAAAGGCCCAGGTCCTCATCCGGCAGTAGTCAGATTGAGCGGATCAGAAGGAAAATGTCCCACTGGGAAAATAACCAAATTGCTCGCCTCAAAAGGATACGCAGTTTTAGCTCTCGCGATTTATGGGGAAAATGGTTTACCCGATGAATTGATGGATGTGCCGGTAGAATATTTTGAGGATGCTGTGGAGTGGCTCTCTTCTCGAGATTCAATACAGGAAGAACCGATAGCAGTCATAGGTTCATCAAAAGGTGGTGAATTAGCTCTTTTATTAGGTTCCAAAATAGAGAAACTAAAAACTGTTATAACTTATGTCCCAAGTGGAGTTGTTTTCCAAGGCATACAAGAAAGTTTCAAAAAGCCGAGTTCGTCCTGGTCTCATGGTGGAGAGCCTTTACCTTTTGTAGATCTTTCATTTCTTGAGAGCATGGTTCAATTTTTTAGGTTGTTCATCTTGAGAAAACCGATAGTGTGGCGTAAGAGCTATACAAAAGGTTTGAAGAGTAGTGACGAAGAGAATCTGAAAAAGGCAACTATCCCAGTCGAAGATATAGACGGACCTATTCTGTTTATCTCAGGAGGAGACGACAAGATGTGGGATTCTAGAAAGTTATCTGAGATCTCGGTCAAACGTTTAAAAGAGAGTGGATACGATTATAAATACAAACACCTAAATTTTGAGGATGCAGGCCACGCTATCTCTTGTCCATATGTGCCTGTAAAAGGGAGAGAGATCGCTGACTCAGGAAATATGAAGATGAGTTTAGGTGGTGGACCTGATGCATACAGAAAGTCGGATCGTAGTTCCTGGGATGAAGTCCTGAAATTTTTAGAAGAAAGGCTGAATTTAACCTCTTGATAAGAAACCCTATTATAGATAGAACTATTAGTTTTATTTCGATGATCAGGTGATCAAAAGATGTTGGAACCACTGTTTCTGCTCGGCACTACAGTTGCAATCTCTCTCAGCGGTGTTATGATGCCCGGTCCGGTGACCGCGGGAGCCATCACCAAGGGAGCTGAAGACAAAAAAGCCGGAGTGAAGATCGCTCTTGGTCACGCAATAATCGAATTTCCTATCATAGCTTTGGTAGCTTTTGGTTTGACATTTATAGCTACTTGGTCCGTAAAAGCTACGATCGGTGTAGTTGGTGGAATATTGCTGATATATCTAGGCATTCAACTTTTCAAACCTGTTGAGAAAGAGGAAAAGAGGTTTCCTTACCCTTCAACGGTTGTCGGTATAGTAACGAGCGGTGCAAATCCGTACTTCTTTATCTGGTGGGCTACGGTAGGAGGCGCTTTGATTAGTCGGGCTCTGGAATATGGTGTATTATTTCTGATTATCTTTGCGGTAGTTCACTGGTCTTGTGATCTGGTGTGGTATTCCTTTTTAAGTTACTCTTCGAACAGAACACTAGAGTACTGGGACAAACATAGAAGAAAGGTCTTCGGTCTCTGTGGGGCATTGATGGTCGGTTTTGGCGTGTGGTTCATTGTATCACCGTTCTTATGATTGAAAAGAAAACCTATTAAATGACCACTCGATTTAGATATGTGATTTCATGGTAGCCGCGGAAGTCAAAATAGAACTCAAAGAAGGTGTAGCTGATCCTGAAGGTATGAATACGAAAAAGACTCTCAAGCTGTTAGGTTGGGAAGTTGAGAAAGTAGAGACCGGAAAGTTATTTGAGATAGATTTGGGCAATAAATATACTAAAGATGAGGCTAGGCAAGAGGTAGAAAAGATGTGCAAAAAGTTGCTAGCTAATCCCGTCATCCAAACTTATGATATCAAAATAAAAGAATAGGGTGATCTTTATGGAACATTATATTAAAAAAGACGTTCCGTTTGAACTTCACGAAGTAAACCTGCTCGAAGCTTCTGATAAGGACCTAGAGGAGATAAGTCAAGAGAGCGGAATAGGTCTCAGCTTAGAAGAAATGAAGATGGTGAAAGAACATTTTGAAAAGCTAAGTAGAAATCCTACTGACCTGGAACTAGAAGCTATAGGTCAGGCTTGGTCAGAACACTGCTGCTATAAATCTTCAAAACCAATACTGAAGGATACTGTTTTTGATATAGAAGCTCCTCAAAACATCTTCGTGGTTGAGGAGGATGCAGGAGTCGTAGAATTCGATGACGATCACGCTTATGTTGTTGCCCTAGAATCTCACAATCATCCTTCAGCTATCGAACCTTATGGTGGAGCCGCAACAGGGATAGGAGGCATCGTAAGAGATGTGACCTGCATGGGAGCTCAACCTCTCGCTTTTGTTGATCCGTTGTTTTTCGGTCCTCTAGATATAGATTACGATGATCTACCGGCAGGAACAAAACATCCAAGATATCTTTTCGATGGAGTGGTGCATGGGATCAGTGACTACGGGAACAGGTTAGGGATTCCAACACTCACTGGTTTGGTCTATTTTGATGAATCTTATACTGCAAATTGTCTTGTCAATGTTGGCTGTATAGGAATTGCCAGAAAAGAGGAGTTGATAAGAAGTAGAGTGAAGGAGCCAGGAGATGTCTTCATAATGGCAGGTGGGAAAACAGGCAGAGATGGTATCCACGGTGTCACCTTTGCTTCTGATGAACTGCACGAAGACTCTGAAGAGGAAGATATCGGAGCGGTACAACTTGGAGATCCCATAACTAAAGAACCTTTGATCCATACTAGTTTAGAATTGAATAAGAAAGGTCTGCTTCAAGGTATGAAGGATTTTGGAGGTGGAGGACTTTCCTGCGTAGCGGGTGAAATGTCTCTAGACGGAGGATATGGGGCTGAGGTACAGATAGATAAAGTTCCTTTGAAAGAAGAAGACATGGCTCCATGGGAGATCTGGGTATCTGAGAGTCAAGAAAGGATGATGTTCGCTGTAAAGGAAGAAGATGTAGAAGAGGTTATGCATATATGTAAAAAATGGGATGTAGAAGCAAAGAGGATAGGCAAAGTTATAGACGAAAAAAAGATCAAAGTTTACTATGAAGACGAAAAAATAATGGATCTTGATCTAGAATTTCAAACTGGAGGTCCGGAATACTGCAGACCTACTGAACACGTAGATCATACTTTTGATATAGACGAAAAAGAACCAAAGGAACCAAAGGATCATAATGATACTCTTCTCCAAATGCTTAAGAGAGATAACATAAACAGTAAAGAATGGGTGATAAGACAGTACGATCATGAGGTGAGAGAAAACACCGTAGTAAAACCGTTACAGGGAGTATTAGGAAAACAAGGGCCAGGCGATGCCTCTATCATTAAACCTCTGGAAGAATCATATAAAGGAATAGCTGTGACTACTGACGTGATCCCCTCTTTTACTTCCCTTGATCCAAAAGCTGGTGCTATGTCTACACTAGACGAAGCGATAAGGAATCTAGTTGCAGTTGGTGCGAGACCTCACTCTTTTGCTGATTGTTTAAATTTTGGTAATCCAGAAAAACCTGAGCGGCTTGGTGATTTTGAACGCGTCGCTAACGGACTCGAAACTGTTGCACGTTCTCTAACTATTCCATTTGTTTCGGGAAATGTGAGCTTCTATAATGAAACACCTGCAGGGGCGGTAAAACCCACGCCTTCAATACTTGCTTGTGGATTGATAGAAGACGTCAGGAAAGCTGTTACTATGGACTTAAAAGAGGAGGGAAATCTGATCTATCTTGTTGGAGATACCAAAGATGAACTTGGTGGCTCTGAATATTATAAACTGACTGAAGGTAAAAGCGGCAATATACCCAAGGTAGACATTGAAAGACTTGAAAAAAGTATAGAAGAAATGTTGGAAGCCCATTCAAGAGACCTTATCAAAAGCTGTCATGATGTATCTTTAGGAGGAATCGGTGTTGCGATATCAGAGATGTGCCTCGCTGGGGATCTAGGAGCCGAAATAAAGATTAAAAGTGAATTGAGAGATGATAAGTACTTATACTCTGAAAGCAACACTAGATGGTTGGTCGAAGTTGAACAAGATAAAAAAGATAAATTCGAGGATGTTTTTTCTGTACCAGTTAAACAAATAGGTGAAGTTCAAGGCCAATCTCTCGAAATCAAATCGGATGATAACAAATTGATAGAGCTAGAAGTGGATAAAATACGAAAAGTCTGGAAGGAGACTCTAGGAAAGAAAATGGGAGAATGAAACGCTAATACTTCTCCTCTGGAGTTAAAGCTGAAGCATCAACACCCGTGTGCAATGTATGCCTTGGTCTTATCTTACAGAGCTGTAATTCTCTCCTTCTATCATCAAAGATCATAGCCAATCCCCTTTTAAATTCCATATCTGCTACCACTTCATCTAGTCCCCTTTTCATATAGGATTGTTTCGCGAGTTTGAGAGCATTTAGATCATCGTTAGAGGTCATGTTATGAGCTATTATCATGTCTGACTGTCTTATGGCAGTTGGATGTAAAGCAGAAGGTTCTTGAGTTGCCATTATCAAAGAAAGACCAGGATGTCTTCCTAGTTTGATCCAGTCTATCAGTGGAGAACTGGACAGAGTTTTCTTATTTTTGGGTAAAAATAGGTGTGCTTCATCTATCAACATGTAAACTATAGGATGTTTGTCCAGCATACTTTTTTCATTTCCTTTTTCTAGCAGATCCGCCTGTGCTTGCATCTCTATAGTAGTATAAAGCGTCCTTTTAGCCATCTGATCTCTCGCGAATATTGAAACTACTAATCTCCTTAGATCAAAATCTCCTATTCTACCCAAATAGGATATATCAAGAACTGTTATATCACCTGGCCGAACAAAGGTTTTAGTCCCCTCCTCAGAAAATAAATTCTTTTTCTCTATGGTTTTAAAGAGGTTAATCAGTTTAGACCTTGTTTCTCTTTTGCCGTGGTCAGTCTTTTCAATTTGTTCATATAGATCATCAAATGAAAATCGCCCCCTTTCTTTCAATCCTGTAATTATCTGACTCAATAGTGTCCCGATCTCACTAGTTAAATCAAGATCAAAAAGTTCTAACCATTCATGGACGGCAACCTTCTCTAAAGGTATCTTTAGGACTTCATCATAGTGCAGCTCTGCAGAATCTTCATTTGCCTTTTTGATAGCGATCTCAGGGATTAGTATATTTAGCTTTTTAGAAAAATTTTCTGGCTCGATATCGAAATCATCCATCAGTTTTATTTCTTTTTCATTTGAATTGCACTTTTTCAAACTGTGAAAAACACTCATCGTATCTACTAATATCAAAGAGATATTATCTGAATACTTTTGTTTTAGTTTGGCGAAACCTTCCGCTATCACACCTAAAGTGTAAGATTTACCCGTCCCTCTCTTTCCTAAAACTAACATACAATGGGGTGAAACTATATCTAAATATGCCTTCCCAGTTTCCTCATACTTTCCTCCTGGATAGGAAACATTCTTGCCGATATAACAACAACCTTTGGTTCCCAATTCTTCCGAAAGATCTTCAGATCTTCCAAATATCTCCTTAGTTTCTAGCAGGGTATCACTTCTGTTTTCAAATGAATAAAAGCGAAGTGTTTTACTTTTCAATCAGTCACGGTGATCTCTCTTGTTACTGGTGTATTTAATTCGCCCTCATCGTATTCTGCTGTGATCTCTATTACACCGTATGGTTCATGATCGGGTAATCGTAGGTCATCTCTTTCAACAGTGAAATCCATTTCGCCGTCCGCATCTGTATAATTTACTGATCCATCCATATCTCCTGTACCACATCCTTGAAAAGAGACTCTAACATCTTCTAACGCCTCTCCATTTTGATCGTATGCAGTTACATAGACAGTGATCACACCTCCAGCAGTACTATCTATCATATCTATGTCATTATTATTGTGATCCTGAACTTCTATATTATCCAATTCAGTACTCTGTGTACTCATGAGCCATCCTCCGATCACTGCTGTACCAACACCGGCTATTATTATCAGTATTATCATGTAAAGGGGCAACCCTTCTAAAGCTCCTTCATCGGTCAATTTTCTATTGATCTTTCTCATCCTATCAAAGCAGGATCAAGTCTTTTTATTTATTTTTTACCCCATCTGTTTTATACCCGTTTTTAAAAAATTAAAGTCAAACCACATCTACCTCATATATATTGTTGCCGTTTTTATATATGCGTATTGTACCTTCAGACGAGATGACCATAGCGATAGCCTTTGTCTTCTCACTTATGTAGGAGGCTGCTAGATGGCGACCCCCAAGACCTTCTTCTAATTCACTCTCAAATCCATCCCCAAACATCACATACCTCCCCGCTGCAACTGGATTACCATACCTATCTAGTATCAAAGCACCGTCGATCATAGAGAACTCTTTAACCGTATTCCAGTTATCTTCATACTTAACATTGTATTCTTCTTCAGCACAGCCTTCTAGAGGATTCTTTACCGCTTCTGTGGTATGATTCAGCACATTATTCATATCTCCGATGATAAAAAGAGCACCTGCTGGAAAACCTTCTTTTCCGTCTCTCACTATCCTCGTACCCAAATTGAATGCTGATTCTATAACTTCTATTCTTACTCTATCCTCGACTTGATCTTTTATATTCATTATGCCGATATCCTGCATTTCAAAAGAAAGTATTGTATCTATATCAGTTGAGATCACTATCATTACATTCTCATTTGTCTCGATTAGACCTTCGGCCGAACAAGTTAATACCAAATCTCTGACTTGATTTAAAACTTCAAGTCCGGTGCCTGGAGAATTCTTCAAGTTTCTTATCCTTACTCCCGATTTGCCCAAAAAAGAGGATATCACGGGCTTCTTAGTGAAGATTATCAGATCCTCGTCAACGAGGTTATCAGACAACTTCTCCATCAATTCCTCTGACTGGGTAAAAAGTATAATGGAACTCGGTTCGATCTCTTTTTTAGCTTTTAAAACCGTTCTGATGATTTCTGTCATATGCCGAGATGAGATTGATTATCGGTCTTATTATCATTTTCGGATGGATATGGATCATAGTTAAACATCATATTCAGAAAGATCATCTGGTACAAGACTCTTATCGAATATCTTCTTAGCCTCTTTTTCCAAATCTTCTCCATCCTGGTATCTAGGACTTATATGAAAAAGAAAAAGCCTTTTAACACTAGCTTCTTTAGCTATCTTAGCAGCAGAACTTACTGATGAGTGACCTCTCTCCCTTGCTTTGTCTGACATATCTGCATTTAAAGTAGAATCATGGATGAGAACATCAGCGTCTCTTGCAGCCTCTACGATACGATGAACTGGCCTAGTATCTCCTGTATAAACTACTTTTTTTCCTCTTCTTGGCGGACCCACTATCTGCTCCGGATATATAACATCTCCATCGATCTCAACAGATTCACCAGAATGAATTTTACTGAATAAAGGCCCCTCAGGTATACCAAGTTCTAATGCCCTAGACCTGTCAAATCTTCCCTTTTTATCTTTCTCTTTAAATGAGTAAGCTAATGCAGGGACATTATGATCGGCTTCAATAGTTTCTATGTAATATTCTTCATATGATAATCTAGTTCCATATCTCAATTCAAACAATTTTAGCGGAAAGGAGGGTCTAAAGTAGCCTTGATGAGCAAGAGAGTTCACCAAAGAGACAGTCCCTCTAGGACCATAAATTTCTAACGGTTTCTCCCTATCATTCATATTCATACTCTGGATCATGCCAGGTAATCCAAGAAAGTGATCTCCATGAAAATGGGTGAGATATATTTTTTTGATTTGCATAAATGAGAGTGATGATCTCATCAATTGTCTTTGGGTGCCTTCTCCACAGTCGAAAAGTAATATATCTCCCTTGAATTTTAAAGCAAAAGCTGACACGTTCCTTTTCGGTGTTGGATAACTGCCACCAGTACCTAAAAATACTATTTTCATGTTTTACAAGAGGTGAAGGAAAATATAAAACTTCTTTCGTTGAAAATACTACATTCGGGAATGGTATAACTTAAATAGTTTAAAACATGTGAAATTATCCAATAGGTGGTAAGCTGGCAGAAGACACCGATCAATTGGACTTCAATGATCTCGATCTCGATAAAGAAGATATAGATGAAGAGTTGAAAAACAAAATCCTTTCGAGTCTTAAAGAAGGGAAAAAGATGGAAGCGTACGCTGAACATCGAACCGAAGACATGCATTACTGCGAATTCTGTGAACAAATAACCTATAGAAAAGTTCCAGGTAAGAAGATAGGAAAAAAGTGGATCTGTATAGATTGTCTACGAAGACTTAAAGAGACCTTAGATAACCTTGAAAAATGGGAAGAAGAATTAGCATTAGAGGAGAAGATGGAAGAACAGATTATAGATGATCTTGAGATATAAGTCACCTATCTGATTGATATTGGGGTTATAATTTGAAAATTGAAAGTGATATTTTAAAAACTGACGATATCGAAAAGAGAGAATATCAGATAAATATAGGAAAGATTGCTAAAGAGATCTCAACATTGGTCGTACTCCCTACAGGAATGGGAAAAACTATCATAGCATTTATGGTAATTGCAAAACAATTAGAGAGATACCCTGAAAAGAAAATCCTTTTTTTAGCCCCAACAAAACCATTGGTCAATCAACATGCTCGAGACATAGAGAACTTGTTAAAAACAGAAAGTCCTGAAGTCTTCACTGGAGAAGTACAGCCAAAAGAGAGAGGAACACTCTGGGATGAAAAAAATATAATCGTTTCTACTCCTCAAGTCATCAAGAACGACTTGATGGCCCAAAGGATAAATCTTGAAGATGTATCGATGATTGTATTCGATGAAGCTCATAGAGCAGTAGGAGACTATTCTTATGTATATATTGGAGAGACTTACCAAAAAACCGAGGGACTATCATTAGGTCTTACAGCTTCTCCAGGAAGTGAAATAGAGAATATTCTTAGTGTATGTGAAACGCTGGGACTTAAACATGTAGAGATAAGAACAAAATTTGATCCAGACGTCGTTAATTATACAAATGAGTTGGAAAGAGAGTGGATAGATGTAAAGTTACCAAAGGATCATAAAAAGATAGTCGATCGCCTCAAAAATTTAAGAAATGAGTTTATAGAGAAAATACAAAACTTTGGTTTTTTAGAAAAAAAGAAAGTGGATAGAGTCACTAGAAAAGAGCTTATTGAAGTGAGAAAAGAGATACAGAAAGAAATTCATTCTTCAAATAAATCATCCTTGTATCATGCCGCCAGCCTGATAGCCTCTTGTATAAAACTCGATCACGCTGTAGATCAGGCCGAAACACAAGGCATGGAAAGTCTTTCAGAGTATTTAGAAAAAATCAAAGAGGAAGCGGAAACACGCGGAGGATCAAAGGCATCTAAGCGAATAATGGATTCCAATACTATCAAAGACGTTTTAGCTTCACTAAAAAATATCGAAAAAGAGCATCCTAAGGTCGATAAAGTAGCTGAAGTCGTCAAAGAACAAGTGAAGAAAAATGAAAATTCCAGAATTATCGTGTTTACAAATTACAGAAACACATCAAAAAAGGTCGCTAAAAGACTTGCTAAGTTAGATCACGTTGATCCTGTTAGATTCATAGGACAGAGAAACAAAGATGGTGACAAAGGGCTTAAACAGAGCGATCAGATAGAAACACTCAAAGAGTTTGAAAAAGGTAGGTTTAACGTTTTAGTTGCCACAAGTGTAGGAGAAGAAGGATTAGATATACCGGCAACTGACATGGTAGTTTTTTATGAACCCGTTCCTTCAGAGATCAGAACGATACAGAGAAGAGGAAGGACCGCTAGAAAAAGAAAAGGTAAAGTTGTCATATTGATAACAAAAGGAACCCGTGACGAGGCTTACTATTGGTCAAGCAAGAACAAAGAAAAAAAGATGCACCGAAACTTGATGAAATTAAGAGATCAGCTAGGAAGCGAGATAAGTGTAGGTGATCCAATGAAAGATGACTATGAGATTGTAGAAAAGAAAAGTAAAAAGGACATAAAAAATATGGGAAAAAATGAGGAAGAAATATCTAAACCCGATGAAAAAAACCAAAGATCTCTTATGGACTATGAAGACAAGTCTTCAAAGGAAGGAAAAGAAGAAAAAAAAGAATCCCTTGAAATAATGGTTGATACTAGAGAACAAAACAGTGGTGTGGTAGAATATTTAGCAAGAGAGGGGATCAAAATAAAAACAAATCAACTATCAGTTGGAGATTACGTGATATCAGAGGATACTGCTATAGAGAGAAAAGAAGTGTCTGATTTTTTAGAATCCGTAACAGATGGAAGGTTATTCTCTCAGGCAAAATCTTTATCAGATAATTATATACAGCCAGTACTCATACTAGAAGGTGAAGGCCTTTACAATAAAAGAAACATCGGTGACAACGCTATCTATGGTGCTCTCACTTCACTAGCCTGTGACTTTAGAATACCGATTCTGTCTACTAAAGATTCTAAAGAAACTGCTTCATTGCTTAAAGCAATGATAAAAAGAAAAGAAAATAAAAAGAAAATCACACCCTTAAGAAGAGAAAAGAAAAGTATGTCTGCTAGAGATAGAAAAAGATATATTTTGGAGGGTTTACCATCAGTCTCGGGTGTTCTCGCAGAAAGATTGCTTGATCATTTTGGCTCAGTAAAAGAAGTCTTCGAAGCTGATAAAGATGAGCTACAAGAGGTAGATGGTATAGGGTCAGCTACAGCAGAAAAAATAATTGAGCTGATATCGAATTGATCGTGTGGTCAAAGTGCTATACCAAATTATTTAAATCTAAAACAACTTTAGAGGAATGGATGTGAAACCATGAGCAGAAGATGGACAGGACCTCTTAAAAAAAGTTCTGATTATGTTTATACAATACCGAAAAGCTATAATAAAATGATGAGAGTCGATGGATGGATTTTTTCTGATGACGAATTGATCAGTTCTATAAAAAGAGATAATGCTCCCGAACAGGTCGCTAATGTTGCTACATTACCGGGGATCATCGGTGCTTCAAAGGCCATGCCCGATATACATTGGGGATATGGATTTCCAATCGGTGGAGTCGCTGCCATGGATACTGAAGAAGGAGTGATCTCTCCAGGTGGTGTAGGCTACGATATAAATTGTGGAGTTAGATTATTAAAAACAAATTTAGAAGAAGATAGAGTAAGGAAAAATAATAAAGCATTAATAAATAAAATGTTTGATAATGTCCCGGCGGGAGTAGGAAAAAAAAGTAGAGTCAAGCTCAAAAAGGGTGAACTCGAAGAAGTTCTTGATCGTGGAGTCGAATGGGCTGTGGAAAACAGTTACGGATGGGAAGAAGATCTAAAACGCATAGAAGATAACGGAAGAATGGAAAGTGCTAATTCATCTAAAGTGAGTAGGAAAGCTAAGGAAAGGGGTGCCCCACAACTAGGTACATTGGGCGGAGGAAATCACTTTTTAGAGATCCAAAAAGTAGATAAAATCTTTGATGATGAACTCGCCGATGCCGTAGGGTTAGAAGAAGGGATGATCACCGTCATGATCCATACCGGTTCAAGAGGTTGTGGCCATCAAATAGCTACGGATTACATAGATAAAATGGAAAAAGCGATCAGAAAATACAACATCGATCTACCAGACAAGCAATTAGCCTGTGCACCGTTCGATTCACCAGAAGGAAGAGATTATTTTTCAGCGATGAGTTGTGGTGCTAACTATGCATGGACCAATCGACAGCTGATCATGCATTGGGTCAGAGAAAGCTTTGAAGATGTATTTGATGAAGAGGCTGAAGATATGGATATGGAGATGATATACGATGTATGCCATAATGTTGCAAAAAAAGAGAAACATGAAGTAGATGGAAAGAAAAAAGATGTTATCGTTCATAGAAAAGGGGCAACAAGGGCCTTTGCTCCAGGTCGAAAGGAAATTCCTCTCAAATACAGAGATGTGGGTCAACCAGTCATTATTCCTGGTGATATGGGCAATGCTAGTTATGTGATGATGGGGACAAAAAACGCTATGAAGAGAAGTTGGGGATCTACCTGTCATGGCGCAGGTAGAACCATGTCTAGAACTGGAGCTAGAAAAAAATTTAGAGTCAATAAGATCAAAGATGAACTAGCGGAAAAAGGAATTTATGTGAAAGCAGCTAGTAACAAGGTATTAAAAGAAGAAAGTCCAGGAGCTTATAAAGACGTTAACAAGGTGGTCGAAGTGACTCACAACGCTGGTCTATCTAAAATATTAGCTAAACTAGTACCTATAGGAGTAATGAAAGGGTAAAAAATCTTGGATTGTGGGGCCCATCAACCAACTATATTCAGTGTACTTGTACAAACGAAAGTTTTCTTAACCAATGTAAAGATGAGAGACCCCTATTATTGTCAAAGACAGGATTTTTCTTTGATTTTTAAAGTCTAAAATCGAGACCTATGAGAGCCTACAAGCATCGTCATAAATCCATCCTTATAATCCCTTTTCGTTATCTCATGTGAAAATTTTTTTGATTCTGCTTTAGATAGTTTTTTCACATTTTCAGGAACACCTTTTACTAAGGGACCTATATTTTCTTTATTTTCTACCATAAATGTGTAAAGTTTTGCATCTGTCTCTTTGCAAATCTTCATTTCTTTCCAAACTGCATAAGTTAGGCAATAAGAAACGGCCATACCTACAATAGCATCCGCTTTTTCGAGTTCAGATTTTCGATCGTGTTTCATACCAAAATCTGAAGGGTCAATTATATCCTTCGGTTCAAGATACTCGGTGATAATACCTTTACATTTTCTTTCAGTTTTGGTATTAAAAGTAAAAACAGGATGACTAAAATAAATCAACATATTTATCAGACCTCTTCATCCCCATCAGATTCTTCGTTATCTTCTCTACTAATACCCATAAAATCTACATGACTGGCATCTCCCTTTTCAGTATCTTCGATAGATTTATCCCCCTTTTGACCGCCTCCATTATATATTACATCTTCAGAGTGACTAATATCCTCCTTAGATTCTACTCGTTCCGTTGTCTTCTCTCTCTCTTTTTCTTCTAATTTTCTTTCCTTTATTTCACCTAAAATGTGGCCTTTACCTTTAAAGCCGAATACTAAACCCAAAAAAGCTAAAAAAATTGCCGGGAGGGAAAGTAAACCATAGGGGCTTCTAGAATAACTAACTATGTACGTATAACTTAAAGTACCATTTTCTACTGTTAAATTTAGATATGAAGGGGAGTTTCCACGATCAAAATCTCTTAAATCCGGTAAATACTTTTCCTTCTCCTCTCCCTCCTCTAATTCTATCGTGCTGCTATACAATATACCTAAATCTTCATCAAGTAATTCAAAACTCGTGTTGGCAGTCTCTTCAGCTTTTAATTCAAGAGTGGCATTTATCAAATCCATCATGGTTGGATAATAAATACTTTCAAATGCAGTTTCATCTTCTTCAACTTGCCCTGACGGGGTACGATCAGTTTCTGTGACGGTTTGAATAGAAGCAAAGGACAAAATCAAAGCTATAGTAAAAAAGATTACACTCTTTTGAATATCTTTATTGGTTAAAATCCGTAACAACAAACTTTTACTCTTCCGTTTATCTTTTGACATATTTTAACCAATCCTTAATTTTTATTTTCACAACTTACTTTCCTTGACGTGGTATTTTAGTTTTTTGATGTTTTGAGAGTTTTTGCACCCAACACAGGTATGAATAGATTAATAATAATAAAGAAAATGCAAAAGGATTTTTGTTTTGAGTCTATCAGTCGGTCACTTTGCTACGTCAAGGTCAAAGTCTATCTCTCCAGCGAAGTGACAGCTCGCAAAATGCTCTTTCTCTACTTCTTTTGGTTCAGGCTCCTCCTTGCTGCATATCTCTTCAGCGTGAGGACATCGTGGATGGAATCGACAACCAGTTGGTATGTTAGTACCTGATGGAATCTCTCCCTTGATAGGCACTTCTTTCTGTCCTCTGACGCTCTCAGGATCTGGTTCAGGAACCGCTACTAAAAGAGCTTGCGTATAAGGATGGGATGGATTATCAAGTACATCTCCAACCTTACCTTTTTCTACCATGTCACCTAGATACATCACGCCTATGTAATCTGTAAAGAATCTCGTGGTAGATATGTCGTGTGTGATGTAGAAGTAGGTCAGATCCTCTTTGTCTATTAAATCCTTCATCAAATTAAGGACTTCTGCTCTGACAGAAACATCCAACATCGACACTGGCTCGTCCGCCACGATGAAGTCCGGATTGAGTATCATAGCTCTAGCCAGACTCACCCTTTGTCTTTGTCCTCCAGAAAGCATATGTGGATATCTTCTCATGAATTTTTCTGGTGGCGTTAGCCTTACTTCAACGAGAGCTTCACGTATCATATCATCTCTCTCTGCTCTAGAATCACCGATGTCGTGTATCTGTAGAGGCTCCTCCAAAACAGATCGGATCCTATGTCGTGGATCTAAAGATGAAAATGGGTCCTGATATATAATCTGCGTCTGCCTCCTATAGGCCTTCAATTCTTCTCTGCTTTTAATTTGTGCGATATTCTTACCCTTCATGTACATATCGCCAGCAGTGGGTTGAAGAAGACGCATGATCAATTTACCAACAGTAGTTTTCCCACATCCTGATTCACCTACTATAGAGAAGTTCCTCTTCCGATAGATATCGAAATCGATTCCATCTACAGCTTTGACTTTCTGTTTCTCTGCCATTTTGAGTTTCTGCATCAAGCCCTGAGTTATATCAAAGTGCTTTGTTAGATTTCTAGCTTTAAATAATGGTTCTGGCATTTTTTATACCTCCGTTGTTCTTCCTTCAACTTTTCCCATATCTTCAGGCTCCTCAACCGTCTCTTTACCTAGTTCCCCTTCGTAAGTTTCTGCGGCTTCAGTATCATCATATGCTGTCTCATATTCTGCTTCATCACTTTCTGCTATAGATTCATCTTCACTGTATAGATGACATTTTACCTTAACCCCGTCAACATTGTAATTTTCAGGTTCTAACTCTCTGCAAACCTCCATCGCTTTATGACACCTAGGGTGGAATCTACAACCGCTAGGAGGATTGATCAGATTAGGAGGAACACCTGGGATATACTCTAAACGATCGATATCTGTCCTTATGTCTGGAATAGCTGCTAGCAATTTTTCTGTATATGGATGCTTAGGATCTTTGTAAATCGTCGTTGCTGAACCTAATTCGACTATCCATCCTGCATACATGATTGCGAGAATATCAGAAACTTCAGCAAGAATACTGAGATCGTGGGTGATAAACATCATAGATATGTCGAGTTCTCTCTTTAAGCGCTTAAGGTCGTTCATGATCCTAGCTTCAACTACAACATCTAAAGCTGTGGTTGGCTCATCAAGAATTACCAAATTGGGCTCTAGTAAAAGAGCTGTAGCAATGACAACTCTCTGCTTCTGACCTCCACTGAGCTCGTGTGGATACCTATCAAATATTTCTGGACCTAGATTTACCAATTCCAAATATCTCTCACATACCTGTCTAGCTTGTTTTCCATCAACTCCTTTGTGATATTTGAGAGGTTCCGTCATCTGATGCCCAACAGTATAGACCGGAGTCATGATCTCCATAGCTCCTTGGAAGACCATAGATACTTTCTTCCAACGAATCTTCTCTCTAGACTCTTTCTCAGTAAGGTCAGTCACTTCGATGCCATCTAGATCTATTGATCCTGCAACTATCTCTCCTGGAGGTTGAACCTGGTTCAAAAGGGAAAAAGCTAATGTGCTCTTTCCACAACCCGATTCGCCCGCTACGCCTATAGATTGACCCCTTTCCAATTCGAAAGAGGCGTCATCTAATGCTTTTACTTCTCCATCTGTAGTCAAGTAATAGGTGCACAATTCGTCTACTTCTAATACAATATTGTCCGCCATAATTTCACCTCTGCTGCATCTCTGGATTTATAATCCTCTCAATGGCCATACCGGTAGATATGAATCCAAATCCAACTAAAGCCATGCCAAGTCCAGGGAAGAGTATCCAGAACCACGATCTTTCGTAGTCTAAGAGAGCATCTGCTCTTCTAGCTTCATCGAGGATAGTTCCCCAAGTGACAACATTAGGATCCCCAAGTCCAAGTATATGCATACCAGCTTCAGCCATTATAACCACTGGAACCATCAGCGCGGCCTGTGCAATCGAATAGGGTAGAATCTCAGGAATCATATGTTTAAAGATGATCCTCGAAGATCCAGAACCAAGTGATTCGGCTGCTTCGATATAAGTGTCTTGAGCAACCTGTAATCCTCTAGCTCGAATCACCCTTGCTGCACCACGCCAAGCTAAAAGTGCATAGACCAAAACAAACACATTTATGGATCTGCTCCAGAATCGCAGAAGAATTATAAGTATAGGCAAGGTAGGAATGCCCATCAGTATCTCCTGAATTCTTGACATCATCTCATCTACCCAGCCGCCATAGTAAGCACTTGTCATACCATAGGTTGTAGAGAATGCTATAGTTGCTAGGGCTACAATGCCACCGGCATATAAGCCGTATCTAGCTCCCCATATCCATCCTAGGAAAAGATCACGACCTTGTCTATCTGTACCTAAGACACCGTATACAGCACCACCTATGTCTATTTTTGTGTCATCTTCGTCCAATTCGAGATTCTGACCTTCTAAGGTAACATTTATAGTGTATTCTCCTTGCAAAGGATCAGGATCACCGCTTAACCAGTTCTCATTGGCCTGTCCAAATATTATTTCAAAAGGATCGGTAACCATATGATCCAATATTGTCAGATTCTCATATTCTGGAGTTGATAGAGAATGTGAAAGATATGTATCTGCATCACTATGCAGTTGCTGCCTAACACCCATCCTTCTATATAAAGTCACTCGATCTTCGAATTCTCCTACTGCATCTCCTCTATCCGCAATTTCTAATCTGAGTTGTCCATTATTGTCATAAAATATATATGGTCTCTGGTCCTCTAAAGCCGGGAAATCGTCGTTCACTTGTTCCTGAGAATCCGGTCTCTCTATCTCAATCATTCGTCTGTTGTATCTATCAGAATGACCGCTCAAGAAAAAATACATCTCTCTTGGGAGTCTGTCATACTGCATGTCATATGTAAATGAGAATGTATGTCTATCTATGTCTCCACCAGGAGCAAGTACTATCCTTCTAAATTCTTCATCATCAACAGTTAACATAACCTCTTCTTCTTCTCCCCCTGTATTTTTCAATTCTATTGTTATCGTTGCACGTTCTCCCTGTGTGATTTCATCAGGATCGATGGCAAACGTTTCCACAGTTATGTTATCACCAGCAGAAGCTGTATCGATAGATTCTTCTTCAGAAGAACTTAGAGATGATCGAGAAGCAGTTTCAGGATCATCCTCTTCCTCATCTTCTGTCAGATCTAAAGTTTCTTCTTCTTCTCCGATAACGAAAGCGTATTCTCCGGGGATATCAAAATTGAATTCCCAATCTTCTGTAATTTCTTCATATGGTCCAACTTCCCATATATGTTGACCTCCTTCGACTGGGTGCCATTCCTCATCCACTAACCTTTCGACTCTAATCTGTATTTCTCTAGTAGTTCCCACAAGACTGATCAAATCAACCTCTGCATTATATCTCATCTCATCTGCGTCTATCTCAGTAATATCTAGACTATCGACGATGATATCATTACCCACTCCTAAAACGAAGAATTCACTATGTTCTCCCAAATGTATTCCATAATGTCCATCAAATCTAAATGTATGGAATATTTCGATATCCTCAACTTTCTCTTCCGGCTCAAGCGTCCACTCAGAGGTGTAGACATCTTCATCGATTTCTTCACCTTCAGGCATATCGAGCGATATTTCCTCTATATACTTTCCGTACACCTCAGTTTCACCTACATCCAGTACCTCACCTTCTTCGACCCTGTACTCTGCCCCATCACCAGCTGTGATCCAATTTGTGCCATGTTCTTCATATATCTCTGAGCCAAATTCATAAATTTGTAGCATACTTTCAGTTTCTTCTATTCTGAATTGAGCTTCTTCGAACTCCTCTATATGACGACCCCATTTATCTACGATATCGATATCAACAACAATCCTCCATTCTTCTCCATCAACATGGACTAGTTCCGATTCAGCTGGTAATTCGTGACCTGCCTCTGTAATATTTTCTCGAAGCTCTTCTGATATGGGGCCTTCCTCAAGAGGGAATTCATCTTTATCTTCAAGATTTAACGCAAAATTATCTAAGGTTTCAGGTTCATAAACGTTCTTTATACCATCTTCCACATCTATCCTATATGACCGTCTCTCTTCTTCAGTTACCCACCATATACCATCTTGTTCTAAAAAACTTGCGTTTTCATGAATGGCTGTTGGGAATTGTTCACGCAATTCTTCAGGCAAGATTTCTCCATCCTCTAATTCATATTCGTCAGCTGTAAAATTGAATAGGTATTCACCATATTTCTCTTCAAACTCCCTTCTAAATGCTGGACGGATATAACCATCTTCAAGATATTCTTCATCTACTTCCATATCAAAAGCATATTCTTCCGGCTGTTCGATCCTAACTAATCTCTCACCGTCTACGTTCACGTACCATTCCTCTTCATCATTTTCTGATTCTTCAGATAGCTCCGCATCGTCTAAATCACCTTCTTCTAAATAATCGAGACCTTCAATCAGCTCATCTGTCAATTCGTCTGAAATCTCTCCTTCTTCTGGTGACGGTTCCAGCTCACTAAATCGAGTTCGATCTAATGTGAATTCCTTTCTCTCAGCACCACCCGCTTCAAAAACTCCTTCATGTTCTAATTCAGCATTGATCTCTACCTCGGCAGGAGGATGCTCAAGATCGGCCTCATCGTAACTCACTGAAAATTCGGTCACGTTGATATACTCTTTACCTTCTCTTTCGGCTACGTTGACATCTAGTGAAGCATCTCCAAGTGTTTTTAATTCACCATCTTCTTCAACAGACAGATTAACCTGTCTAACTCCAGCCTCATGAAATAGCCTAGAAACTTCTAAATCGGCCTCGGTTGGAGCATCTCGAACAGCTTCTCTGAACTCGTAATCATCCCATTCTAAGATCTCTTCCTGTCGAGCATAATCATCACGAGTAATCCAATCCATCCAAACCGGAGGGGACTGAGCAGGATTGCCGCGCCATCTATCAGCTCCTGCTCTCCAGTCATCAGGAATTCCACCCGCTATCACCGGCGCTAGGAGGGATATAATCACCAAAAATGCAATTATACCAACGCCAACCCAACCGATTTTATGCCTTTTGAATTCTTTAAATAGTTCTATCGCATCTGCCTTGAAATCTTCCCATCTTACCATTTTATACACCATATCTTACTAGTTTTTTTTTGATACTCATTGAAAAGAAAAAAGAAAGTATTTTTTTAGAGGTCACTATCTACCACCCATCTGTTTACTCGTACCTACCTCTACTCGCGGATCTAAAAATCCGTATAGGATATCCGCTATATAATAACCGAATATGTAAAGGAATGCCGTGACAAAGGCCACGCCAATAATCACTGGCACATCTGTATAAGTAAATATTGCGGTTCTCAATAGATAGCCCATACCCGGCCATGCGAATATGATCTCAGAAATCAAAGCGCCTGCCATAGACATCAGCAACGCTAGAATAGCGGAGGTTACAACGGGTGGGGCTGCAGTCTTCAAAGTATGTCCATAGATGACTTTTCTCTCAGGAACTCCTTTTGCCCTGGCAGCCATTATATAATCGTCCTGCAAAATCCCTGTAACAAGATTTCGGGTGACCCAAGCTCTTCCACCAAAAAGGTTGATTATGATCGCCGTGAGAGGAAGTAACATTTTGAATAGAATTCCTGGATCGTGCCTGTCAAAACTAAACAAATATGACCACAATCCCATCTCTCCGTAATCTGGGAATCTAGGGCTTGGCCTTGGGAACCATCCTTGACCGTGAACGAAAATAACGATCAGAACCATACCAATCCACCACATCGGTAAAGATGTAGCTGTGATACCAAAAAGAGAAAGTGCTTTGTCCATCTTCGAGCCCGCGACCTGTGCAGCTTTAAGACCTACAAGTATACCTAGCGCAGTGTAGATAGCTGCTGCAGTAGTAAACAACAAAATAGTTCGAGGCAAGTAGGTCATTATAATATCCGTGACCTGGCTACTACCACCTTCTTCCATCTCCTGAGCCCTTCCAAAGTCCAATACTAAAACATCAACGGCCGAATCAAATATTCTTCTCCATCTAGGTTGATCTAGATTATATCTTTCTCTGTATCTTTCTACCTGGTTCTCATAATATTCAGCAGGATCCTCGTCCTCGCCCCATGTATCACGGGCTTGGAGGTCTGCTGCGGCTTGGTTTCTAGCGGTCACTTCAAGTTCTTCTTCAGCCATAGTACTGAAGGCTGCCGACAGTATAAAAGTAACAATTATCAGTACAATTACAACATTAACTGTCCTGAAAGCGAAATATTTCCAAGATGCTGGCATATTATCAATATCGTATTAACCTCATGTCGGATATAAATTTTTTGATGAGAGGGGCTATTGAGACAGGGTCGATAAGAAGTGTCCATTTAGGTTTCATCTTAACGTGCAGGTGTCAATTTGGTGAGGGTTGACTTTCAAACTCAAATATGAGATTGGATAGGTTCCATGCCACTTTCCGGAGAAATAAACCACAGAATATCTGGTTGTAAATCTTCTGGTAATACAAAGGATAGACTTAGTTCGACCTCTTCACCTGCTTCTAGATAGCCCTCATCACCTGTAACATTATGGTGGGTAGTACCATCTTCTGTCTCTATTTCAAAATAGCCATAGTGTATCCAGATAGCTTCTTGACGTTCATTTTTCATGACTACCCGAAGATCTAACTGCTGCTTTTCATCTTCTATATCTTGTATCTGAAACCAGTCGATATCCATGGTAAAATCGTCTGGTTGCTCAAAATCTTCCCCCTCATCAGCTCCCAGACAACCCGTAGTGATCACAAACAATATTATAATGATAAATACTGAAATTGTTATCTTCTTAGAAGGTGTATCTATTTTGACATCGTTAATGTTGAATGACATCGAAAGTTCATTTGTGTTTCGTACTATTTATATGTGTTGCTGTTCTCAAAATGAGATGTTTCATATTTACTATATGTTTTAAACACTATAGATTTTAAACCAATATGTTTGGAAAACATTGGATTTGTAAAAAAGAATTCTAAATCAAATGTGATTCACGCTATAAATATCCTCTAGATTATTTATCCTTGACTCTAAAAAAGCAGATTGATTAGTTGATTTTAAAATAATTAAAAAGATAAAGAAAGGGTTTTAGGGTTTTTGTTTTTCTCTAGTTTTTATTGTTTCTTTTTGGAATAGATAGCAACTGCTATGAATGCAGATACTGCTAACAGTGCTACTGTGAATCCTGGTATTCCAACGTCCTCTTCTAGTTCCACCGTTATCGTGGTATCTTCAGTTAGGTCTATTTCGCCGTCTTCGGACTCGTAATCATCGTGGCTTACTTCCCACTCGTAGTTGCCTGGTTCGAGATCTGTAAAGGTGTAAATTCCGTCTTCGTCAGTTTCTCCTTCCCACTCTTCGCCATCTTTTTCTAGGACTATCTCTGCATCTTCTATCGGATCTTCGTCATCATCATCTATAACTTCGAATGTGAGTGAGTAAGTGCTCTCTTCGAATACAGCTGTTATATCCTTATCTTCGTCCATCGTGATGGTTATCTCTTCATCTTCTCCTTCGTAATCTCCTGTCCACTCAGCAAAATACCAATGTTCGTCTGCGTCTGCTGTCAATGTTACATCTGTTCCTTCTTCGTATTCATCTTCATCTGGATCTATATCTACTTCGCCTTCGCCTTCTATCTCCACTGTAAGTTCATAGGTCGGTATCTCTTCGAATACGGCTGTTACTTCTTTGTCTTCGTCCATCGTGATCGTGATCTCTTCGTCTTCTCCTTCGTAATCTCCTGTCCATTCAACGAATTCCCATCCATCAGCTGCTTCAGCTGTTACCGTCACTTCTTCTCCGTAATCATAGGAATGTGTACCTGCTTCAGGATCGGTAGTGCCTTCGCCTTCGATATCGATGGTCAATTCATACTCTTCAGCCTCGAAGTGGGCCGTTATCTCCTTGTCATCGTCCATGGTTACGGTGATCTCTTCGTCCTCTCCTTCGTAGTCGCCTGTCCATTCGTCGAAGACATAACCTTCGTCCGGGATCGCTTTTACCGTGACTTCGGCGCCTTCTTCATGAGTGTACGTATCCGGCTCAGGATCGGTCGTACCGCCATCTTCTGCGTTTATGGTAAGCTCGAAGGTCTCTATATCTCCTGCCACTACCTCTATCCTTTCTTCACCGAGGAGAACTTCATACACACCTTCTTCTTCGTAGGTGTATGTTTCGTCTACTGTTGCGTCCTCACCAGGTGCGAGGGCCCAACTGTTGATCTCTACATCATCAGTTTCTAAAGCTATAGTTCCCTCGGCGTCGCCGACGTTCTCTATCTCAGCGGTTATAGTCACTTCAAGTGGGATGTCTCCTTCTACTGGATCGACTTCGAAGTCCGTTATCACAAAGTCTGGTCTTTCTTCTTCGAATACAGCTGTAATAGAATGATCATCTACCATCGTGATCTCTGTATCTGCGGCTGCTGGATCAGCTATCTGTGCTACATCAGCACCATCTACATCGTCTGTCCATCCATAGAACGTATAGCCGTCTTCTGCTTCTGCTGCTAAGTCTACCACAGGATTGACAACTATATATTCTTCAGCGTCATCATCTTCAGCGTCATCATCCCTCTCAAGGGTTGTCTTCTCTTCAAATGTTCCTTCTCCAGGTGCGACTACTTCTCCACCTTCTGTCGAAGCTGTCTCTAATTCATAGACTTCGTATACCTCATATTCTTCAACTTCATCTACGAACTGGAAGCCGCCGACATCGTGAAGCTGGATCTGACTCATCCTAGCCGGAGCCTCAAATGTGTGCTCGACTTCGATGGTGTGTTCTCCCGGTGATATCATTTCTGTGTGGATCATCTCTCCGACTCCGTATCCATCGATCCATATCTGAAGTTCAGCATCTACATCTACAATGTTTTCTACGTCTGCTGTTATCGTCGCCGTTTCTCCTGCTTCTATCTCATCAGCTGGATCAACTTCCATATCTCCTTCTATCTGTGCTGCTGGTGCGTCGAAAACTATAGGTATGGCCTCATGTGCCCACGGATCTCCTTCTTCTACCTGTATCTCGAACTGGATATGGTACTCTCCTGCCGGTAGATCAGCGAGTACATCAAAAGCGTCAAAAGTACTACTAAGGTCTAAATGTTCCGCATCAATATCTTCACTACCGATTACTAGAAGTTCTTCGCCCATCACAGAATCTCTGATGGTGAAACGATAATCGAAGATATGCTCTAGATTGGCCTGACCTGGTTCTGGGAACAAGGTCTCCCATGTAGCTTCTGCTCCGATGTTAAACGTAGATCCAGCGTCTACACTGGCTGGAGCTGAAACATCAAGGAAGTCGACATCTTCAATGTGGAATTGTTCAGTCCAGTAACCGTACTCAAACACATGGTCGCCCATTCCATCAACAACGTGATCATCCCATTCGTCCTCTGGTATACCTGCTCTTTCTAATACATCATAGGCCGATTCACCTGGCTGTGGATATCCATAGTGTTCGAATCGCTGAATATCCATCTCGTGATCGTCTTCATCGTAATACAGCAACTCAAATGGTCCAATGCTTAGGAATGCATGTTCTCTCTCATCAATAAACGCTTCAACATAGTCTATAGATTCCTGCCATTCATCTAGATCCCAGGCAAGAGCATCCTGCCATTCTTCCGGTATATTGTCAGCGTCCAGCATCGGGGGTAGCATGTCATACCATTCATCAAGCTCATCAAGCATGTCCTGACAGTGACGGTCGATCAGCTGGTGTATTTGATCCCATTCACCTGCCTCATAAGCGTAATCAGGAGAATCATGTAAGTAGTCGAATCCCCAGTAAGTCGTTGGATGAACTTCTGGTAAAGTTGAAAAGAAATTGCCTATCAATCTATCTACTGGCATTTCATAATCACCGTATATGGTGAAAGTTCCTTTCTCCTCATCAAATTCGAACGCGTAAGTTTGATCCCAAGCACCTCTGTTGAGATCTGCTGTTTCAGAGTGGAATGGTCCTTCCTCATCTCCAAGTTCCCTAACTCTAGCCCAGTTGAACATCACATGACTCAGATCGAAATCAGCAGGCTCCCAACCATCTGGCGCATGGTATTGATAGTAATCATGTATATCCATCGTTACCTTCAGATCGGTCTCTAGATCTTCTAAATAGTCCAATTCAAATTCATCAGGATCGAGCTCTAACATCTCTTCCGCAGTCATCCATCTCTCTTCGCCAGGCACATATTTTACAGCGTCCTCTGGTATATCATGGGTTTCTTCCACATCATATAACGAGTCTATATCACCATGTCTCTCGAAGACCTGCAGTCTGTTTTCATCACTAAGTTCGGATTCCCAGTAATTACCTAACTGCATGTATTCTCCTGTCTGTGGATGAGCCCAATCTGAATATTCTCGCAAAAATCTTCTCTGATATTCACCGTAGACGTCGTCAGAACCTCCATAAACATTCCATGGATCCATATATGGTTGCGCTTCACCGGTCATTATGATGCCTTGGAAGTCACCTGCGTCCCAACCATGTTCTTCATAAGTTCTCATCGTCCTTGGACCAAAATAGGTGTCATATCCCGCTACAGCTTCAGGAACAGCGGTTTCCATAATCTCTGGATTGTACGGATAGAAGTCTAACGTCGATACAAGGAAGAAATTCACTGATTCTTGTACACCAGCCGATTCTAATCTTACCATATCTTCCATATACTCCTCTTCATCTTCTACAATACCATCAGTTAGCTCATCTGATCTTTCATTGGCATCTCCTAAAGTTTCGAATGGTCGTTCCTCAGGCAACTCATATTCTTCTCTGAATTCGTCAGATGGTCCTATCGGGTTATCTAAAGCCTCTTCACCATAACTCCAGTGTCCTTCTGGCTGCGCGTGACCAACAGGTTCCATAGCATACCACGGATAGAACATGTGCGCATTGCCCCAATGATGATAAGCTGTTATAGCAGTAGAGATCCAACCTGACATGAATACATGCCATTCTAGATTGTCGTATTCGTCGGATGCACCCTGCATCATTGGTAAAGCACCAGCTAAATCAACTGGCTCTACGTGTGTCTCAAATCCTATTTCTTGCATCAGATCTTCAGTCCAATATCCTTTTTCCATTCTCCAGTCTTCAACTCTTGCGGGTATTCTTATCTCGATATCGTGTGTTTCACCATCTGGGTTTGTATAAGTCCATTCATCACCTATAGTTCCTTCGAACTCACCGAAGGCTATATTGTCTTTCATATTTTCTAATGAATACTCCAACATATCCCACATCAGATCTTCGTTTCCTTCACCGGTTAGTCCATACGGTTCGTTTATCTCGGGATAGAATTCTTCCATCCAAAGGTCGGAACTAGAAAGGAAAGATCCCCATCTAGGTTCACCGAACCCATCCAAAAGATCCTCTATCATTCCTACTCTGTCTAAGTACTGCAGAGAGAATCTGAAGTCGTTGCAGGCAAACGGATTTACCGTCCAACCTTCTTCTGTACTGTGCGCAAGGTAATTGATCTCATCGGTATCGTCTATCCATCCTTCATCTACTGCGGCCAATGCTTCCGATGTACCGTTCCCTTCGTGGGCAGGATTTATCAGCCATGGATTATATCCACCAAAGACTTCCCAGTGATCTAGGTTAGCTAGAATATCTGATGGAAGTCCCTGATATACATCTCCATCTACAGCGTGCATGAAGATATGTGCATTTCCCTCTGCAGCTGCAGCTGCGCCTTCTGACATCTCTAATGTGGTGTCAAAACTCACCTCATTTACGGGTTCACCTGGCTCGTCAGCACTTACGGGTGTGCCTAAACTCACTAGTACACTGAATACTAAAATCGATACTATCGCTAAAGATAGTATTTTTTTCCAATTCATTTGTTTTCTACCTCGCTATCGTAATGAGTTTTCGAGGTATTTATAGTTTACTCATTTTCGCATGATATTATTTAAATGAAAATTAACAAATTTGCTAATATTTTCAGGATTGCTTTTCGTCTCTATCTCATATATTTGTATATTAGCTTATTTTAAAAAGCTAGAAATTCAACTAAAATCAGTGAACAAATATTCGAGTATGAATTAAATCAATAGAGAACAGGCTTGAGATTTCAAGTACATTTCGTATATTTGTATTTTAATAAATTCTTGTTCTATTCAGTCGAACTAATCAAACGGGTCCGCATTTGCAGGATCCCTTGGATAAAATATAGTTTTTTCTTCAGCTAGATCTAAATGTTCTTCTGAATCGACTTCCAAGAGACGGAAACCGTAGATTCTTGTTATTGGTACTGGAGAATAGTAACTATAGGTGAGTACTATTTTTTCTCTTCTGGGTTCACGTTTGGTGAGATAATAAGCAGTTAACCTACCGGGTATATGACTTATCTCATCCAAATCTATTGTTTCTTCTATCTCATCCACGTGCCAATCCAGTCGGGTATCTTCTCTCATACTTTCTAACACTGAGTCGACATCAGAGCTGGGACCGAATTGTGCTTCCAAGGGATGGAATATTTGCGATTCGCCAAATGCACCACGGACTACGCGCTGCCTATCCATAGATTCTTCCTGAATACCATAAAAAGTGAAATTGATAGCAGGTATTGATAATACAATGAAAATCACCAATCCAATCTGTAACTTTTTTAGAGTCCTTTCGTTTTTTCTTATGGTTTCTTCACTCTTTTTAGTTCTTTGGTCCCCATAACTCTTTAGATTCCTTATGTATCCATCCTTTTTCCATATCATCCATACAAGTATCAGTGGTACTATTGGTATTAAAAAATAATAGATGAGGTATAGCCCATATAGGATGATAGTTTGCCTCATAGTTGTTTCAATCTCAATAAGAACATTGAAAGAATCTCACTATTATACTTTTTGATGAGACAAACACTGATTCCTAATTATATCTTTACTTATACGTTTATGATTTTGAAGGAGCTAGTAATACCAGGAACAAAATAATTATGATGATAGGTATTACCATCTGAGGTATTTGAGATCCGTCCTCAATATCTTCCATTTCTATGGCTTCGCCGATAGAGTATATCTTTTGATCGAAAGAAGCGATGTAAAGTCTTCCATCAGAATCTAACGCTGGAGAAGAAAATATCGAATCACCGGTTTCAACTCTCCATCTCTCTGTACCGTTAGGATAAACAGAATAGGTATGATTATCATAAGAACCAAAATATATCATACCCTCTGGTCCGACAGCAGGCGATGAATACACCTCACCACCTGTTTCAAAATTCCATTCTCTTTCACCATCAGGAGTTAAGGCATATAGGTTTCCATCCTCAGAACCGACATAGATCGTACCATCCTCTCCTAGAGCTGGCGAGGAACTGATCGACCCAGCAGTCGAATAGTTCCATCTTTCCTCTCCATCGCTATCTAGAGAATACAATCTATCATCGTGTGATCCAAAATAGATATCTCCATCTTGATTCAATGCGGGAGATGACAAAATCGATGATCCTAATTCCCATTCACCTTCTTCCTTAATAGGGTATTCCCATCTTTCCTCTCCCTCTGAATCTAAGGAGATCATGAGTCCGATGTAACCATTAGGTGTGTAAACATTATAACCAAAGAATATGTCTCCATCTTCATCTACAGCTGGAGAAGATTGAACAACTCCTGGACTAGAAGTATCTTCACCCTCGAATTTATGTGTATAATTCCATTCCTCAGTCCCATCAGGTCTAACCGAATAAACATCCTGTGATGCTACCAAAATACTGCCATCCTCTCTTATCACTGGAGATGAAATCACTGCTTCGCCAAATCGCCCACGACCGATCAAGTCGTCTCTCATCCAGTTTTTTTCTCCTTCATCGTTCAGAGAGTACAACTCTCCATCTACTGTCACAAAATAGATCATTCCGTTTTCAGCCACAACCGGGGTAGATGAGATCGCTGAGGAAGCATTGTAAGACCATATCTCTGTACCATCTTCACGCAATGCGTAAAGATGACCATCATATGAACCGATATAAATTGATCCATCTGGACCGATAACGGGTGACCCGTCTATCATATCTCCAGTCTCAAAAGTCCATTGAGTCTGATTTGTTAACTCTTCCCCCTCTTCAAGTCTACCAGTATTCCGATTGTTTCTGTTTATCTTCGGCCATGAAGAGTCTGAAAGACGACCTTCGGCAACAAAAACGGGTGTGAAAAGTGTAATCGATAATATGATAACTACTGATATACAGAATATACTTTTAAAGCTTACCTTTTTTTCTTTTTTTATCATTTTATCAAAGATAACATGGAATAGTCTCTTTAGCGTTATTTATATTTTGTTGAGGAGCCAAAAAGTTTTGTTTTGTAAAAAAAATTAAAGAAAAATTGAAGGAGTGTAATCGGTTTTATCTCTCTTTTTTATGATATATTAGTACAGCAAGTGCGATCGCGGGGAGCAAAAGAGTCATTGTAAAACCAGGGAATCTACTTTCTTCATCAAAATTGGCAGTGATTTGCATATCGCTGTCCATATCAAACTCGATTATATCATCTGTATCTTCTATGTCACCTGTCCATTCAACTAATTCGAAGTCCATCTCGGGTTCTGCTTCTAATGTCACCTTAGAACCTTGCTCAATTCTAATTTCTGTATCATCTGAGTAACTAAGCCGCCTAGATATATCATATTCCTCATGTACCCATCGAATTACTACTCTTCCTCCATCAGTGATCTCAAGATCCAATGTTTGATAAAGTATCTCCTCAAAATGTGCTTCTATATCCAAATCTTCTTCGACGGTTATTTCGAAATATTCTTCATCTTCATCATACGGTACTCCTTCCCATCTTTCTAGTCTGTGATCTTCGTCTGGATCTGCTTCTATTCGTAATTCTATTCCTTTCCATACCTGTTGAGTCATCTCATCATCACTAGATACTGGTGATTCTTCCACTTCGAGCCAATCCTCTTCTCTTTCATCCCAATATTCAATTGTAACATTTCCTTGGCCAAATACTTGTAAAGATAAATTTATTTTTTCAAGAAATCGTGCCCTGACAGTTTTAGCTTCATCCATAGTTATAGTTATCTCATCTTCTCTATTTTCATCCTCTGGGATTGCTCCTGTCCACCATATCTCGACATCTTCCTCATCGGGTTCAGCAGTCAATGTCACTTCCGTACCATGTGATATTTCAAAACTATCTTCGTCTTCAACAGTATGTGATTCTCCGTCCCATTCTACTTCTATACTGCCCTCACCTTCGACTAAATTTACCGTCAATAAGTGATCTTCTTCTTGCTCGGGTTGTAGATCCGCTTCAGCACCTGTGAAAGTTCCTGTTATCGCCGCAGATACCGAAATGATCAAAAGAAGTGCCAAACAGAACGTTCCTAACTTTGCCGTCATTTCTCTTCTAATACTATCCACCTTGTTGATGTGGGAAAAAGCAGGCTTATTAATAATATTTTCCCTCGAAATCCTCCTGTACAGGTTTTTAAGCAGCATCACCACCAGAAGCCACTATTGACTAGGATTGACTTAAGTCTTGCTTTTCTTTTTATGGTACAAAAGACCAGCACCTACTATTATCAACAGTAGAAATCCTGCATTAAAAAGAGGGATCTCGTCATCATCTGTGTCTTCATGAGTTACATCATAGTCTATCAATGTTTCATTACCTATACTATCTTCGTGGATCGGATCTTCCTCATCAGGTATATCAATAGGGGCACCTTCTATCCGTCTAGTTTCATATACCTCCGTGAACACAGCGTTTTTTACTTCAGGAGAATAATAGATTTCATACCTTTTGAGGATAGCATCTTCTACGTCTTGCCCCTCAAATTCAAATCCATTTACAGTGAGATTTATCATATATGTCTCAAATTCCCCTGCCGGAACTTCTTTCATCACACCGGTTTCTTCGACTCGACCTGAGTACCAATAGTATCTCTGAGGGTCTGCAGGTTCCTCTCCTTCCAACCCAGAATAAAATCTGACCGTTTCCTCGATTTGATTATTATCCCACTCCTTGCCTTCATATAAAGGGAAATCAAAATTGATGATAGGAGGGTTATATGCTACTTCTTCCTGGCCAAGTTCATGATGATATACCTCAGCCAGATTTTCCTTCCAATGTCTGAACTCTATCTCCTCAAACTCTTCTTCTTCTTCGCCTTCATCTGAAGGAGTGGCTCTGACTACATAACTGTCGTAGACATCTTCTCCATCTTCTCTTCCTATGCGAACTTTGCCATCTTCATCTATAACTTCTAAATCTACAACCGTCTCAACATGACCGACTTCAGGCATAGGGATCTTATCAGAGTAAGTCCAAGTGTCCTCTTCATACCACTTAGGAACCTCGACTTCATCGTCTCCATTATCATCTCCAAATATGGTAGAAGTGGATAATGATATGGATCCCACCAATAATATGAAAACCACAATGGAAACAGAATAGATTCTAGGTATTCTTCTATCTATTCCTCCTATAAATGAATCAAGCTTCATTTTATCATCTACCTTCCATCTACCTCCTCTGTACCTTAAAAAGTTTTCCCAACTCATGGCTTCATCCCGAAATAAGAAGATTTGAAATCAATGTCGGCTGATAGAGATTT
>CAZRSB010000001.1:55491-92181 GCA_964602715.1 uncultured Thermoplasmata archaeon | reverse complement strand
AGCATCTGGCTCATAACCAGACGGTCGCCGGTTCAAATCCGGTCGGGCCCACTTTACTTTTTAAGTATCTATACAGGTCACTGACTAGTAAATCTCTTGATCGTCAATAACTTCTGCTAACAACGCTGTAACTTTTGCTCTACTTTGTCTAAAAATGCCAACTTTTAGAACAATCAAGCTTCATGGTAGGGATTCAATCCTTTATCTTTTTTACGTTCAATGCCTGAAAACCTTTCTCTTCTAGTTCGCTATCGAACTCAACTTCGTCTCCTTCTTCAGGGGTGTAGTTTCCCTTGATATTACTTTCGTGAAAAAAGTGATCTTCTTCTTGTTTATCCTCAGGTTTTATGAAACCGTATTTTTTCACATTATCAAAAAATTTTACAGTACCTTTCATCTTTATCAATCTCCCAAACCTTTCTTCCATGTTCATATATTAGTACAGAGTATAGATTCAAAGCATATCTATTTTGTGTTTATTGGACTTTTCTTTCAAAGATATTTTTTAATTTATAGTGGTACTCGTAACTTTTTGAAATAAGTTATGAGCTTTACATCGTCAGGATTTTATCCTTGGATCCTCGTGACACTGCGGATCCCAAGAACTAGATTCGAGGGAGAAGAGTACGTTAGTCCTCTAGAACTGGTAAAAAATACTAAAAGATAAAAATAGTCGTGTCTTTTACTACAAGTTCAATTTCAGAGGTGGTAAACTGATAGAAAAGGTGATAAGATAACAAAAAAGTAGATTAAGAAACCAGGGAAAAATATATGTGTGACTTCTTTACATCAAGTTATGTTTGCATCTAGGTGCAAAGTATATGTCTGAAGATAAAGATGAAGAGAAAAAAACGTTATATGATTACAACATCAGTTATCTGTTAAAACGGTTTTATAAAGAGTATTTAAAGGCTAATCTCAAAGTCTACTTGCCTGTTCAAATCACTCATGTCGTTACCGCTCTTTTAGCACTTGTTCCTCCTCTTATCCTTAGGAGCATGATCGATGATGCTATCCCTGCAGGGGACTTAGGAGCAGTCCTAAATCTTTCGCTGATAGCTCTTGTCATATTTGGAGCAATTGCAGTGGGTAGAGGATTAAGAAGCTATTATGGACACAAGACAGCTCAAAAGATAGTTTATGACATGAGGAATGATCTTTATGGTCATTTTCAGGATCTACCGATGAAATTTCATGATGAGAAGAAAACTGGAGAACTGATTTCTAGGATTATAGATGATCTCAACAGACTTCAAGAGTTTGTACATCATGGTCCAGAAGGTTTGCTCACAGCTTCGACTAGTATCATCGGAACCCTGATAATCCTTTTCACTTTAAATATACCTTTGACTTTGATCAGTCTAGCTTTTGTGCCAATACTCTTTTTTTATGGTAAATTTTTGATGACCAAGATGTACAAGGCTTTTCGAAAGACAAGGGAAAGAAAAGCGGACCTCACTGACAGACTTGAAGATAATCTATCTGGAGTAAAGGTGATAAAAGCTTTCTCTAATGAACTCTTCGAAAAAGGCAGATTTGAGAAACCAAATAAAGATCACTTTGAAGCAAGAGTAGGAGCTGTCAAATATATCAGTGTTTTAGGCCCAGGAGCATTTTTCCTTAACAGCTTAGGTATAGTTTTGACTTTAGGAGTTGGTGGTTATTTTGTTGTTGAGGGCGTCATGACCGCGGGGACACTAGCTGCTTTTTACACATACCTTGTTGGATTTAGAGGACCTTTACTTCGTTTGATAAGGATAAACGAGGGTCTTAGCAGATTTTTTGCATCGATCGAAAGATTTTTCGATCATAAAGATATAGAACCCGAAATACAAAGTAAAAAAGATGCCAAAACTACATATGATATCTCAGAAGAAAAAGCAGGTGACCAAGATGATTCATATGATAAAAACTCTGTACTCGATAAAGAAGAGAAAATAGAACTTCTCCAGAGACTAGAAGAGGTGGACGAAAAAGAGATAATGAAAGAAGATGTTGAAACTACAGCACCGATACCGGGCAGGGTAACTTTTGAAAATGTAGATTTTGCCTATAATTCTAACGAGACCGTTTTAAAGGATATAAATTTAGATGTGTCTCCTAAAAAATCTGTGGCTCTAGTTGGTCCTAGCGGCTCCGGAAAAACAACCATAGTGAGATTGATACCTCGTTTATATGATGTGGACAAAGGAGCAGTTAAAATTGATGGTGTTAAAGTAAAAGACTGGGATTTGAAGGAACTTAGAAATGCGATAGCGATGGTTTTACAGGACGATTTCCTATTTTCAGGAACTATTAAGGAAAATATTGCATACGGGAGACCGAGCGCATCTGAAAAAGAAGTAATCGAAGCAGCAAAAAAAGCTAATGTACATCAATTCGCTAAAGATATGCCCCAAGGTTATGAGACTCAAGTGGGACAGAGAGGTCTCAAACTGTCCGGAGGACAGAGACAAAGGATATCTATAGCTAGAGCACTGCTTAAAGATCCAGATATCTTGATTTTGGATGAGGCCACTTCTTCGGTAGACTCACATACCGAAAAATTGATACAGGAAGCTATCGAAAGAGTTTCTAGTGGAAGAACAACCTTTACTATAGCACATAGGTTATCTACAATAGTTAATTCGGATGAGATATTCTTCATTGAAGATGGAAAGATAATTGAAAGAGGAACTTTCGATGAGCTAATGGAAAAAGGAAAAAAGTTCAAACATTTCTATGATTTACAATTTAGAAATGGTTTGGAATAAAGATATTTACCCAAAAAACTCGAGCGTTTTTTTATCTCCCTTTTCCTCTTTTACTAAGTCTTCAAACAAGTCGATCTGAATTGGTACCGCGAACTTCGTAAAAATACTACTTATTATAGCTTCTCCCTTATCTAGACTAGCTATGGTCTTACTGTCCTTAGAAAGGTCTTGAGCCGCACTTCCGATGATAGCGTCTCTTTCACTTTTCATCTCATTTCCCAGTATGATCTTGGTGTTCATATTGGCTAATATCTCCCTGGGTATCATACTAGATAATTGAGTAACAGCTATCAACCCCACTCTAAATTTTCTGCCCTCCCTAGCGATCTTGTGAAAGATATTTCTTCCTGAACGATCTCCCAATACTCTTGGAGCCTCCTCGATCACTATGCCCACGGAGGGTTTATTTTTCAGGTCGTCTTTTTCCTTATATGTTCTATAATTTTTAAATATTCGGTCGGCTATTATACCTGCTACCATCAACTCCTTGTCTTCAGGTAATGAACTAGTATCCAGTATCACTTTTTTAGAGTCCTCGATCGCGTTTACGATATCATCTACTAAACTCTCTGATCCTTCACACACAAAGACCTTACCCCGCGGACGAACATCATCGTTCTTGACTGACAAATCGAAAGCCAACTTCAGTTTTCTTTTCAAAGCGTTCAAAGTGGTTTCCTGAACACCATAGGTTTCTTCACCGGATTCGGTTATTAGTAACTCCTCTATCCAATGTTCTCTAAATCTGTTGTAGTAAACATACATGGCCTGTTTTTGAGCCTCGGACAGATCAATTATTCCACTGAGATTCCATGGTCTAAGTATTCTAAGATTGACTTTTAAGTGATAACCGCCAGGAGGGGGATCAGGTGAGTAATACTCAACTTTTTTTCCTGCCTTAGGATGATCTTTGGCACCTTTCTCATTTCTGCCATAATATTCGTCATGTGGATCTATTACCAAAACACCAGCATATTCTTTTGGGATCAATTTCCAGAGCATCACCTTCACAAGATTGCTCTTTCCTCTACCTGTAGTTGCGGGGATCAAAATATGATGAGACAAAGCCTCCTTTCCATTTATATGTATAGGAACATCTAAAACGTTGCTTCCACTCCGTACTTTCCCCAAATAAAGACTGTTCTCGGGCTCCTCTAAAAATTCAAAATCCTCCTTCTCTACTCTCTCTAATTCACCAAAAAAAGGGGGTAATATTTTAGGTATCCTTGGAGTGCCATCTTTTATCCTAACCAGTGGTTTAGCTTTGGCATAAGTATAATTTCTCAATTCTTCTTCCATTATGTTGGTTTCCTCGTAACCTTCTAGTGTCATTCCGCTTATTCTTTCAATATCTTCTTGTTCCAGTAAGGAACCGTACTCAAGGTCTAGAACTTGTAGAATATTGTCATCTATGGATAGAAGATCCCCTATTTCTATGGTTCTACCGCTCTTCTGTCTTATCATAAGTTCGCCATAACTTCCACCTATTATCTGACCTATAGCCATCCTATCTATCTCCTCAGATTTGACTCAATCTATCGTGAGCATTTATAGAGTTTATCTTATCTCTAAAACTATTTTTCATCTTATTTTTTGCCATGTTTTTAAGATACTCCACTTCTTCATCTGTTACCCTAGCCCTTTTATCCGCATCCACTAATCCATAAGGATATCCTAAAAATATAGGATCTTTAGCCTGAAAGGCCAGTTCACTTAACACTTTCTCATGATCCACATCAACTTCTCGATAAAATTCAGTCCTGAATGCATAATTAGATGATGGATGGTACTTAACTATATATAACTCCCCTTTATGATCTGGATGGGAATTTTCAGCAACAGGATGGTAATACCATCTCCTCATACCAACATCTCGGGCTAACTGTTGAACTGCAGCGATCAACGGATAATTTTTTGTAGTCCTTAATGAACTCGTTTTAGCTATACCTATCAAAGTAACTTTTCCTTTTTTGATTTCACTGTAAGCTCTTTCAGCATACTCTCTTTCGCTTTCTACGGTAGTTTTTAAGACTCCATCCCTTACCAAGATATCATTCTCATGTAAATACTCTTGTACAACGTACTCTATAAGTTCCCATTCGAGATATTTTCTTACAGAATGAGCTGCATTATCGAGCGTTAATTCTTCAAGATCTCTCTCTTCAAATACGAATTCTTTCCTGTGCAGAGGGATCTCTCCACTAATGATCCTTAATTTTGCGATAACTTTATTTTCATCAAGTTTAGAAATCAAAAAAGCCGTCATAGGTTCCGTATTGATGACCCTTTTTTCTCTCTTAAAAAGATTGAAGTATGCTCTTATTAGATGAATGCTATCAGTAGGTGATTCAAAGATTTTGTTGTTCCCGCCATCGATACAACATATTTTTCTTCCTTGCTCTACTACTTCAAATCTTGAAAGGTTTTTCTTTTCTATTTTTACTGGTTCATAATATCTCTTCTGGCTGAAATAAGGTTTTCCAAACTCCTCGGGGGGGTCTGAAAGCTCTTCTATATATTCGTAAAGATCATCAAGCATCTATTCGATGAATTATATGCATATTACTTAAAAGTTGAGTAGAGGGGTCACTGAAAATGGTGTCACTTTCGATTACGACCCCCCTCTAAATCACTAAATACTTGATAGTTTATTTCTTTTTTTAAATGGATAAAAAAAAGATTTTGAAATACCTTCTCAACATAGACCATATAGAAAAAAATTGGTTTTTAAGATATGGGATAACTAAAAGAAGGAAGGATTCTCTGCTGAAATGTTCTGATCACAAAGGAAGTCTTTTTAACACCAATTCTGAAAGCACACTTAGCCTTTTTATGTTTGGTAATATTGATCGTTGGACCCAGCTTGAAATTGAGGATATTCTTCCTAGGAAAAGGAATTCTAGATGGAATCCTGATTTTTTTCAAAATCTAGAAAAAAGTAATTTATCAAATATTGAAATGATGAAAGGGAAAAAAGAAACATATTGGCAAGATCTAAAGCTGGCAGAGATATTCAAAGTAAAAAAAGAAAGTTTGAAGAACAACATACTGCTTTTTGAAGTAGAGTTTTATAACAAAAATCTTCATGGGAACGGGAATAAAAAAGATAATATCTCCTTTTTAGACATAAAAGATCAAAATAGCTGGACCCGTTACGATGTTGTTATAATATTTCCTGATGAAAAAAAATTTGTGTTTATTGAATCCAAATACAAAAGCGATATAAGTACTACAACAAAGCATTTTCCAAAAATTGGGCAAATGATTAGAGGATTGGAAACTGCATTTTTGACTACTAATCACCATAACAGTAGATATAGTGATTGGGATTTTACCTATATCATGCTTGGTCAAAAATTGCTAGATGATTATTCACTTACAAAATACAATAACAAATTAGATGACCTAGGATCGATGCTTGTAAAGTACAATGACAGGCTGAATAAGAAATATCGCTCATCTACAAACGAAGATTGTTATCCCCATTACTTTGGGAAATTTATAAAAAAAGTTCCAAAAAGAGTGAAAAAATTGTACTGGAAAGATCTAGGTAATATAATAAAAAAACAAGAACCAAGATTTTTTTCTGATTATTTTAAAAAATTGGAGGAAGGATCTTTTGATAAAAGAACGGTAAATCGATTTAAATTGAAATTGAGGGAGGCAGGTATCCATTTTTAGTGACAAAAGTTAAATTTTTAGATGTTATTTTAGATTTGTCTCCAAACATGTCAAAGATAAAAATCACCTATTGCTATCACAGTTGCTTTCTTATCAAAATGGATGAGAAAACATTACTATTCGATTATCCCTCTAAAGGCGTAGAACCGCCTGTAGAAAGGAAACTGAAGTCGGAGATTGAAGGAACTGAGCTTTACATCTTTTTCTCACATTCACATGCAGATCACTTTTCTTCTGATTTTAAAAAGTTCTTATCTTATCCTAAAAAAACACATATAGTGCTTTCAAACGACATATCCCAAACATTAATCACAACCGATAACGAAAGTTTGAAAGCTAAAACCTCTTTTACCATCGTCGCCCCTCAAAAACTATATGATATAGGTTCTTTGAAGGTCAGAACCTTTCTGAGCAATGATGAAGGGGTAGCCTTTTTGATAGAACTCGATCAAAAGAAAATTTACTTTGGAGGAGACCTTGCTAAATGGAACTGGCCAGAATGGAATCAAAAGAAGATTGACGAGCATGTATATCTTTTTAAGAAAACTGTTAAGCAGCTAAAAAAAGAAACTATTCAGGTCGCATTTTCCAATATGGATAAAAGATTACCCAGCTGGGCAGGCCCGATAGAGTTTATTGAAGGGGTAAAGCCAAGATATTTTGTCCCTATGCATACGTTTGGTAATGAGGAGTGGATTGATGACCTGATAGATAAGGACCCAAAAGGCACAAAAGATATTTTTCACTACAAAAAACCTGGAGATCAGATCAGATGGACAATATAACTCTAAAAATGTCATACCTCATTTTCGAGTAATGAATCTCTCCATGTAGGAAAGTACTCTATATCATAAAACATCCTCGTTTTTGTCACTTTCAATTCTTCTTCTCTAAGATCATTTTTTATTTCATGTGATTTTTTTAGATTATTAGCCCACAATTTGAGCAATATCTTGTCAGGCTCATTGGCTGCTTTCAAAGTTCTGAAGATATTGGGATGATAATTCTTTTTGATTTTATTGAGCAGTATGTTCCTTTTATCAGGTTCCGCTTTAGCATGTAACATGCTTATAAAATCATCAGAATGAATAGGATACCATCTTATAGTGTAATCTATCGCCTCATTTTTTTCCATCAAATTGACTCTCCTTCTTACAGTTTTAGTAGAAACACCTAGCTCATCAGCAATTTTCGAAAAGGATTTTCTAGCATCTCTATGAAGTGATTGGATGATTTTATAATCTGTTTTTTTGAATTCGAAATCTCCCTGAGGACCTTTTTGAACCTCTGGTAAAAATATTCTAGGATTTTCGATACCTGTTATTTTAGGGATTTCTTCAACATACTCGCTCATATCAGTTATGTTTGGTAGAAGACCATAAATGTAATGATAACCCTCGGAAGTCGATACGATTTTTTCAGTGTACCTATCCTTTGATATTCTTTCAAAGATCACATCTTTATCCTCGTAAATTGAATTTCCATGGACGATCATTTTTATACTTCCGTTTATAGCATTTTTTCCAATATGGGCCGTAAACCCTTGTATTATTTTATTTTCAGTCAATTGTTTGATTCTACCATGAACAGCATTGACTGATAACCCTACTTCATCTGCAAGTTCTCTATAAACAATCCTTGAATCATCCATCAGGAGCAGACAGAGGTTAAAACTTGTTTCATCCATTTTTACATACAATAAATTAAGAACATATATCTTTTTTGACTATGATCAAGAGAGAGTGATAATCAAAATTCTGATTTAATATCGCTCAGATTTAGTATGGGTTATTCCTTTCTCTTTTTGGAACATCATTTTCAACAGGTAGTTTTTCCTCAAGTTTTTTTACTGAATTCCAATGATTTATTTTTGTAGCTATGTTCGGAAGAGCAACTACGATTCCAAATAATACCGCATAACCTATTATACTGAACAAGCTGAGAAAAGGTATTCCTAAGACCTCTATAGTGTCTAGACCAGTTCTTATTAGGATCAGACTTTCAAGTACCCAGAACAGGACAACAAAGGGAAATAGAATCATTCCAGATAAAAGGATAGAACCTCCTCTTGGATCAGTAGGTTTGTGTTCAACCAACTTCCAGCTGATCATTCCCCCTATGGAGGACCCAAGTGAGAGAGTTATAAATTCTTTTGAACCAAGCAAGTAAGCCCCGACTGAAATAAAAAAAGCAATAACGAACATATAGGTTATTGAACCATTATTCTTCACTTTTAAACCTATGTACACAAGTAAAATACCTAGAAGTACGCCCAATATCACGTCACCTAAATAATGAACTCCGATAACTACTCTTGAAAGAGCTACTATCAAGATAATTAGGCCTGCGATGATATATCTGATTATTGGATATCCTTTCTCTTTGAGTGCAGCATACCCTCCATATACAGCTGTAGCTCCCATCGCATGGGCGCTTGGTGTACTCCAACCAGGATAGTTCTCAGGTGCAAAGGCAAGTTCTCCTACGGGTCGAGGAACTTGTAATAATCCTTTTAAACCCATTACTAGTGATAGAGTAGCCACGGCCAATGCAAGGATAAGTATACGATTTTCTCTACTTTCGTCCCTGCTCACCCAGTAGAGTATCGCTGCTATCCCGAATAGGAATGCGCCTTCTCCTAAATGGGTCAATATTTCCAGCATCTCTACCATTATCCCAGGTAAGGAATATCTGATGATTTCATTGGCCCGGGCATCAAACAGAAGCCAAAATATCTCTAACATCTTAGCCTCCATAACGATAACATTATTTAAAATATTACGGTATCAATCCTTTATCTGGATAGTTTTTCAATTAGACTATCCTTACTACCCATCCTTCCAGTAACTAATCTGTCACTATCAAATATTTTCGTAACAAGTGCTATTATAACAATAGAAAATATGATCGAGTAAAGTATACCTCCAAGTACTATGAGATAGTTTCCAAACATCAATCCTCTCATAGCGATTATCGGGTGGGAAAAGGGTATAGCGTACATGACCCCTTGTAGTACAGAGGGTAGATTGCCTATATCAGTGAACATGAACACGAACATCGGTATCAGAGCTAAAGCTGTGACTGGAAATAGTAGAGTTTGCGCTGTCTTGTAATTCTTGGCAAAAGTACCCAGTAGTAGACTCAAAGCTAGTCCAGCTAGGAGAGCGGCGAATAGAGATATTCCAACCAATATGTAATCGGACAAACTCAATGCTAATCCGTAATCTGCGAGATGCATATCAGATACTTCTAGTGTCTGCATATAAAATCCAAAACCCAACATGTATATCAGTGCCATTATGAGACCTACTACGGCAGCCCCTACCAATTTACCTACAACGATAGAACTCCTCTTTATGGGAAGCGTCAACAGAGTTTCAAGAGTTTTATCTTCCTTCTCCATACCCATCGATGAGATTATTGTACCACCAGCCATCATTATGAGCATCATTGTTATTATGGGGACCATTATCGACTGAGAACTCATCAACCCTCCTAATATCGAGGGCGATATACCTTCTAATTCCCTCTCGTGGATGATAGTGGTCTCTTCTTTCGATATCGGTCTTTGGAGATGGCTTGAAGACAGGTCTGTTTCTTTTTCGATAAGGGTTGTTGATACTTCATTGTTGACCCTCTCGATAAGTCCTTCAACGACTCCTGAAGATACCGTATCCATGACTCCCATACCTTTCATAAACCATCTTACCATTATGTGCCCAGTTTCCCCATCGTCAATTTTATCAGAAAAATTTTCTGGGATAATCAACAAGGCAGTTCCATCTTTTTCTTCAACCAATTTTGAACCAAGTTCTCTATCTGTACCATTATATACAATTTCGCTCTTCTCTTTCAGTACGGATATGACGGTCCTTGAATGTCCTCCACCATCTTCATTTACTGTCCCGATTACAGGCTTTTCATCTGCCTCTTCTTGGAATCCCCCCATTATATTACCCATAGATGCGAAAAGTAGAGCCATGACCACAACCGGTACTATCGTTGAAGGTGTTAATAATTCCTTGATCTCCTTCTTTGTGATATTCAATAAACCTTTAGAGCTCATCTAACCACCTTCGTGAAAACTTCTTCAATATTTTCTGCATCATATTTATTTTTCAAACCTTTTGGTGCACCGCTTTCGACTATCTTTCCATCATCTATAAGCGATATCCTCTCACATAGAAAGTCCACTTCGAGCATATTATGGGAAGAAAGCAAGATCGTGGTGCCAGACCCGGCATATTCTTTGATGAGCTGTCTTATCTCGCGAGCATTGATCACATCAAGACCGGAAGTAGGTTCATCTAAGATAGCTAATTTAGGATCGATCATGAATGTTCTACCTATCAATAATCGTCTTTTCATACCTTTACTGTAAGTATCTATTTTGTTGTTTATCTGATCATCTAAAGCTGCTATTTCTTTTCCTTTCTTAATCATGTCCTTCGATGAATCCCCTCCATCAAAAAAATTAGCTATGAACGTAAGATACTCTTCCCCAGAGAGATTTTTATATGCTCCTGCATCTTCAGGGAGGTAGCTTATAATATTTCTTACCTTTTGTGCATCCTTTTTTAAATCTTACCCTGCTATGTGTACTTCGCCACCGGTTATTTTCAGTAAAGTTGAAAGTATCCTCAGTGTAGTTGTCTTCCCTGCTCCGTTAGGTCCTATAAGACCAAATATTTCTCCTTTTTTAACACCAAAAGAGATATTGTCTACTGCAGTGAAATGACCATATTTTTTAATTAATTTTTCAACTAACACCATTTCGTCTTTCATTTGATCATCTCGATATCTATACATCTATATTTTCCATGAATAAACATATCTTCTTGATCTCTATCTCTATCTCATTTTCTTCAACATTCTTTTCACAGATTATTGTGTTATCTTTCTCACACTTGAGAGAATACCCATATTTTTCAAATCTTTCGAATGAGTCAAGTCTTGTTTTTAGGTTAGAAACTTTGAATACCTCTTCCTCTTGACATAATGCAAAAACTACCTCTATGAAAAAATAATATTCAGAATTATCTAAAGCTCTCACCCCTAAACCTATCTTATAATCTGGTGTTTTTTTAACAGTCAAATAAGACTCTTTGAGTTCGTGATCTTCTGCTTCGTTTTTCAATTTGATTAGATCCATATTTGGATTAAGGTTGTCCATTTTACTCCTCACAGTTTGAGATGAACGCAAAGCTATAAAAAACGATGTTCTAAAAAAAATTCAAAACTAGTAGAGAAATATAAAAAAGGGGCGTGATTTTCCAGGACCAATCTAAAATACCGGACTTTCTTACTTCATCCAGTGAAACCTGTTATCCCATAAAAGAAAAGGTCTTATCAGATATGAAAAAAAGTTAAAAGATTTTTAGGTGCTCAATTGAGTCATCATCTATCGGTCTTGAAGTCTTTCATTTTCTTCTAGGTCTTCTATGTTTTTTCCCCTCATCGCTTTTCCCAGCCCCTCTGAGATCTCCGCTATCTTATCTGGGTTATCGTAATTTTTGGTTGCTTCTACAATAGCTTTTCCCATTCTCTCAGGATTTTCTGATTTGAATATCCCGCTTCCTACGAACACACCATCAGTACCGAGCTGCATCATCAGAGCGGCATCAGCAGGGGTAGCTATCCCTCCTGCCGCATAATTTACGACAGGGAGTCTTTGCATTTCTGCTACTTCTTTAACCAATTCTGTATTAACACCGTGGTTTTTGGCCACTTCGTTCAGTTCCTGAGGGTTCTTTTCTTTTAATTCCCTTATCTCTCCCATCACAGATCTTTGATGTCTCACAGCTTCAACTATATTCCCTGTTCCTGCTTCTCCCTTTGTCCTTATCATGGCTGCACCTTCTTCTATCCTTCGAAGGGCCTCACCTAAATTTCTACAACCACAAACAAATGGTATATCGAATATTTTTTTATCTACATGATAAAATGGATCAGCTGGGGTCAGAACTTCAGATTCATCGATCATGCCAACATCTAAACTTTCTAAAACCCTTGCTTCGCTTATATGGCCTATCCTGCATTTTGCCATAACAGGAATATCTACTGCCTCAATTATCTCTTTTATCTTGGCAGGATCAGCCATCCTCGCTACACCACCTTCCTCTCTTATGTCGGCAGGGACCTGTTCGAGGGCCATCACTGAAACAGCCCCACAATCCTCTGCGATAACTGCTTCCTCTCTATCTGTTACATCCATTACCACTCCTCCCCCATCTAGATGTTCGAATCCTCTCTCGATCAGTTCATCGCCCTTTCTAAATTTTTCTATTTTTATTTGTTTTACCATCTCCATACACCAGTTACCCCAATTTTTAAGGATTATAATAATGTTGTGATAGGTCAACTTATTTAGATAAAAATTAAAGTCTATAATAATAAATGCGTTAAGAGCGACATGATGATAGCAGATACTACAGGTACAGTAACATTATCTTCATTTAATTTCTCAAGTGAGCCAGGTAAAGGTATCCCTTCAAGGAACATAGAGATTAAGGCAGTAGTGAACCCAATTGCCGGGTGAATTAGGAGAGAAGCTGCCGCTCCTGAGAGAAATCCTCCTGTGAGGTTTCCTTCAATATTTTTATTATTGTTGAAAGGATGTTTTATTTTACCTAAATTTGCACCTACGAGGTGTGATGTGGAATCCCCTATAGCAAGTATGAGTAATGATGCTGCGGCAATATTTCTGTCAAAAAACAGAGTAACGATAAATGCTCCTACGAAATAAAAATAAGATCCTTTCCCAGGAAATTTATCTATAATCTCAGGTCTTTCAAATTTTTCTAGAAACCAATATATCAAAGGGATCTTCCTTTTTCTAGATACCAGAACTAAGAAAGTTCCTACGACCAATATCAGAAAAAAAACACGAGATGCTGATGGTAAGAAGTAAAAAACACTAAGAGCTTTTGATGATCCGATACTCTCCATGATTCCTTGATTTATCAATATCACAAAAAATATACCTAAAACGCAGTGAAATACCTGTCTTTTCACTTCTCTATTTTTGAGTAAGGGTTTCCAATATAAGATAGACGTTCCTACTAAGTGTCCTAATAAAGCACCAAATATAACATCACTGAGATAATGAGCTCCGAGATAGATCCGAGATATCGCAACCAGTATACCCAATCCATACCATAGCCATTTAAATTTAGGTAAAACTTTAGTAAATAATGGGACAGCTGAAAATGCTACAGCAACGTGTCCACTAGGCAATGAATATCTCCATATACCCATCTGGATTTCGATTAATTTTAAATCGGAAGGTCTTGGTCTTCCAACTGCTTGCTGTATACCTATAGCGAGAAATGTGCTTAAAAATAAGGCAAATAATAGAAAGGGAATCCATATTTCCTTGTTTTTCTTCCAAAAGGCCCAACTGAATAGTATAAAAAGTACTACACTCCCTAAGATCTCTAGAAATAGATTTTCTGAAAAAATCAAAAGTCGATTTAGGATAGGAACTCTAAGTGAAGCTACAAACTCAAGGAGTTCCTGATCTACAAAAATAGAAAGTAAACCAAAGATGGTAATTATTCCATAGATTACTAATAATCGTCTTTTTTCCATTATCGCTTCCTCTTTATTTTGATGATTTAAATCATTTATAGGTTATATCAACTATACCATCAGTTATGTATAAGCCTGAAATGTCCAAGTTTTCAATAAATTTAAATTTTCTGATTGCCTGAGTTTTTAAAATGAGGAGTGGGATAATATCATATTGGATTAATATCCACGATCCAGAAATCTACAAAATATTTATTAGTAAGTAATCGTCTCATTTCCCACTATGATGGATTTTAAAACAGAGGATTTAGTTTTGTTACATTTAGAAGGTTTTGAAGAGTACAGATATGAAGATGAAGTACCGTATGGTTTAACCCCTCGAGGGATAACTAAAGCCGTTGGTATAACTGAAAGCGCGCCTTATAGTACTCTAGAAAAAATTAAAAAAGACGGTATCATAGAGGAAAAAGTCAAAAATATTATCGGTCAGGACAGAGAAAGGAATGTTTTTTTCCTTACTGGGAAAGGTAATAAAAAATTTCAGCAGGTATGGGAACAGATAAAAGATGAAGAGATAATTCTTGTCTCGGAACAGGACGAAAAAGAGATACCTTTAAAAGAACTAGAAAAGCACATAAGTGGGAGAAATCCTATTGCAAAAGGACTAAGAAATTTAGATGAAAATAATATTATAGATATCTCGGATATTGAGGATGATTTCGAGGTTTTTGTAGGTAGGGAAAATGAACTACAAAAGATGAAAAACAGTTTAAAAAGGGTAAAGAAAAAAGGTTCTGAATTGATATTGATCGAGGGTGTAGCAGGAATAGGAAAAACATCCTTAGTATCCAAATTGATGCCTTTTGCTAAAGAATTGGGATACGAATTTTTGATAGGCACGTGTCAGAGTGAGACTTCAGACCCTTATTTACCCTTCAAAGAGGCATTCAACAGATATATAGAAGCTGAAAAGGCAAAAGAGAAAACAGGTAGTATGGCTTTTATAGGGGCAGAACAGGAAGAGGAAACCATCAAGGATAAAAAATTATTCGATGCTAGAAAAAAAGAGACTTTCTACCAAACTACAAAACATGTTAGAGAGATCGCCCAAAAAAATCCATTAGTTGTATTCTTGGATGATCTCCAGTGGGTAGATAAAGCAACGCTCGATATTTTAGCTTATATGAGTGATAAACTTGAAGATGAATCAATTTTGTTCATCGGTTCATACAGACCTGAAGATGTATCTGATGATCATCATTTGTCAAAGATGATGCACCGATTTGAAAAAGAGAGTAATCTAAGAAAAATAAAATTAAAACCTCTAACGAAGGAAGCTACAAAAGAAACCATGACGGGTATATTAGGTACCGAAGATGTTCCTGCAAGATTTGTAGAAAAAATTCATAAAAAAACAGAGGGAAATCCTTTATTCATAAAAGAATGTGTAAGACAGCTCCAGGAAGAAGGTATACTAGATGTTGAGAAGGGTAGATATCCCGAAAGGAGCGATGAAGTTTCGATGTCTGAGATGGTGTACAATGTGATCGAAAGAAGAGTAAAACGGTTAGATGATAAAACAGTCAAAGTGATCGAGATCGGAAGTGTTATCGGTGAAACGATACCCTTTGATCTTCTTGCTGAAACGGCAGATATGGATGAGATCGATCTTTTAGATCATGTAGATATGTTGATAGGTAATCAATTGTGGGATGAGACTCCGGATGAAGAGAAATTTCATTTTTCACATGAATTAATAAGAGATACGGTATATAAAAATATTAAGAGGTTGAAAAAGAAACTTCTACATAAGAGAGTAGCTAATAATATAGAGGAGCTTTATGAATATGAATTAGAGAAGTGGTACACAGACCTTGGAAGGAATCATGAGTTGGCAGAAAATCATTCTCAAGCCTTAGATTATTATCTCAAGGCAGGTGAAAAAGCTGAAAAGGTATTTGCAAATGAAGATGCTGTAGACTCCTATGAAAAAGCTTTAGCGCTCTCTGATAATATAGATGATACTGAGATTGATCAATTGGAGATAATTGAAAAGATAGCAAAGGCTCAAACTCTCCTAGGTAATTATGATAAGACACGAAATTACCTAAATAGGGCCCTCGATCTGATTAGTGATAAAAAAGAAAAACAGAGAGTGTTGAGGAAGATCTCAAAAACCTATCATCTGCAGGGCAAATGGGATGAGGCGTTTGAATATATAGATAAGGGGCTCAGTTGTGTTGAAGAAGAAAATGTTGAAACCTGCAAATTGTTGAGTTTGAAAGGATGGGGGTACGTACAAAGAGGATTATATGAGGAAGGAGAGGAAATTTTTGAAAAGGAAAGAAAAATAGCTGAGAGTTTAGATAGCAAGGAAGAGATGGGTCAGGTATATCATGATTTAGGAACTACTGCTTTAAGAAAGGGGGATATTGATGAAGGCATAGAAATGTTAGAAAAAGCAGTAGAGATAAGAAAAGACATAGATGATAAATTGGAGCTTCAAAAATCGCTTAATAATCTAGGGATTGCTTATTCAGACAAAGGAGATCACGAAAAAGCTGAAGAGAACTACAAAAAAAGTTTTGAATTATGTGAAGATATAGGCGACAAAAGTGGCATCTCTGCTTCACTCAATAATCTGGGCACGATACAAAATAAAAAAGGTGAGTTAGATAAAGCAATACAGACATTTAAGGAAAGTTTGAAAATGTCTGAAATGATCGGTGATGATCATGGCAAAGCAATTTCATTAACAAATCTAGCGAGCCTGTACGTCATGAGAGGTAAACTAGATAAAGCAAAAGAAGCTTTAGATGAGACCTCTAAAATTAGAGAAAAAAGTGAAGATAAACACGGTAAATCTATAGATCTATCAATAGAAAGCAACATCAAGAAAAAGGGGGGGAAATTAAACGAAGCGTTAGAGAAACTCGAGGAAAGCAGAAATATTGCAGAGAAGATCGATAGCAAGAGAAACATAGCCATAGCTAATCACGAAATAGGAAATATATATTTATTAAAAGGAGATTTCGATAAGGCTGAGACATATCAGAAAACAGCGAATAATATAGCTGAAGAAATAGGTGCGAAGGATATCGAATCATTTACTAGAGATGCTTTGGCCAAGATAAAAAATAAACAAGGAAATCTAAACGGGGCTTTAGAGGATCATGCAAAAGGACTAGAGGTGGCTGAAGAAGCTGATGATGAAGAGATGATGATAATTAATTTGATAGGGTTGGGAGAAGATAAATTAAAAATAGGAGAAATAAACGAATCCTTAGAATATTATCACAAGGCGGACGAAAAGGTAAAAGAACGAGATGATCCAGACTTATCAATTCGGAATAAACTGCTAAAAGTGAGATATGATATAAAAAAGGAAAATCTCGAAGAAGCGGAGATCGGTGTGCAAAAAGTAATCCAAGAAAGTAGGAATGTAAAAGACAAGATATGGGAGGCTAAATCGATGTACGAATCTGGTGTCATAATGTCTTTGAAGGGTGAAAAAGATATTTCAAATAATAGGTTGAAAAAATCTCTTGATATGTTCAAAGACATGGGTATGGAATGGTGGATCAAAAAAACCGAAGACTCATTGTTGGAGGTTTAATTGATGAAATTAAGTGATGATCTCAATTTAAATCTAAAAGAAAAAATTTTAATTTATTTTGGAGACGAACACACCCACCTGAAAATCGGGGAGAAAAAAAGTAAAGATCAGATTGAGCAACTCAGTAGAATCTTGGGCGTAGAGGAAAAACGAATATTAGATGAATTGGAGAGATTAGAGAATAAAGAGATGGTCTCTAAATACAAATTAAAATCAGATGACACTGAAACTGAATCATATAGGATCACAGAGGATGGAAAGAAAAAAGAAAATGAGTTGTGGAAAAATTTTGGTGATAACAAGATCATGCTAACTGATGAGAAAGATGTCATCACATTGAAACTCAGAGAAGTGAAAGAGGTACTGAAAGGCATTTCTATTTTGAAAATATTTGAAATGACAGCTGAAGATGGTGTTATCGATCTGAGAGAAAGTAAAAGAAAAACAGAAAAATTAGTAGGAAGAGAAAAGGAGATAGAAAAATTAAATGAGGATGTTAAGAACTTGAAAAATAATATTGGGAATATGGTATTGATCTCAGGATCTACAGGTATGGGAAAAACAAGATTGGGAGAAGAATTAAAAAGCATATGTAAGGAAGAAGGGATAGATTTCTTAAAAGGAGAATGCTATCCTGAAGATTATACTCCATATGCACCATTTGAGAAAACACTAGAAAAATTCCTGCGTTGCAATAAACATTTTGAAGAAGATGGAGAAAAGATAAGTCCTTATGAATCACCAGAAGGACGAGTTCATAATCAAGAAATGTTTTATACCCAGAGAGAGTCTATATTCTATAATACTACTAATTTTTTAAAAAACATCTCTCAAAAAAGGCCTAAAATATTACTTCTAGATGATCTGCAGTGGGCTGACAAAGGCACGTTAAATCTATTAGATTATATGGCTGATAAATTAAAGAATCATCCAGTATTGATGATTGGGACCTATAGACCTGGAGATATATCGGAAAAACATCCCCTTAAGAAGACCATCAGAAAGATGTCTAGAAAAAAGTCATTCGACAAAATACAATTATCGCCACTCAAAAAAGAAGCTGTGATAGAATTGATTTCTAACATCACATCTGTGCCGGAGGATAAGATACCTAAAAATTTTATAGACGATATCCATAATAAAACAGATAGTAATCCTCTTTTTATTATAGAAAGTATCAACCAGATGATAAAAGAAGGGAAGATCGATATCAGAAAACCCCAGTTTCCAACGACACCAAAGTTACATCATATCCCTGATATAGTGCAAGAAGTAGTCAAAAAACGGGTCTACGAGTTGAGTGATGAGAGTAGAGAGGTTCTTCAATTAGGTAGTACTATCGGAAAAAAGATTCCATTTGATTTACTCCATGAAGCTTTGGATTACGACGAATTAGAGCTACTTGAAAAAATAGATGGTATTTTAGAAAGTGAAATATGGAGAGAGCATCCACGAGAAGAATCTTTTTTCTTTTCACATGATTTTTTTGTAGACACTATATATGAAGGCATAGGAAAATGGCTGGAAAAGAAGCGATACCACAAAAAAGTAGCTGAAGCTATGGAAAAAATTTATGAAAACCAGTTAGAAGATAATTATTCATCTTTGGGCCATCATTTCTTGAAAGGAGAAATCTTTGATAAAGCACTTGAATATTTCTTTAAGGCGGGTTTAAAGGCAGAAAGTGTTTATGCCCATGAGGACGCCATAGAAAGATACGAGGAAGCTTTAAAAATATCTAAAAAATACGAATCTGTTGAGATCGATAATATAGTAGATTTGTTAGAAAGGCTTGGTGAAACTAATAAAATGATTGGGAACTATGAGAAGTGTCGAAAATATCTATCTCAAGCGTTGAATAAAACGGAAAAACCATTAGATCAAAGGCGATTGTATCGAAAGATGGCTGAAAGCTGGCGGACTGAAGGAAATTTTGATAAAACAATAGAAACAGTCAAAGAAGCTGTTGAACTTTCCTCAGGTAAAGAAATCCTAGCTGGAAAAGAAAAGGAAATGGCAAATGAACAGATCACATCAGAAGATTGCGAATTATTGAGTATTCAGGGCTGGGCACTAATGCGAAAGGGTAAATATGATAAAGCTAAACAAATCTTCAATAAAGAACTAGAGACTGCAAGAGAGCTAGGTGACAATTCTTTGATGGCTAAAGCCTACCATGACCTCGGTTCAACAGAGAGAGGAGGCCTAAGTTCAGATCAATGTATAGAATATCTAAAAAAATCGATCGAATTGAGAAAAAAAGTATCAGAAAAGAAAGAGTCCTTTAAAAATAGATGTGAACTCTTCAGGTCTCGCAATAATCTAGGAGCAATGTATCTTCAATCAGGAGATTTAAAACAAGCTGAAAATGAATTTACAGAGGCGCTGAAGCTAAACAGAAAAATTAAAAACAAGATGTTTGAAACTCTTGCTTTGAATAATTTAGCAGCTATCAAAATACAGAAAGGTGAATTGAGCAAGGCATGTAGTGCCCTTGAGAAGGTTTCTGAAATAGTAGAAGGTATAATGTACAGGCAAGGTCACTTTTTATTAGAAAATACAAAGGGTCACTTTCACAAAGAGAAAGGAGAATTAGATCTAGCTTTAGAGCACTTTGAAAAAGGATTAGAAGTCGCCCAAGATATGGATTTTAAATTTGGAATAACAAATAGCTATGTCAATATAACCAAAGTTTTCTTACTAAAAGGAGATATAAAAAAGTCGAGTCAGGAAATAGAAAAAGCGCATGAGATCGCAGAAGATCTTCAGATCAATCAATTCCTTGTAAAAACACTCATGATGGAAGGAAAAATCAAAAGACTGAGTGGAGAATTGGATAAAAGTATTGAGATTCATGACAAAGCCATCAAACTATCCCAAAAGACTAGTGAAAAAGTAGATATTTTTGAGAATAGGTGCGAACTTATAGAGGACCTTCTTGCAAAAGGAGACATCGAATCAGCGGAGCATCATCTAGAAAAAGCAAGGGATGAAAATCTCTGCATGCCCAATACTAGCAATAAACTAGATTTCATTTACGGTAAGTTATTACTCAAAAAAGGAGATATCGCGAAAAGCGAAAAGATATTTAAAAGATGTCTTCAAAATGTAGAAGAATTAGGCAAAAGATACAGAATAGCTCAAGTTTATTATGAATTAGGAAAATTAAAAAATCTCGATGGAAAAGATCAAAAAGCTATCGAATGTTTCCAAAAGGCAAGAGAACTATCGGAGAAAATGGGGATGAACCTGCTTTTAGAGGAAGCGGAGATCGAACTGAATAATCTTAGTTGATAAATACTATAAGTAGGGTATAAATAAGTAGATTCCAGATTAGAATTTTAGAATTGTAGTTTTCTAAAAAAGTTTTCACAAGAACAAGTATACTCACATAAATTTTATTAGTTTGGATAGTTGTATCTGACTTCAATGTTAAGATTTACTGAGAAAGAAATGATCTTATTTCACTTAGAAAGTTTTGAGGAGTTCAAAAAAGAAGACGAAGTTCCATATCTTTTGACTCCAAGAGGAATAAGCAAGACCGTAGGTATATCGGAAGATGCTCCTTTTGAAACTTTAAAATCGCTAGAGGAAAAAGGTTTGATCAAAGAGGAGGAAAGATCAATAATAGGTCTGAATAGAAAAAGAAACGTCTATTTTTTGACTGATAAAGGAAAGGCAAGTGAGAAGAACTTCTGGGAGAAAATAAAAGATGAAAATGTAACTCTCTTTACCGAAGACGATGAAAAAGAACTAAAATTGAAGAATATAAAAAATCATATCAGCGGGAGAAATCCAATCGTTAAATGTCTTCGTATTATGGATGAAGATGGTATAATCGATCTGAGCAAATTAGAAGAAGGGGTAGAAGTTTTTGTTGGTAGAGATGAAGAATTGATGGAATTGAAGAACAATTTGTGGAAAGCTAGGGATGGAGATTCCCAACTTTGTTTTATTGAAGGGGAAGCAGGTATAGGAAAGACCTCACTCATTTCTAAGATCAAACCTTATGCTAATGAACTTGGATTCGAATTTTTGATAGGTACCTGTCAGAGCGAAACTTCAGATCCTTATCTTCCTTTTAAAGAAGCTTTTAGCGACTATATTGAAGGAGACGCTGATTCCGAAGCAAGTATTGGTATGGCATTTATTGGAGCAGGGGGAGAAGATGAGTCGATACAGGTGAAAAAACTTTTCGATGCAAAAAAACAGGAGACATTCTATGAAACTACTCAATCCATCGAAAAGATAGCGGATGAAAACCCACTGGTGATATTCTTAGATGATCTTCAATGGGTTGATAAAGCCACGTTGGATATTTTAGCTTACATGAATGACAAACTCAAAGATAGCCCCATATTTTTTGTTGGTACGTACCGACCCGAAGATGTCTCAGAAGATCATCATTTGGTAGAGATGATGCATAGACTTGATAGAAAAAATGGTTTCGGAAAGATATCTTTAGATCCTCTTTCGCTCAAAAATACGAAGGACATCATAAAAGGTGTACTAGGGACAGAAAAGGTACCAGATAGTTTCGTAAAACGCATTCACCATAAAACTGAAGGAAATCCTCTCTTCATCAAAGAAAGCATTAAGCAGATGTTAGATGAAGATCTGATCGATGTTGATAAAGGAATCTATCCTGAAAAAAAAGATGAAATATCAGTATCGGATATGGTACATAATGTGATCGAAAGGAGGATAAACAGATTAGATAACGAGACAATAAAAGTGATTGAGATGGGTGCGGTTATAGGTGATAGTATACCCTTTGAATTGCTTTCTAGAACCGTCGATTTGGATGAGATCGATCTTTTAGACCATATTGATATTTTGATCGATAACCAATTATGGGAAGAAGACCCTTCCGACGAGACCTTTTATTTTTTTCATGATCTTATCCAGGAAACTGTCTATAAAAGGGTTAAAAAATTGAAAAAGAGATTACTTCACAAAAGAGTAGCAAAAAATATTGAAGATGATTTTGAAGATTTAGAAAAATGGTATTCTGATCTAGGAAGACATTACGAAAGGGCAGGTGATCCTACAAAAGGTTTTGACTATTATGTAAAGGCAGGTGAAAAAGCCGAAGGGATGTTCGCGAATGAAGATGCTGTTGAGATGTATGAGAGATCTCTTGGTCTAGTAGAAAATATCGAAGAATATGAAAGTGAAAAATTAAATCTGATGGAAAAAATAGCAGATTCGTATTCTTTGTTAGGCAATTTTCAGAAAACTAGAGAATACCTAAACAAGTGTTTAGAATTTACAGAAGATCGAAAAGAAAAACAGCGATATTATAGAAAAATTGCAGAGACCTACCACCATCAAGGTGATTGGGACACGGCTCTGAAATATGTAGAAAAAGGATTATCATTACAGGTTAAAGAGAACAAAGAGACTTGTGAACTTTTGGGGATACAGGCTGCAGCGTATCAAAAGAAAGGAGAATACGATAAGGCCCATAGGTTGACAAAAAAAGAAAAAGAATTGGCAGAGGAGTTGGGAGGAGAAAAACAGTTGGGAGATGTTTATCATGATTTAGGTACGGTTCTAACCCGTAAAGGTGAACTAAAAGAAGCGAAGACTTATTTAAGAAAAGCGATCGATCTGAGAGAAAAGAACAAAGAAAAGTTGGAGTTGTATAAATCATTGAACAATATGGCTATAGTCTATAAAGATCTTGGTGAATATAAAAACTCAAAAGAGTATTTTGAAAGGGCTTTAAAAGTGGTTAAAAAAAACAATTTGAATAGTGAGTTTTCTGGTATATATAATAATATAGGCTTTATCTATTCTGAGATGGGACTAATAAATAAAGCTATAGAACCTTACCAAAAAAGTATTGAATGGGGTGAAAAAACTGGTGATAAAGAAACTAAGGCCCTAGCTATCGGTAATATAGGAAATGTGTATCTAAAAAAGGGAGACCTTGACAAAGCTAGAAATAATATCGAAAAAGCGATAGACATGATGGAAGAATTAGGTCACAGTTATGGATTAGTAGTAAATCTTCAGTACTTAGGAGATTTAGAAAAAAAAGAGGGAAAGATCGAAAATGCAGAACAAGCTTACAGAAAAAGTTTAAAAATAGCAAAAAAGACGGGTCTACAAAAAAGAAAGATCATCGCATTGTATAGACTAGGAGGCCTCAAAATAATTTTAGGAGATTTTGACAAAGCAGATGAAGTGTTTAATAAAGCTATCGATGTAGCTTATAAGATTGGGGCTAAAGATACTGAATCGATAGCCAGGGGAAAGTTGGGGATGTTGTACTTAAAAAAGGGAGAGGTCGAAAAAGCAGAAGATTTGTTTAAAAAAGGACTAGAACTTGGGGAAACAGCTAATGATGAAAAATCATTGATGATAAATAAAATAGGCATGGGAGAAGTAAAGATTCAAAAAAATAAAGAGGATGATGCAAAGCAATTTTGCTCTAGTGTCTCAAGATTGTTAAAGGAATATGATTTTTCTGATATTTACATACAAAATAAAATATTGGGATCGAGATGTTTAAAGCAGTCGGGTCAGATCAAAAAGAGTATATCCCTCGTTGAAGAGGCATTGGATGAAAGCAGAAATGCAAAGGACAAGATATGGGAAGGAATATGTTTACTCAAGTTGAGTCAACTATATTTAAAATGTGATGATAAGGAAAAGGGAAAAAAATTTTTAGAAGACTCTTTGGAGATATTTAAAAAAACAAATATCAATTTTTTGAAAGAAAAAGCTGAAAAGATATTCAAGGAGGCCGAATAGTGATTTCACTGAAACAGACTGATCTTTCTTTAGAAGATTTGATCATACTAAGTTTTTTAGATAAAAGTACATTAGAACTTGAAGAATTTATACAACTTGATGATGAAAAAGAAGAGAAAATAAGGCAAAAATTGGAAATGATGGAAAACGAAGGTACAATTATTAGGACCTCTGAGGAAAAAGAAGATTTGTATAAAAGTTCTCAGTTGATCCGGTTCCGTCTTAGTGAAAGAGGGAAAAAAAGAAAAAAACTACTTTGGAGCAAAATAGGAAACGAAGATATCGACTTAATAGATGAAAAGGATGTAGTAAGGCTCAAGCTTAAGAATATTATAAAAATAATAAAAGAAAAATCATTGATAGAGATATTAAAAAAATTGGACGATGAGAGAGTACTTAACTTGGATAAAAAAGAAAGACATGGATATGGTTTTGTAGGCAGAGAAGAATATTTAGAGAGATTCAATAAAAAAATAAATAGGATCTTGGAAGGAAACGGGTCAACTGTAGTCCTAAAAGGAAGAACAGGAATAGGAAAGACTAGACTGGCGGAAGAATTAAAAAATATAGCGACCGAAAAAGGCTTCGATTTTTTTGAGGGTAAATGCTACGTTGAAGATTACTCTCCGTATGGACCCGTAGAAAGTGCACTAGAAAAATTTCTCGAGATCGAAAAGGATGTTGTCAACTTAGAAAGCATCATAACCCCTCATAGACTGAAAGAAAATTCTTTTACCACGAGTGAGATGTTTGATGCCCAAAGAAAATCCATATTTTACGACACGACTAATTTCTTGAAAAATTTATCTCGATATAGGCCCTTAGTACTATTTTTTGACGATCTTCAGTGGGCCGATAAGGGTACTTTGAATTTATTAGATTACATGACCGATAGGTTGAAAGAAGAGTCTATCCTCATAATTTGTGCATATAGGCCCGGTGATATTAATGCTGATCATCCTCTTACTAGTACTTTAAGAAAGATGTCTAGAAAAAAAGTATATGAAGAATTTGAACTAGAACCATTAGATGAAAGTGAGATAAAAGATATGATCGCAGAAATAACAGGATTAAATGATATACCAGAAGAATTAATAACTGATATCAGAAAAAAAACTAATGGTGTACCTCTATTCATCAAAGAGAGTTTAAAACAGATGATTAAGGAAAATATAATCGATATAGAAAAGGGCAAATTTCCCAGTGAGGCTGAATTAGCTGAAATCCCCGATGTGGTTCAAAATGTTGTGGAGAAGAGAGTATTTGATTTAGACGATGAAACTCGAGAGATATTACAGATATGCAGTGTGGTAGGAAAACGAATACCCTTTGAACTCATCACAGAAATATCTGATGAGGATGAGCTAGAAATTTTAGAAAAAATGGATGATTTGCTGGAAAAAAATATTTTGGAGGAACATCCTAGAGATGAGTCCTTTATATTCTCTCATGATTTTTTTGTAGATACAATATATCAAGAGCTTGGAGATTGGTTGGAGAAAAAAAATCTTCATCAGGATGTGGGCAAAGCTATAGAAAAAGTATATGAAAAACGACTAGATGAAATGTATTCCACTCTGGGTCATCATTTTTCGAAAGCTGAATGTTATAAAAAAGCTTTCGAATACTTCAGAAAAGCTGGAAAAAAAGCCGAAGATGTTTATGCTCACGAGGACGCAATTGAACGGTATAAAAGGGCACTCTTTATATCTAATAAGACTCAAGAGATATCTAGCAAAGATAAAATATCTCTCCTAGAAAATTTAGGAGACGCAAACAATTTAATCGCCAATTATGACGAAAGCAGGAAGTATCTGCATCAGGCTTTTTCGAAGGCTTCGGCCCTCGAAGATCGTAGAAGGATATATAGAAAAATAGCAGAGAGTTGGTTCAATCAAGGTGAATTCGATGAAGTGATAGGAATAACAGATGAAGCTATACAACTGGATGAATTTCAGGGAGATTCAATCGAAGAGGTAAAGGGTGAAAAGGGTGAGCTAACCGGAAAAAAAGATATCACACCAGAGATCTGTAATCTTTTGAGCAAAAAAGGATGGGCCTTGAAGAGGAAAGGAGAGTACATCAAAGCAAAAGATATATTTTTCAAAGAGCTAGAAATAGCAAAGGATTTAGGTCAAGCTTCTCTCCTTGCCCAGGCGTATAACGATTTAGGTTCATTCGAGCGGGGCCCTATAAAAATCGATGCGTGCATCCATTACCTCAAAAGATCCATAGAGATCAGAAGTTATCTTTTGGAAGAAGAGAGCTCTTTCAAAGAAAGGTATGAATTATTTAGACCATATAATAACCTAGGAGTTACATATATATCGATAGGGAAATTGAACAAAGGCCTTTCTTATTTTAAAAAAGCTCTAGAATTAAATGATAAAATCAAAGACCGATCATTTGAGTTGATCGCTCTGAATAATTTAGCGCAGGCCTATAAGGAAAAAGGAGAGATTGAGAAAAGTGAAGATTACATAACTCAGGCGATGAAGATCATAGAAGGTATAGACGATAAACAAAACAGGATGATAGCAGATGAAACTAAAGGACAGATATGCATGGACAAGGGTGAACTAGATGAGGCCATCTATTATTTTTCTAGATCAATCCAAGTATCCTCTGAGCTAGATTATATGTTCAAAAGTATAGAGGGTCACAAAAACCTATCCATAACTTATACTTTGAAAGGGGATCTAAAGAAAGCAAGAAAATATGCCGAGAAGGGACTTGAACTAGCAGATAAGATAGACTGTGATAAGACAAAAGAGATGACACTCTTAGCTCTTGGACGAGTAGAAAGACTAGAGGGTGAAATAGATGAAGCTATAGAACACCATAAAGAGGCTATAGGAGTTACTGAGGGTACTAGAGAGAGATTGATCCGTTCAGAAAACAGATGTGAGCTGATAGAAGATTACATAGCTAAAAACGATTTTGAAAAGGCTCATGAAGAGATCGCTAAAGCAAGATCTGAAAATCTAAACATGCCTGATATAAACAATAAGTTAGAGATGTTAGAAGGGATAGTATATAGAAAGAAAGAAAAATTAGAAAAAGCTAAGGAACTACTCATAAGATGTTTAGAAGACTCAAAGGAAATGAGTAAACGATACAGAATAGCAAGGATAAAATATGAGCTAGGATTGGTTTACGATGCCCTAGGCAACGATGATAAGAGTTATACGTATCTTGATGAAGCCAAGAGATCTTCTAATGATATAGGTCTTGAATCGTTAGAGAAAGAATGTAAAGAAATTTTAGAAAATCTACGAAAAAATTAAAGTATCGATATAACTAAGAATATATAGTCTTGGACATCATGGATAAGAAAATTTATAAATTTAAAAGAGGTCGAGGTTTCATGAAGGAACTAAAAAATAGTGACTTGATATTGATGTATTTAAGAGGGTTCGAGGAGTTCAAAGAAGAAGATGAGGTCCTATATGGTCTGACTACTAGAGGTATAACAAAAACAATCGGTATCACTGAAAAAGAATTTGTTTCAAATAAAGAGCATCTTATAGAAAACGATCTAATAATAGAAAAGGTACAACCCATTATCAGTCTTGAAAGGAAAAGGAATGTATACTTTCTCTCAGAAAAGGGAAAAAAAAGAGAAAGGGAAATATGGGAAGAGATAAAGGAATCAAAAGTCATCTTAAGAACTGAAGATAAAGAAAAAGAACTACAACTTAAAGATTTGAAGAATCACATAAGTGGAAGAAATCCTGTAATCAAAGGTCTCAGATTCATGGAGGAAGAGAATATAATAGATTTAACCTCTTTAGATAAACATACAGAAGTTTTTGTAGGTAGAGAAAATGAACAAAATAAGTTGAAAGAATCATTGAAAGAAGTAAAAAAAGATGGTTCTAAGATATTATTTATCGAAGGTGAAGCGGGTATAGGGAAGACTTCTTTAGTTTCTAAACTAAAACCATACGTTCAGGAATTAGGATTTGAATTTTTAACAGGGACCTGCCAAAGTGAAAGTTCAGATCCATATCTTCCTTTCAAAGAGGCATTTGATCGATACGTCAAAGGTCAAGATGAGGATATGGTACAAGAGAAAGGAACGGGTATAGCATTTATGGGCGTGAAAGACAAGGACTCTATAGAAGAAAAAAAATTATTTGATGCAAAAAAGAGAGAAACTTTTTTTGAAACCACGAGATATATCGAAAAAATAGCAAAAGAAACACCATTGGTTATATTTTTAGACGATCTACAATGGGTGGACAGAGCTACAATTGATATATTAGCCTATATGGACGAAAAAATAGAAGATGTACCTGTATTTTTTATTGGAGCTTATAGACCAGAAGATGTAACTGAAGATCATCATCTGGTTGAAATCATGCATCGACTCAAGAGAGAGGGAAGATATGACAAAATAAAATTAAAACCTCTGACGGTTGAAAATACCGAAGAAACGATAAAAGGTGTTTTAGGAACTAAAGATATCAAAAAGAGTTTTGTAAAAATAATTCACGATAAAACGGGAGGAAATCCATTATTTATCAAAGAGAGTGTCAGGCAGATGGTAGATGAGAACATTCTTGATCTAGACAGTGGGACTTATCCTGAACAAAGCGATGAAGTCTTAGTTTCTGAGATGGTACACAATGTGATCGAGAGAAGAGTAAATCGATTAGATAAAAAATCGGTTAAGATCATAGAGATCGGCAGCGTAATAGGAAGTTCTATTCCTTTTGAACTTCTATCTAGTATAACAAAGTTGGATGATATCGATCTTTTAGATACTATAGATATTTTGATAGGGAACCAACTATGGGATGAAAAACTAGACGAGGAAACATTTTGTTTTACTCATCCTTTGTTACGAGAAACAGTATATAAAAAGATAAAAAGTTTGAAGAAAAAATTGCTTCACAAAAAAACCGCTAAAAATATAGAAGAGCTTTATCAGGATGACCTTAATAAATGGTATTCAAATTTAGCTAGACATTACGAAGGGGCTGAAAACTTTTCAAAAGCCTTCAAGTATTACTTGAAAGCCGCTGAAAAGGCGGAAGAAGTATATGCAAATGAAGACGCGCTAGAGATGTATGAGAGAGCATTGAATTTGTCCGATAAGATTGAGGAGATGGAAAGAGAGATAACTAATTTTGAACTTTTAGAAAAGATCGCTAAAGCATATTATCTTTTAGGTAGATATGAAGGCGCTAAAGAATATTTGGAAAAAGCTCTCGGGTACGCGGAAAATGATAAAGAAAAACAGAGGATGTATAGAAAAATAGCCAGGATATATAGGGAAAAAGGAGAATTTCAAGAATGTCTTGAATACTCCAATGATGGTCTTAAGATAACTGATGAGGAAAACGTTGAAAGATGTAGACTTCTGAATACGAAGGGTTGGGCTCAAATGCGATTGGGTCGATATGACGATGCTGTCGAGGTTTTCAAAGAAGAAAAAACTGTGGCAGAAAAGTTAGATGAAAAGAGAGATATCGGTCAAGGACTGCATGATCTTGGAACTGTCCATGCTCTGAAGGGAGATTATGATACCAGCGAAGATTATTTGAAAAGAGCAGTTGATGTAAGAAAAGAGATCGATGACAAATCGGGGATGTCGGAATCTCTAAATAATCTTGGAGAAGTGAACCGGTTTAAAGGAAATTTAGACGAAGCCCTCGACTACTATAAACAGAGTTACAATATAGATGATGAAATGGGTCATAGATGGAGTCTAGCCATCACTATCAGTAATATGGGTATGATATATAAAAATAAAGGTGATCTTGATAAAGCGTTGGATCAATACAATAGAAGTCTTGAGATCAATAAAGAAATCGGATCTAAGCATGGTCAGTCTTTTACTTTAAATAACATCGGAGAAGTTTATTTGGAAAAAGGTGATTTAGATGAAGCCTTGAAATACTATAAAAAACAATTTACAATAACTGATGATGTCGGAGAAAAGAAAGGTAAGATAGAAGCACTTTGTGGAATAGCAGAAACTAAACTTAGGAAAGGAGACCAGGAAGAAGCTGAGGAAAACGCAATGAAAGCTTTAGATATAGCACAGGATATTGGTGCCAAAGTAGAAGAAGGCTTGGCCCACAGGGTATTAGCTATGGTGTATAGAGAAGATGAGAAATGGGAGGATTCTCAAGACGAATTTGAGGAGGCGATAGGAGTGTTGGAGGAAAGAGGTGAAAAGAACGAACTACCCCGGGTCCATTATGAATATGGACTCATGTGGGATGAGAGGGGAGCGGTAGAAAAAGCGAAGACTCATCTGCAGAAAGCTTTATCCATATTTGATGAGATAGGCAAGGAGCTTTGGATTAAAAAAGTGGAAGATAAGATTGAGGAAGTGATTTCAGATGCAAAATGAGACCGTTACTGATGATAATTCTGATTACAAAAAAGCAGATAACGGAAAAAAAATAGATTTTATCAATAGGGAAAAAGAGTTGGACAAACTAACAGGTAAATTAAAAAATCTGCGGGAAGAGGAATATAAAGTTGTATTGTTAGCAGGGGAACTTGGATTGGGAAAATCGACACTTTTAGATAAATTGGAAAATAGGGCAAAGAAAAAAGATTTTGAAATTATAAGAGGTAGATGCATCTATGGAGATTCTCAACCCTATCAGGCCTTTCAAGATGCTTGGACATCATCGAAAAACAAACCACTTCCTTCCATAGAACATCTCAATGGTAAAGACGATGTTGAATTGGACGATAAAGAGATGTTAACTGCACATAGAAACGCAGCATTTTTTGAGACTGCAGAAGATCTAATCAAAGAAACTGAATCTAAACCACAAATCTTGATGGTTGAAGATATACATCTAGCCGATAAAGGAACATTGAATTTATTTAATTACTTATCAGATCGACTTCAAGATGAACCTATATTATTTATAGCATCATACCAACCTGGTGATGCAACAAGAGAATCTCACTTCGTTGAGACAAAAAATGAGATGTCAAGAAATAATCTATTTGAGGAAATAGAGTTAGGACCATTCAACTATCAAGAGACAAAAAGACTTGCGAAATGTATTCTAGAACTAAAGGAAATTCCTGAGGAATTTTTACAAATATTATATGAAAAAACTAACGGCAATCCTCTTTTTGTAATCGAGGGGATTAGACATATGGAAGAAATAGGAGTAATAGATCCAAAAAAAAGTAACTTCCCTAAGAGCGAAGAAGATTTTTTAATGCCTAATGTTCTAGAAGAGATGTTAGAAAGGAGGATTTTTCGAATCGATATAAAAACCCGAGAAGTATTGCAGTTAGGTAGTGTTATCGGAAACGAAGTTCCATTTAATCTACTCCAGAAATCTTCAGAATTCGATGAATTAGAGCTATTAGACCATGTTGATAGATTAATTGAAAATAAATTGTGGAAAGAGATGGATGAAGAGGAAGGTTTTAAATTTTCACATAAAATATTGAAGGATAAAATATATGATAAAACAGGGCAATGGGTTGAGAGACAGAGATTACATATAAAGGTTGCAAAAGCAATCGAAGAAGTTTATGAAGATGAATTGGAGAAAAAATATCTTTCTCTAGCTAAGCATTATGATGAGGGTGAAGAATATTCTAAAGCGATAAATTATTACATGGAAGGGGCAAAAGATGCAGAAAATATGTATGCTCATGAGGACGCTGTAGAGATGTTTGATAAGGCTCTTAAGCTATCTCAAAAAACATCTGAAAAAGAACATTTAAAATTAGAAATTTTAGAGGATATGGCTCAGATATATAGATTACTTGGGGACTACGAAGAAGGCAAGACTCTACTGTATCAGGCTTTATCATTGGTATCTGACTTTGAGGAGAAGCAGAGAATATATCTAGATATCGTGAAGTTATTACAGGATCATGGTGAATTCGAAAAGGCGCTAGATATTCTTGATGAAAGACTCGCTGTAGAAGATGAAGATTCTGAGGAAAAAGTGAAATTTCTGGGAAGAAAAGGTTGGTCTTTCATGAAAATGGGAAAATTGGAACAAGCTGAAGATACTATTGAAAAGGGCATCGAAATTTCAGAGAGTATAGGTAAAGAGGAGATCATGGCTGATATGCATCATCTAATGGGAACTTTAGCGATGCAAATGCGGAAGTTCAATAGAGCTAAAACTCATCTAGAGATAGCCAAAGAGACGTGGGAAAAATCAGAAAATCTAAAAAAATTATCAAAAACTATCAACAATTTATCTGGAATTTATGCCTATGGAGGAGATCTGGATAGAGCTTTAAGTGAATTTAAAAAATCACTAGATTTACACAAAAAAATAAGGGATAAATCTAAGATCCATTCTATTTATAACAATATAGGTCTGACCTACATGAAAAAGGGTGATCTGGAAAAAGCGGTTTTTAATCTACGAAAATCTTATAGTCTTTCTGATCAAATCGATAATAAATTTTCAAAGGGACACAATGCTGTCAATCTTGGACGCGCTTTTCTAGAAAGGGGTGATTTAGAAAGGGCAGAAAAATACATAAAAGAAGGAAAGAAGTTGAGTGAAAAGACTAAGCATCTAGATAAGAAAATCCAATCTGAATATCTTTTAGGAAGGATCGCACTAGAAAAAAATAAGTTGAAGGAAGCAAAAGAACATCTAGAAAATCTGACTAAATACGCGTCCGAGAGAGATGAAGTTAAAGATAAAGGAAATATTCAAACATTAAAAGGATTTATTTATGGAAAGGAAAATAATTTAGAGCAATCGATCAAAAGCTTAAAAGAAGCAGAAAAACTTTTCAAAAAAAGTAATTTGCTAGATGAATGGGCGATAACAAAATATAAACTGGGAAAAATTTTGAAGAAAAAAGGTGATATCGAAAAGTCTAAAGAAAATATCAGAGATGCACAAAGTTATTTTGAAGATAGAGATATGCAATTATGGTCAAAAAGATGCAAAGAAGTTCTAAAAAATTAAAAATCACTTTGATCGATTAGAGCCTTTTTTTATCAAGTACTCTTTCTATACAGCGTTTAAGATCCTTATCTACGTATGGAAGATTTTTTGTTTTTTCAAGACAGCAAAAAAAATCATCAACCTTTTTTTGTTTTTCGTAAGACATATTTTTCCGCGATAATACGGTATTTTTATCGAGCATGTCTATCTGCTTCTTTCATCACAGTTAACTGTATGATCATACATAAAAGTTTTGAAAATCTATCAAAATTCCGATTTTTCTCTAAGATTTATCTCTTTTACGAAAACGTTAAACTAATTACTCTCCTATCCAATAAAAGAACGATGTACAAGTTAGAATGTAAATGTATGCTAAAAAAGGATGATAACTTCATAATTGGTGAAGGTCGAAAAAATCTTCTTGAACTCATCGATTTAAAAGGATCGATAGCAAAAGCTGCTGAAGAGATGGATATGTCTTACAGACATGCGTGGGGTATAATAAAGAAGATGGAGGAGATATCAGAAGAAAAATTAGTAGAAAGTAAAAGAGGAGGGCATAAAGAGAAAGGATCCACATTGACACCTGCCGCCAAAAAAATGATATCAGATTTTGAAGATTTAAAAAACGACCACAAAGAAAGAGTTTACAGAAATCCAACTCCTACTGTAGATGGTATTTTAGTCGATGATAGAGGTATTCTACTCATAAAAAGAAAGAATTCTCCCTACAAAGGTAAATATGCACTACCGGGAGGTTTTGTGGAATATGGAGAAAAATTAGAGGAAGCTGTGGTTAGAGAAATTAAGGAAGAGACTGGCTTCATTACTGGGGTTGAGGAAATGGTAGGTGTATATTCAGATCCTGATCGAGATCCAAGAGGACATATGATAACGACCGTGTTTTCATTAAACAAGATAGGAGGTAAATTAGAGAGTGGGTCCGATGCTGACCAAGCTAAGTTTTTTGGTTTAGAAGATCTTCCTGAGTTGGCCTTTGACCACCAGTTGATAATCAAAGACTACTTGAATGGACATGAAGCACAAGGAAAGGACTAGATACTCATGAAGCGAAAAAACAAAAAAAAGATAGCTGAAAAGCGGATAGATATATTATTTGAAGAAGCTAAAAAAGCTGCGCTAAGAAACGAAATAAATAAATCAGATAAGTACGTAAAATTAGCACGAAAGCTAGGGATGAGACATAACATATCTTTGGATTCAAAATATAGGCGAAGATTTTGTAACAAGTGCTACGCCTATTTGTTTCCTAATAAAACATGTAAAGTCAGAATAGAGCGTAGGACATTGATCACTCACTGTTTCAAATGCGGCACGATAAATAGGTTTAAAATAGAAAAAAACAAATAACTTGAAATATTTATATAAAAAATAGCTTCTTACCTCCGAAAGGTGATAATAAAATGAGAATGTCTTTCCAAATGGGGAAAATATATGGGATTCCTATCAAGATACACTTCACATTGATTTTTATTGTACTATTAATAGCCTGGTCTGTAGGTTCGCATTTATATCTCATTGCAGAATTGATAGGTTTATCAGATCTTGATATATCTACAGGTTTGTACAGTTATCTGTTGGGAATATTTGTAGCGATTGGATTATTTATCAGCATACTAATACATGAATTGGCCCATTCTATCGTTAGTATAAAAAATGGATTTGAGGTGGAGGACATCTCATTATGGATATTTGGAGGTGTTTCTAAGATTGAAGAAATGCCTACAGACCCTAATTTGGAAATCAAGATAAGTGCGGTTGGTCCCTTGTCTAGTTTGGGATTGGCACTACTTTTATTCTTAGGTGGAAGCTTTGTGGTTGAAGATTCGCTGATATTTCTGTTTTATTATCTTAGTTTTCTCAATTTTTTCCTGGCAGGATTTAATCTCATACCAGCTTTTCCTATGGATGGAGGGAGAATACTCAGAGCTTTATTGTCTAAAAGATATTCTTATATAAAAGCTACTAAAACCGCGTCTACCATAGGGAAAGCTTTTGCGATAATATTCGCGTTGGTTGGTCTTTTCTTAAATGTATTTTTGATCCTTATCGCTTTCTTCATATATATGGCAGCATCTCAAGAATCAAAAAGAGTTGTTGTAGAACATGCCCTCGAGGGAGTGCAAATTAAAAATATCATGACCAAAGAGGTAAAAACTATAGATCAAGATACCACATTAGATGGTTTTATAGAAAAGGTCACCACCAATCAACATACTGGTTTTCCAGTAGTTAAAAATGATAAAATAGTTGGTATAATAACATTTGGAGATGTGAAAAAGGTACCCGCGAAAGATACATACACAAAAACCGTGAAGGATGTGATGGAAACTGATATAGTATGCTTGAGTCCTGAAGATAGTGCGAGTGAGGCATGGAAGAGTATGATCAAAAATGACATAGGTCGTTTTCCAATATTAGAAGATGGAGAACTTGTAGGTATTGTAACTAGGTCAGACATCATACACTCCTTTGAGATTCAAAAAGAGATCCAAGAATATAATGCATATGATGATATCTAAAGATCAAATATAGTATGGAGCACAACTTTTAATTACTTTATATTTATACAGTAGTGATAGCATGTTGGATACACCATTAATTGTTGTAAATTTTAAAACATATTCACGGTCGATAGGGAAAAAGGGTTTAAAACTTAGCAGATTGATCGAAAGAGAATCAGAAAAAAATTGGGCAGTATGTCCCCAACCGATGGATATCAGAATGACAGAAAAACAAACAAACCTTCCTATCTTCGCACAACATGTTGATGATATCGAACCAGGAAGTAATACTGGACATTTGTTGTTGGAAGCAGTTAAAGATGCTGGTGCTAAAGGAACTATTATCAATCATTCTGAAAACAGAGTGGAGCTTTCCAAGATAGAAAAGATAGTAAAGATGTGCAAAAAAGAGAATATGGTAAATATTGTTTGTGCAAATAATCCAGATGTAGCTGCTTCAGCAGCAGCCTTATCTCCTGATTTTGTAGCATATGAACCTCCAGAACTCATAGGTGGAGACGTGTCTGTCTCATCCGCTAAGCCCGAAGTTATTGAGGAAGCGGTAAGGAAAGTAAAAGATATCAATCCCGAAGTCAAAGTTTTATGTGGGGCGGGAGTTAAAGATGGAGACGATGTTAAAAAAGCTCTTGATCTTGGTACTGAGGGAGTGCTCTTGGCATCAGGCCTTGTAAAAGCCAAAAATAGGAAGGATGTCATCCATGATTTAGAGAGTGAAATTTAAAATTATAGGGGAAGTTAGACCCTTTTAAACCAAAGTTTCAACATCTTTAGCTTCACTAGTATTTTGAAAATCCTTTGATATCTAGATTTAAATTTTGATCCCCGAAATGAGCTAATTCCTCAGTAGGAAAAAAATTTCATTTTGAGACTAGGAGGAATTTATCTAA
>CAZRSB010000001.1:0-55391 GCA_964602715.1 uncultured Thermoplasmata archaeon | reverse complement strand
ACTAGGAGGAATTTATCTAATTCCTCAGTAGGAAAAAAATTTCATTTTGAGACTAGGAGGAATTTATCTAATTCCTCAGTAGGAAAAAAATTTCATTTTGAGACTAATTCATTGTTCGCTAGTGACCCATTCTTCTAGTGAGCCTTTGCTGTCTAGTGGTCCTCTTGCGAATAGTACATCACCTGCTTTCAATTTTACTTTTTTTCCAGGGCCATAAGCCCATTTTGGCCCCCTTCGTATAGCTATTACTTTCATCCCTATATTTGTTGCCATCTGAGAATCTTCTAATGTTTTTCCATCTAAAAATGAGTTTTCTTGAATCGTCTTTCTAACCATGAATTCATCAGATTCCTCCAAGCTTTTTTTAACAACAGGATGTAATTCTATGTCTCTTAAAACGATATCCGCTATATCTAATGCAGCATCAGCGAATCTTTCGATAGAGTCAGACATCCTCAAAAAGATCAAACTTTGATTAGACTCTATATCACCATTTTCAAGGATTTGCAACATTATTGAATCTTGCAGTTCATCTACTTTCTGCTCTAAATTAAAAACCTCCTCAGCTATATCCCTATTATGATAGAGTAATGATGAATAAGCTAGGTCAAGCATCAATTCTGAGGTATCCTTCATTTCAAGTAATTTTTCCTCTATTTCTTTCATTCTACCATCTCCTCCCAACTTTTCTCATTATGGGCTACTGGCCATAGCTTTTCATATCCTTTTTCATGAGCTCTCACTATCAATAAATCATCGGCTTTTAAAGGTGTTTCACCATCTGGACCTTTTATCCATCTTCGATTGTGTCGTATGGCAAGAACTCTAACTCCTGTAACTGATTCAAGTCTCAATTTTCCTAATTTTTTGCCTACCAGGTCTGACCCGTTTTCGACTCTTAAAGTAAATACCTTTTCATCTGCCTTTCTCAAAAGGTGTGGTAGCAGAGGTTTCAGTTCGACATCCTCTTGTAAAAGAGTGACCATGTCTTCTGCAGCGTCGGATATCTGCTCTGCTGCGGAAGCTAATTGTAAGAGACCTGTCAATTTTTCAGCATCATCTCTTGTCCTAGCCCCCAACATTGTTTTCAATCGGATATGATACATCATCTTATCCATCTCTGATTCTAGATGATGTACTTCTTCAGCGAGTTCTTCATTTTCGAAAACAATAGCCGCATATGCTAGATCGGCTATCAGTTCAGAGTTATCTTTCATTATAGTTAGTAATTCTCTTACTGATTTATCTTGGTATGAAAGCTCAGCATGGTCCTCAATTAATTCTTCTTCTTTTGATTTTTTATTCATCTTATTATCACCAACCAAACCATCAAGGCAAGGGTCACTACTCCTATAAAATCACAGAGAGTAGTCTCTACAGGTATCACAATATTATCAGGATCTAAACCCTTTTTGAATGCCCACAACGCCACCACTGTAGTTATTATTGTAATCAAAAAGATAGTTATAAATCCTGCGCCTATCACTATCGTAAATATTTCAGAAGCTTCCAATCCTAGGGGAATAAAAAAACCCACTGTGAACATTGCTGATCCAAAAAGAAAAAAGACTAGAAATCCGAGACCCATCATAAGCCAAATGTTTTCTTTTAACTCTTCGTCTGCAAAAGAGGGAGTGATCCTACCAGTGTGTAGCGCAGAGGAGACCCTAGCTCCCAAAACAGCTCCAAGGTTCCCACCGACGTCGTTTAATATGGGAATCAAAAAAAGTAATATCACCGCGTCTAATAATTGATCTTCGATAGATTCTAGAACAAACCCTCCAGCCACACCTATAAATCCCATCAGAGCAAGAATTCCTGCGCTTTCTTTGAATATATCCTCCCATTCATAACTCATCCGATCACCCCCAAAATATCAGCAAAGAGATAATAAAACAAGTGAGCATAGCCGAACATCACCAGGAGAGTAAAAACATCTCCAGCAGTGGTTAAAACAGGCCCACTAACATTATCAGGGTCTATATTAAATTTGATTGAACTAGCAACTATGAGAAAAGTAATAGTTATTAGTATGATAGCTGCGGTAACACCTGTAAATATTGAGATCATAAATATTGTTAATAGCTGCCACGGTCCTATACTAAATGGAAGGAACAAACTGATCAACCAGAGAAAGATCGGAAAAAGAACCGAAGTAAAGAAGCTCAATGCCAGAGATCCTTTTATATTTTCTTTACCAGCATCTGACCTTAATCCTTGGTGAAGAAGTCCGAGATGGAAGGCAGATCCCAGTCTTGAACCTAAAGCTGTGGAAATATTACCTCTCATATCTATGATAGCAGGAACTATAACGATCAATCCCGGTATCAGATCAAGCATTTCTTCCATACCAGCTAGAACGGAACCAGCTAATGCACCTCCTAGAACTACCAACAAAAGCACCGGAAGTGTTTCCTTGATAGTCCTGGTTCTGTCCATATGTATGGGAGATTTTAAAAAAAATATTTAAATTTTTTCACTCTACATTTAAGGCATCCTCAGGGCATGCTTCAGTGCAGCAATAACATCGGATACATTTCCACCAGCTTATCTTTGGTCCGTAATTTTGCTTTTTTATTGCATCTTCTGGACATACCTCTTGACAGACCCAACATGTGTCACATTTATCCTTCAAAAGGTGAGGTCGATCTAGATAAAAATTTGCAAAAATATCTGCTAATATACTTGGGACCCATCCAGGAGTTTTTCCACCTGAAGGATATTCTATATTTTTGTCAAAAGATGATGGATTTCGATTAATATAATTTATATCCTCTTGATCTAAATCAGATTCCGTTAATGTTGATATCTTTTGAGGAGGTATTCCTGCAAGTTTACATGCGGCCCAATCACAGGCCACAGGATCAGGTGAGGCTAAAACTGAATCAAGTTTAATCGGAGAACCACCTGATGGGCCATCTCCTTCCATTGCCAAAATCCCATCCATTATTGAAAGTCTACTTTCAACCAAGTCATTGAGATCCAATAACATCTTTGAAAATTTATTCAGTGTTTTGAATTTTCCATGATAAGCTGATTTATTCAATCCATGTATCAAACCAAATTGATTTTTGACAGCCCCTGTAAAAACAGTTAAGGAATGTGTTTTCAGTTTAGGTATGTTAATAATACCATCTACCTCTTCAACGATCTTCATAATTTTGAAATTTTTCTTAACTATACCACCACTCAATTTTTTGTTTACCATCTTCAAGTCGAAGTTCAAGTTAGCTGTAGTATCATATTCGATATCTAACCACCCACATTTACTGTATATTTTTTTTAATTTTTTCTCAGTCATTTTCCCCGCTGGACTGTCTCCTACTATTATATCTATATCTTTTTTTTCGAGAATATTGATGATCGCCCTAATGAATTCAGGATGAGTAGTTACAGCTTTGTCAGGTGACTCACCTTTAAGAAGATTAGGATTAAGAAGTATTTTTTCCCCATTTTTCACGAATCGGTCCACTCCCCCCAAAGCTTCAAAAGCTCTTTGGATCACTTTCTCAGCTTCGTTATAATCTTCACATCTATCAATGAAGACATCCATATACTCTCCACAATGTTTATATTATAAGTATTTGTAGGTTAATAATGCAATGTGTTTAGCTGTTCCCGGTATGGTAAAAAACATAAACGGCGACGAAGCCGAGATAGACTTTGGCGGAGTGATTCGGACTGCAAATATCTCACTTGTAGATGTTGAGGAAGAAGATTACGTTATCGTTCATGCTGGATATGCAATTGAAAGACTAGAAGAGGAAGAAGCTAGGAAAAGTTTAGAGGCATGGGAGGAAGTGATGGAAGCCCAGAAGCAAATGGAAGGAGAGGTTGAAAGATAAGAAGAATTATTGAGAATCGACACCTATCTTCATTTATTAAACAATAATTTATTTTTGATCTAACCCATTCCTAGTTCACAAATAAGTGGTAGATCGATCAGTTTTTTCAAAGTTATGTTCTAGAAGAGGATCTCTTTTGATTTTAATGGTAATATTGTTTAGATCAAACCAAATAAACCAAATAAAATAATAAGGAAAGAGGAGAAGGGTTTTTAAAAACAAGAATCCTTTTTTACATTCCTGGAGGCATTCCGCCGCCCATTCCACCGGGCATTCCACCTGCACCGCCTGGTGGTCCACCGGCGCCTTCGTCACCGCCTCCACCTTTAGAGGCTATGACGTCATCGATCCTCAGGATCATGTTAGCTGCTTCTGTGGCAGACTTGATCGCTTGTTCTTTCACTCTGTAAGGCTCTATGATTCCTTTTTTCAACATGTCCTCTGGTTCTTCACCATCTTCAACGTTTACTCCATGAGTTAATTTACCCTCTTTTTCATGTGCTGTATTGAGATTCATCAGAACATCTATACCGTCTAGACCGCCATTTTCACTTATAGTCCTTGGAATTATTTCCAATGCATTTGCGAATTCTTCAAAGGCTATTTGTTCTCTACCTTCGATACTTCCTGCTTTCTCTGCCAATCGATTGGCTAATTCAATCTCTGTAGCTCCTCCGCCAGGTAATATAGCTCCATCTTCAATAGCAACACCTACAACTTTTATAGCGTCTTCAACGGCTCTTTCCAGTTCATCAACTACGTGTTCGGTACCTCCTCTGAGCAGCAGAGACACTGCTTTAGCTTCTCTAGTACCCTCTACAAATGTCATGTTGGATCCAGAAATAATCCTTTCATGGACTCTTTTTGCTTCTCCAAGATCTTCTGTTGATAGGTCTTTTAGATTACTAACTATGTTTGCCCCAGTAGCCCTAGACAGTTTCTTCATGTCTGATTTCTTGACTCTCCTGATAGCAAAAATACCTTCCCTAGCTAGATAATGTTGCGCTAGGTCGTCTATACCTTTTTGACATAGTAACACATTAGCTCCTGAATCCTTTATGATATCTACCATCTCTTTGAGACTTTCTTCTTCTTTACTGACAAACTTTTCTAGTTGATTTGGATCAGTTATTTCTATGGATGCGTCGATCTCTGTTTCTTTGACTTCTAAAGCGGTGTTGAGCAGTGCTATTTTTGCATCTTTTGTGTCTTTTGGCATGTTATCGTGGAGTCTTTCTTTGTCTAATATCATTCCATCGATCAATTCCGTGTTATCTACACTTGCTCCTGCTTTTTTCTCGATCTTGATGTGATCTATATCGGCGACATAACCATCATCTGTTTTCTCAGCGATATGTGTAACTGCATCTACCGTTATATCAGCTAGCTGTTCTTTGTTTATCTCAACATTTTTCCCTGTCATCGCTGTTGAAGCGATACTCTTTAATTTCTTTTCATCCTCTATATCGATCTCTTGTTTCAAATCATCCAAAATTTCACTAGCTTCTTGGGAAGCTAATCTGTATCCATTAGCTATTATAGATGGATGAAGTTGATCTATTCTTTCTTCCGCTGTTTTTAGTAGTTCTCCGGCTATGACCACTGCTGATGTTGTTCCATCGCCACACTCTTCTTCCTGGGTATCTGCAACTTCCACAAGCATTTTAGCTGCCGGATGTTCAATATCTATTTCATTGAGTATGGATACGCCGTCATTTGTGATAACGACATCTCCTAGATTATCAACAAGCATCTTGTCCATCCCTTTTGGACCTAATGTTGTCCTCACTGCATCTGCAATAGCTTTAGCAGCTTGTATGTTATTTTTCTGAGCGTCTTTTCCTCTTTCTCGTTCCGTATCTTCTTTCATTACGAATATTGGTTGTTGGCCTGACATCATGATTTATACCTCTTCATCGTTTGACTAAAATGAGGTTCTATATAAACATTTCTCTTCATTGTTGGATATGTAGCGATCTAATCAAGTCTATTCCAAGCTAAGAGAGTCATTGTATGATAAAAATAGAAAAAAATTTAAAATTGCTATTTGGTTTAGAACCTCGATTTTAGAACCACTATTCCGTCTTCCGAAGTAATGCTTATCGGTTGCCTACCAGTGGTATGATCAGTTCCTCTCATCTTGAGTACTTCAAGATATTTTCTCCGCGATCCCTCTTCTTCCAACATACTCAACAGTATCACACTGTCGACTGCGTAAGTAACTTCTTGTGGATAAGGTTCGTTTGGGGCCACTTCCCCTGTTAGGACAGAAACTGCTTGCCAGTTTTTCAACAGATTCGTGAGTTCAAAAAGAAATGACCTATATTCATCTTCAAAGAAGGTACCCACAACTGTTATTGGATCGATCACTATTCTTTGAGGCATTATCTCTGCTATCTTATCATCGATAAAGTCTAACAGTTCTTCTCTTCCTTCTTTCTGGAGAAGTAAACCTATGTCTTTGTATTTTATTTCATTTCCAAAATAGTCTCTATCTATAAAATCAAATTGACTAGCATAACGTAACATCCATTGGGTGGGTTCTGAAAGAGTTGTGAAAAACAATCCTTGTTCTCCTTTCTTGGCACCTTCCATGAGAAAACTCATGGCAAATGTAGTTTTACCAGTACCAGCACCTCCTGCTACTAATGAAACAGAAGGAAAGGGGAATCCTCCTTCAACCAATTCATCTAAACCTTTTATTCCCGTCGGTATTCTTTCAAACTCTGCCATATTTATAGTTCCTCCTTAAATTTTTTAACATCAATTACAGGGTTAACATGTTTTTGGATAACTTTATCTAGTTCTGGATGTGAATCAGAATCTATCACAAGACAACCTGTTAAGTTTTCATAATTTTTTACCAGGCTTCTAAATGATTCCACAAATTCTTCGACTTTTTCCATACTATTATAATTTAACATCGAAGAAATATTATCAATAAGTATAAAATCTACGTCATTGGGTGAAGCAAATTGATGATCGTCTGATCGGTTCTTTTCGAATTTCTCGAACAATTGCTCAATATGAAAGGCTCCCTCTATGAAATCAACATTTTCATTGTCTACCTTTCTTCCGCCAGACATATGAGTAACCGTATCGATGTACCATATATTTTCCTGGCTTATGTCATGCATATGAAGAAGATAGGCCATGTATTGATGAGGTCTATCAAGCACCACAAAATATCCTTTTTTATCTTCCATATCTAAAAAACCTTTAAGAAGAAGAAGGTTTGTTTTAGCTATCTGAGTAAATGAGGTATCAAAAAGTATAGTGTTAGGATTTTCTATTTGTTTCATTTCCATCATTATTTTTTTCACTAGTTCTATGTTTTTTTCATTCATGAGTGACTCTATGTTTTAAGTCAAAAGAAAGTATATATATTTTTCTAAGATTTAAGAAAAAAAAGACTTATTATTTTTCTAGTTTTTATTTTTAACTCTCCTAATTTTTCTATTATTGATAGAAAATGGTAAATACCTGATATCATAACTTGAAATGTGATCTTGTGGATCTAGAAAAAATGTTTTTCCCTCAAAACGTAGCCATCATAGGTGCTTCGAATAACAAAAGTAAAGTGGGTCATGCCATAATGAAATCCTTGAATAGAGGATTTGAGGGTGATCTCTTCCCAATCAATCCTAATGAAGAATCTGTTTTGGGATATGAAGTATATGATTCTGTAAGTGAGATCAATAAAGAGATCGATGTTAGTGTCTTATCACTCCCTGCATCATTGGTTCCAGGCATCCTAAAAGAATGTGGAGAATCCGGTGTAAAAAATGTTATTGTGGTGAGTGCTGGGTTTAGTGAGGCCGGTAGAGAAGACCTTGAAGAAGAATCAAAAGAGATTGCTGAAAGATATGATATGAACCTTTTAGGCCCCAATTGTTTGGGTATTTTCAACTCTAGAAACAAATTTGATACTATATTCAACCCTCCTGAAAGACAAGCACGTCCTGAACCAGGTGATATTGCATTCCTATCCCAAAGTGGAGCTTTTGGAGCTGCTGCTCTAGATTGGTTTGCAGAATCCGATATCGGTCTAAGCAAATTCGTAAGTTATGGGAACAGAGCTCATGTGGATGAAGCAGATCTAATTTACCATCTTTCTGAAGATGAAAACACTGATTATATAATAATTTATATCGAAGGCGTTAAGGATGGAAGAGAGTTTTTCAGAGCTGCAAAAGCTTGTGAAAAACCAATAATAGCTATCAAATCAGGTCGCACTGATAAAGGTTCGTCTGCAGCTACCTCTCATACAGCTTCCATGGCCGGAAATGACAACATATATGAAGGAGCTTTCAAACAATCAGACATTATCAGGATAAAAACTCTAGAAGAAATGTTCAATATAGCAAAAGCACTTTCTTTTCAACCATTACCAGAAGGGAAAAAATTAGGGATAGTGACTAATGGAGGGGGTGCAGGTGTTATGGCAACTGACCTATTGATCGAAAAAGGTCTTGAATTAGCGACTTTCTCTAAAAAAACAAAAAAAGAATTCAACAGAGCTGTTCAAGATGGCATAATACCAGGACATGCTACTTTGAATAATCCTGTAGATATAATTGGTGATGCTTCCTCAGAAAGATATAAGAAATCATTGGAAATTATTTTAGACGATGGAGATGTTGATATTGCAGTGGTAATATCTCTTTTTCAGTCTCCAGTATTAGGTCAAGATATAGTAGAAAAATTAGATAAATTGCAAGATAAAGGAAAATCTATTCTAGTTGTAGCGCCTGGAGGGGAATTTACCCGCAAAATGATAGAAAAGATAGAAAAGAAAAAGATACCAGTTTATCAGACTACTAAAGGGGCTATAGAGGCGGCCCATGGGCTATGGAGATGTTCAGAACACAGCCCGTGATTGTTTTGCATTTCCATAAAAAAAGAGGTTTTAGACCCGATTTGAGATTTAATAATCGAAAATCTTTTGTTATCCTTCTATAATTCATTTATGAGTGAAACCATGATTAGAAAACATTGTTTCTTTAGCGGAAAGGTTCAGGGAGTCTTCTTTAGAGCTAACACCCGTGATAAAGCACAAAAACTAGGAGTCAAAGGATGGGTCAAAAATCTCAGAGATGGTAGAGTGGAAGCCGTTTTTGAAGGACCCGAAGAGAAAGTTGAAGAACTCATCGAGTTTTGCAAGAATGACCAACCCCATGCCAAAGTAGATAACTCAGATATCAAAGAAGAAGAACCTACCGATAAGTTTGATTCGTTTAGCATAAGGCGTTAGATTCTATCCAAAAACGTCACTCCTCTAAAATACTCTCGACAGTTCGTATCTGTAAGGTGTTAGTGATACCTGTTACAGGAGCTGGTACTCCTGCAGTCAATATAAGTTTATCTCCTCTTTCGATCCTGCCATCGTCGAATAGGATCTTTGTTGTTTTGTTGATCATATCATCTACGTGCTCTGGAAAATCAGAGTAGAGTGATTCTGTGCCCCAAAGAAGACTTAATTTGCGCTGGACACTTTTTTTGTCAGTAAAAGCTATCATGTCAATATCGGGTCTATACTTTGCTATCTTATGGGCAGTATATCCAGAAGATGTGTGTATCACTATATACTTAGCATCGATCTTTTTTGAAGCTTCAAATACATTTCTTGCTATGATATCATCAACGTTCCCATCTTTCATATCCATTCGTCTGATATCCTTTTCTTTAATATATTTCTCCATTTTATTCAGGACTTCCGACATGAATCTAACGGACTTGACAGGATATCTTCCTATAGCCGTTTCCTCTGATAACATCACGGCATCTGAGCCATCCATCACTGCATTCGCTACATCTGATACTTCAGCTCTCGTGGCTCTAGGACTTTCTGTCATCGACTTTAACATCTGCGTGGCTGTTATCACTGGTTTTTCCCTCCTATTCGCTTTCTCGATGATCTGTTTTTGTAGTACAGGTACATCCGAAGGTGGAATTTCAACTCCAAGATCCCCTCTTGCGATCATAACTCCGTCTGCAACTTCAATTATAGCATCAATATTTTCTACTGCCTTCAAATGTTCTACCTTAGCTATGATATCCATTTCAGATCCAGTTTTTTCAATCAGATCTTTTATTTTATAGACATCTTCAGGATCTTTTACAAAGGACGCAGAAACAAAATCAAATCCTTTTTTAGAAGCGAACTTGATATCATCTTTGTCTTTTTTTGTAGGAGCTTTTAGACCTAGATCTTTACCCGGCACATTAACCGATTTTTTAGACAAAACTTTGCCACCATGTTTTACTTTACACCTTATCTTTTCATCTACCTTTATGACTTCTAATTCGATGAGACCATCATCTATCAGTATAGTATCATTTTTTGAAAGGTGATCTTTTATTCTTGGATGATCTACGGAAAGTGTTTTATGATCTCCTACCTTCTCTCCAGGAACTATATCTATCTTATCGCCCTCTCGAAGCTCTGTTCCTTCCTGAACTTCATTGAGTCTGATCTCAGGTCCTTGGGTGTCCATCATGACTCCCAGGTCTGGAGCGATATCTCGCAAGTAATCAACTACAGACGAATGTTCCTCGTGGGTGCCATGGGAAAAATTTTGTCTAGCAATATCGATTCCAGCATCCACCAAACTGGTCAAATCTTTTTTACCATCTGAAGCGGGGCCTATAGTTGCTACAATCTTTGTTTTTCTCATCATGAGCAAATCTCCTATTTTAAAACGCATTAAGCTTCAACTATATATCTTTTCATCCCGAAATTTGGGCAGCTAGAGGGACAAAAAATAAATAAAGAATTATGCAATCGGAAATAAAAGGTGTGCTGTATGATAGATGAGAAAAAGGTTAGAAAAAAATTGGACGATTATGATTACGATGAGGTCAAAATAGGAGTTATAGCTTCTCATTCTGCTCTTGATGTTTGTGATGGAGCAGTCGACGAAGGTTTTCCAACGCTTGCGATATGTCAAAAGGGTCGGGAGAAGACATATGACAAGTACTTCAAAAAATACGAAGATGAAGCGGTCGATAGAGTCCGAGGTGTTGTAGATGAGACATGGGTTCTGGATAAATTTGGCGATGTGATCGATGAAAAAAAGCAAGAAAGGTTATTGGAGGAGAACGTTCTTTTTGTTCCCAATCGATCTTTCACGGCCTATGCTTCCTTGGACAGGATAGAAGACGAATTTGAAGTGCCGATGGTCGGTAGTAGAAATTTACTTAGAAGTGAGGAAAGAGAAGAAGAAAAAGATTATTACTGGTTGTTAGAAAAGGCTGGTCTTCCATTTCCAAGAAAGTTCGAGGACCCTGAAGACATCGATAGGCTCGTCATGGTTAAATTACCTCATAAGGAAAAAAGATTAGAAAGAGGTTTCTTTACTGCAGCTTCTTATGACGAATACGAGGATAAATCTAATCAGTTATTGGAAAATGATGTAATAACAGAAAAAGATCTAGAAGAAGCTAGGATAGAAGAATATATAATAGGACCTGTATTCAACTTTGATTTGTTTTATAGTCCGATAACTAAAAATGGTCCTAAAATAGAACTTTTGGGAATAGATTGGAGGTTTGAAACAAGTCTTGATGGTCACGTGAGACTCCCTGCACCACAACAGATGACATTGATGGAAGAACAGAAGGTACCAGAATACACTGTTTGCGGTCACAACAGCGCAACTCTGAGAGAATCTCAAATAGAAAAGGTTTTCAATATGGCAGAAACTTACGTAGAAGCTACTAAAGAACACTATGATCCTGGCATGATAGGTCCTTTCTGCTTACAAACATGCGTAGATAAAGATCTTAATTTCTATATCTATGATGTAGCCCCTAGAGTAGGAGGAGGGACTAACGTTCACATGAATGTAGGCCATCCTTATGGAAATACAATATGGGGTAAAAGGATGTCTACTGGGAGAAGACTAGCATTAGAGATAAAAAGAGCATTAAATAAAGATGAGTTAGAAAAGATAATTACCTAACTTTTAATTTTTTCTTTTCAACAGAATAAAAATAACAAAGAATATATATAATAACGACCTGATTGTAAATTCAAATCGGAGGAAAAAAATGGGATTTTTAGATTGGTTTAAAGTGTTATTTAACAGAAAAAAAATGGCCTCCAAAAAGACACAAAGGTATTTAAAGAAAGCTGATGACAAATATGGTGATGGAGATTTAGAATTAGCCAAAAAAAATTGTGATAACGCCTTAGATTATATACAAAAAAAAGAAACTGCTTTTAAAGATGATAAAGAACAACTATCTGAATTATACATTAGGATAGCAAAAACCTATGACAATCAGGGTTTTGAAGATCTAGCTTTGGAAGCATCTAGTCGCGCGATAAAAATAAACTCAGAAAATATCGAAGCCTTAAATGTAAAAGCAAAACTGCTAGCGGGTAAAGGCGATGAGGGTAAAGCTCTGAAAAACCTGGAGAAGGCCCTAGAAATAGACCCATCCCACAAAAAAAGCCAGATAAATAAAGGAGATATATTAAAGGATATGGGGAGGGATGAGGAAGCTAAGAAGGTTTATGAAAAGGCTTTAGAGATAGATCCGGATGATATCAGAGTTTATGATAAAATATTAGATATAGAACCAAAAAACACAGATATATTACTAGAAAAAGGTAGAGCTTTCAAGAGGAATAATAATTATAATTCTGCTCTAGAAATTTTAAACACTGCATTAGATATCTCCCCAAATGATGAAGAGATATGGTTAGAAAAGGGAAATATCCTTCAGGATCAAGATAAATTGAATGATGCAGTTGTCTGTTTTGATAATGGAATAGATGCAAATCCAGATCATAAGGAGTTATGGTTCAAAAAGGGGCAAACACTTCATTTATTGGGAAGACTTGAGGAAGCTTTGAAATCTATTGAAAATGCAATCAGGCTAGATAAAAAAGAAAAAAGACTCAGAAAGAAAAAGGCAGACTTATTATTTGAATTAGAACGATTTAACGAAGCAGTTGAAGCATATGATGAAGCTCTATCCCTCGATATGGATGACTTAGAATTGTTGATGAATAAAAAAGAGGTTCTCAAAGAATTAGGCCGACATGAGGAAATAGTGAACATCTGTGATAGAATTTTAGAGAATCATCCAGAAGATGCCAAGACGATGTACGACAAAGGTGTAGCTCTTAGAAAATTAGGAAAAAATAATGAAGCTATAAAAGAATTTGAACAAACCCTCTCTTATAATCCCAAAGACATCTATGCTTTGGAACAGGAGAGAGAGATATTCAAAGAGATGGAGGAATGGGATGAAGTTGTCCGGACCTCTAAGAGAGCGATAGAGATAAACCCTAAAAACCCAGGTGCATTGATCGATATGGGTAGAGGATTGATTAAAACAGGAGAACAATCTGAAGCTTTGGAAACATTTGAAAAGGCGCTAGAAATAGAAGAGGATAACATTCAAGCTTTAATCGGAAAAAAAGATGCACTTCTAGAATTGGAAGAATACGAGAAAGCAGTTATCGCCTGCGATCATATAATAGAGGAAGATGAAAATAATCATGAGGCTTATTTTGATAAAGGTTACGCTTACAAAAACCTGGAAAAGTACGAAAAAGCTATAGAAAGTTACCGTGAGGGACTTTCTATAGAAGAATATCATCCAGATATCTGGAATTCTAAAGGACTCTGTGAGTATGAAAAAGGAAGATATGATGAAGCCGTGAAAAGTTTTGAAAAGGCCCTCGAACTTGAGCCAAATGAGAAAAAATTCTGGAATAATAAAGGTCATTCTTTGAAAAAATTAGATGAATTTGAAAAGGCTGTCGAAGCTTATAGTAAGGCATTAGAGATAGATCCTGATGATCATGAAATATGGTATAACAAAGGATTAGCCCAAGAAGGTCTAAAAAAATATGAAGAAGCGGTTAGATCATACGAAAAAGCTCTAGATCTAGAGGATAGTGACAAAAATATATGGTTCAGTATGGGTATAGCTCTTGAATGGCTGGAACGCTATGAGGAGGCTGTAGAATCCATTGAAGAATCATTGAAATTAGACCCAAGTAACAGATTTGCACATGTAAGAAAAGGCATCTGTTTAGCAGAAATTGACGATCATGCTGAAGCGGTGAAAGCATTCGATAGAGCTCTAGATATGAAGGAGTATGATCTAGAAGTTTTAGAATCTAAGAAAGAATCATTAAAGAAACTGGGTAGATGGAGTGAAATAAAAGCAACAGCGGATAAAATACTGGAGATGAATTCCCAAAATGTGGATGCATGGAGAGATAAAGCCCAAGCCCTGAAAATGTTGGGAGAAGCAAAAGCGGCATTTGAATCTATGGAAAGAGTCTTAGAAATAGAAGAAAATATCGATGATATAAGAAAGACAAGAGACATTTTAAAAGATCTAGGAAGATGGGAAGAAGTAGTAGACTACTGTGAAAAGATTTTAGAAGAAGATGAAAAAGATTATCAAAGCTGGAAAGATAAAGCTCTAGCTCATAAATATCTCAAAGAAAGGGAAGAAAGTGTAAAAGCATTCGATAAAGCCTTAGAACTAGAACCTGAAGATAAGACTTCTCATATGCAGAAAGGGATGGTCCTTGAACATATGGAAAGATACGAAGAATCTCTTAGAGCATATAATAAAGCCCATGAGATAGATAAAAACGATGTGCATCCGTTAATCAGAAAGGCAGAAGCTTTGAGAAAGATGGAAAGATACAAAGAAGCCGTTGAATGGTATGACAAAGCTTTAGATATTGAACCTAGAGAAACAGACTATCTCAATTTAAAAGGAAAATGTCTTATCGAATCTGGAGAGCACGAAGAAGCATATGAGATATTTGAAAGATCACTAGAGATAGATGACCAAGATGGAGAGACATGGGGGTATAAAGGTAAATTAGCACTAGAAGAGGAGCGATATGAAGAGGCTATAAATTCTCTAGAAACCGCAACGAAGCTTGCTATAGATGATAGAGACACCTGGGAAACTCTTGCTGAAGCATACGACCTCGCAGGAAGAAAGGAAGATTCTATCAATGCATTAGAAAATGCAATAGATAGAGACCCTAGAAATACAAACCTTTGGTACAAAAAAGGTGTGGTAGAATATGAGAGCAGCGATATCTCTAATACTGATGCCGTAGAAAGCCTACAAAAAGCTGTAGAGATCGATAAAGATTTTCAAGATGCATGGTTCAAACTTGGTAAAGTATTTGAGGATATTGGTAAAAAAAAGAAGGCCCTCTCTTCTTATGACAAAGCAATCGGACTTGATCCTAAAGATAAATATGCTTGGAATAACAAGGGGCGGGTTCTACTCGATCTAGAGAGATTTGACAAAGCAGAGAGAGCCTTTGAAAATGCTCTAGAGTTAGATGAGGATTTCAAATCAGCACAGCAGGGATTGAAAGTGGCGGAGGACAGGAAAAGATCACAAGAGTTAGAAGAATATGCAAGAGTAATTTTAGAGTACGAGTGTCAAAGAGGAAAGACTGTTACAAAAGAAGAGGCTTTTCAGAAATGTGATGTACCCTACAGCTTGATCGATGAGGTTTTTGAATTTATTGAGAGAGATGAGGGTATAAGACTTTCAGCTTTATCACCAAAAGAGAAAAATAATTATGAGAAAGCTTCAAAGGTCATTTTATCTAAAATAGCTAGAGAAGAAGGTGATAGAAAATTAAACAAAGGATTGAAGCTGTGCGATATCGTTACTAATTTCCCTGATAAAAAAATCAAGGACTGTAAAAAGGTACTTGAATATATCAAATCTATAGGTCAAATGGAGATTTCAGAAAAAGATATTGATGAAAAAACAGAGAGGTTATTGAAAAATAAAGCACTAAACCTTCCTTCTGAAGAAAGAGATCTTATAAGTTTGATTAGGAGGCTTGAAATAGGTATTTATCAAGCGAAAAAAGTGCAGGCTGCACTTAAAAAATTCGAAGGTGATGAATATACTCCACCAAGTACTGATATATCTGATATAACAGAGAAAAAGAGAACTAGAAGAAAAACTCATTCCGATGACCAAAAGACTAAAAAAATATCTTCTACAACAAAAAGTGAGGAAAATAAAAACGAAAACAAGGATACAAAAGAGAAGCGAGAAAAAGAAAGTAAATCGAAAGTAAAGGAAAAGGATGAATGCAATTTTTGTGGAAAAGAAACTGAATTAAAACATGATTGTGGTACTCTACCATTATGTGCTGATTGTAGAAGACTTTATTCAGGAGATGAATGTCCAGAGTGTGGAAAGGTTATAGAGGGACCAAAAGGGCTTGAAGATGATGACATGTTGCTGTAATCACAAGGGGCAGGACCATGAATCATGAGGATTTAAAAGGAAAAGTGGCTTTAATAACTGGAGCAAGTTCTGGGATCGGCAGATCGATCAGCCATAAACTAGGAAAATTAGGTTTGAAACTTGTACTTGCCTCGAGAAATAAGTCAAATCTTGAAGAGTTGAGTTTTGAACTTAAAGAAGACCATGGGATCGAGTCTCTTATATTACCCACAGATGTTACTAAAGAAGATGAAGTTGAGAGACTTATCGAAAAAACAATAGAAAAATTTAGAAGAATCGATGTTTTGATCAATAATGCGGGCATCATTAGATATGGAGAACTAGAAAACTTTTCTTCCGAAGATTATAAAGATATGATGCGTACGAACTGTGATGGAATGTTTTACACTACAAGAACTGCAATCCCCTTTTTGAAAGAAAGTAAAGGAAATTTGATATACATAGGAAGTTTTGATTCCAACTATCCTCGATCTTTCAATCCTATTTATGCGGCTACTAAATGGTGGACTAAAGGATTTGCTCACAGTGTGGAGAGTATATTGGGTGAAGAAGGTGTTGGAGTCACTTTAATAAATCCATCCGAAGTAAGAACTAAAATAAAAGATGAGGATGGTAAAACATACAAAGAAAAATATCAAAAGGAAGAAGTTTTGGAGCCTGAAGAAATAGGAGAAGCAGTTGTTTTTGTTCTAAAACAAAAAGATCACACTACGATAAGTGAATTAAACATATATAGAAAAGATAAATTAAGTGATTTTTTTTAGGGTTGTATATTATCAATTCTTTTTCAATTCCTCTTCTATCTTTTCTTTTGAGAGTGGCATCACTGACTCTGTTATAGAGATACCTTCTGATCCATCAAAATCTCCTCCATATTTTAGTTCTCCATCAGCTTGGGCGCCTTTTTTCATTACAACATCACCAACAGCTAAAATATCCTTGACATTGACCTCTTTATCTAAACTCACGTCTCCAAAACACTCAAGTTTTTTTGCTGTGGTCTTTTCTCCTATTTCGATGGATGGACCTTTTATTTTTCCATCGATAGTTGATTTAGCTCCGATCTTTACTTGACCAGACTTCGATTGTAAGTCCCCATTTATTTCTGCTTCATCACCAATTTCTAAATCACCAGTAGATTCAATTGACCCATCTATGAAGGCAGCATTCCCAATTTCTATGTTGCTTTTGCACTTTATGCCACCATCTATCTTTGAACGATCAGGTATTTTTGTTTCTCTATCCGTTTTTATAACGTGTGTATCTCTTTCTTCAAATTGTTCCAATTCTTTTAGTAAATCTTGGTTTTCACCGTTCAATTCTTTGACTTCTTCCTTCAGGCTATATATCTCGCTTTCCAATGTTTCGATCAGTTCATCTTTGTCTTCTTCTAAATCTCCCTTATCCTCTTCGGTTATTTTCCAGACAAGGTTTTTCAATTTCTCTCCATGTTCCTCTAAGATCTGTTCCTTTTCATCTAAAATATTCCTTCTTTCTTTTTTCAATTTTTTATTTTCATTATTTAAACTTTTAACTCTAGTCTTCAACTTATCTATTTTTTCTTGATAGGAATCTAATTTTTCTTCATAAGATGCAATCTTTTCTTCAAGTTCTTTCTTCTTGAACATGATCATTCACAAACATGACAATAAGTAAAAATATTTAAATCTTTTAGGAATCTTCTATGAAATCAACAACTTAAATCAGTTTTTTTCTCTAAAAGATCCTCTTTCCTATCTCATCGTATATTTCTCTGTTTTTTCTGAAATATCCTTCATCACCAAAGTAAATATTTTCATATTTATTCAAAATGTCTTCCTCTAATAAAGGTTTGATTTTCTCCCATATCCTTTCTCTCATATTTAACTTGTCTAAATATATTTCATCAACACCTAACGATGTAAGAGTATCTTTTAATCTAATCAATTCTTCCTTCTCATCATTTAAGTAAGGAAGGAGTGGACCGATAAAAACCCATACCTTGATACCTTCTTTTTTTAACTCCTTTATTGCTGATAGTCGGTCTGAAATCGAAGGGGCTCCTGGTTCAAATTTTTTTCTAAAATCCTCGTCCAAAGAAGTAATCGTTATTCCAATATCTGATTTCATATCTTTCAAAAGATCAATATCTCTTTTTACAAGATCAGATTTGGTTTGAATCAATACTCGGCAATCATGTTTACTGAGTTGTTTCAAACATCTTCTTGTTACTCTATATTCTTCTTCTGCCATTTGGTAAGGATCAGTTACACTGCCCAAACGGATAATGTTTTTTTCTATATTTTTTGCCTCTTTTGATAGAATTTTTGGTAGGTTTATCTTCACATCCAAAAATTGACCCCACTTTCTTTCCTCTTTGATGACACAGGGACCATAACAATAGATGCATCCATGTAGACATCCAATATATGGATTCAAAGAGTAATCTGCCTCAAGTAGGGAAGAGGATAAAGCAGATTTACAATTTACAGGTTTAACTTCAACTCCTTGGATCACTTTTTTTCCATAATTCAATTCCAATGTCTGTCCTCCTCAAATTTAAAATCTTTTTCTTCACTTCTACTAGAGTTTGCCTCAGAAATATCAAAGTCAGTGAGACGTGTCTGGTATAAGGAGTCTCTCAGAACCTCGCTATATTTTTTCCAAACATCTATCTTTATGTCTAATCTGGTGGACATATAGAAAAGAGCTTCTTTAAGACCTTCGAATTTTTTCGGTTTTTTCTTCAATGCGTCTCTCACATGTTCCCTGACGTTCCAAACCCCTACAGGCATTATATAACCAGGATGTGTTTCTCTCAAGATGACTGCTCCAGCTTGTCTCTTTTCTTTGGATAGTTTTTCAGCAATAGCCAATCTAGCCGCATAAAAACATCCTCCTATTTCTGCATAATCAGATCTTCCTTCATATTTCTCATGACTCGATATGATTGCAATATTTTTACCATGTGGATTCCATGCTGTCTCAGGGTACCATGCTTCAACTAGTTCATAGATCCAAGTACGTGGGAGCATCAAGATCTCCCACCTATTGTCAAGCTCCCATGTCTCATAGACCCGATATTCATCTATCGGCCGGTAGTCTTTTATTTCTTCCCGAAGATTTTTACCTATTGTATCATCGACGGCAGTAATACTCCATCTTGTAGGTACAAATTTTCTATTGTTTTCTAATCCGAATGATCCTACACTGAAGGCGCGCTGTATCTTTGAAACCATGACATCTTTTTTGTACAGATTCAAAACTGCTTTCGTTGCTTTAAGATCAGTATCGAAATAAACTTTATCTAATCTTTTATCGAATTTGATGGTTCCAAGGTCTATTTTGTCGAGTGGACCTGAAGGTCCATAAGGTTGAACGGAATCTGAAACTGATATTTTCCCTCCAGGTTTTTTCTTGAAGAAAGCCTCAACTTCTGCAGGTTCTTTGGCTAGAGCCATCTCCCTGGTAAAATCAACTATCCTGTTCGAATCTTCAAACTTATCTACTCTAACTGGATGTTTTCCCCTAATCAGCTTAGTTCTTGTGTTAACGATATCGTCGATGTCACGGCCCACCCATCTTTCAGGTGTATCAAGTTCGCGTGTATCTCCATGAAATGGAGGAACTAAAGGTCCGATATCTACTTTTGGATAGCCATATCTACCAACAAAAATCCCTGGAGGAGAAGAGCCAGAGATGTCTGTATCATCGATCATGTTTTTTGATTCCATCCTATGATAATATTTCACAACTACAGGACAGCGTTCTTTTCCACAAAGTTTCTTAGACCCTCTGCATCGAGCACATAATCGATTAGACTGAACGAAATGTTCATCATCAGCCAAATCTACATCCATCAGATAAAGAATAAGCAAGGACAAGTTTTTAAGCGTTTCTGTTGAAAGAAAAGTAAGGTAAGAAAGGTTTTTTACCTATTTTAATTCAGATAGTATCTCTTCTAACTTTCCATTCTCATGGACCTCTAATTCATATCCAACGTTTACTATAGGTTTATCGATATCCAATATTCTAGTTATATCGATAGGTGTTCCTGCTACAACAACGTCACAATCGGTTCTATCAATTGTTTCTTCAAGGTCCGATAATTGTTCGTCTGAATATCCCATGGAGGGAAGTACATCTTTGATATGAGGATGGTTATTGAAAGTGTCTTTTATTGTTCCCACAGCATACTCTTTTGGATCTACTATTTCTGAGGCACCAAATTTTTCAGCGGCTATTTTTCCCGCTCCAAATGACATATCACCATGTGTTACCGTAGGTCCGTCTTCTATCACTAGAGCCTTTTTGCCTTTTATTTTATCAGGGTCGTCAACTGAGATGGGAGAATCAGCCCTAACTATTTCGGCTTCTGGATTAACTTTCCTGATATTCTTTTCTAATTCTTTGATGTCTTTTTCTTCCGCAGTATCACATTTATTTATTATACAAACATCAGCCATGTTGAGATTAACTTCTCCAGGATGATATTTTATTTCGTGCCCCACTCTATGAGGATCTAAAACTACAAAATGTAAGTCAGGTCGATAAAACGGTGTATCGTTGTTTCCACCATCCCATACAAGAATATCTCCTTCTTTTTCTGCCTCTCTGAGTATTTCATGGTAATCCACACCTGCATAGATCGTCATATTTTTGTCTATATATGGCTCATATTCTTCTCTTTCTTCGATAGTTGTTTCATGTTTATCTAGATCTTCATAATCTTCAAATTTCTGGACTGCCTGCTTTTCAAGATCACCATATGGCATAGGATGCCTGACCGCCACTATTTCAGAACCTTCTCGATTTAAAATTTCACATATCTTACGAGTAGTCTGGCTTTTACCTGTACCAGTTCTTGTTGCGCAGATTGAAACTACTGGTATTCTGGATCTTAGCATAGTTTCGCGGTTACCTAAAAGTACGTAATCTGCACCGGCGGCGACCACTTCTGAGCCTTTATGCATCACGTATTCATGACTAACATCACTATAAGCAAATATGACTTCGTCTATATTTTCCTCTTCTATCGTTTCCGATAATTTATCTTCAGGTATTATTGGGATACCTTCAGGATACTGATCACCAGCTAATGCTGGAGGATATCTTCTACCTTCAATATCTGGTATCTGTGTAGCCGTAAATGCAACTACTTCTATTTCCTCATTATCTCTAAAAGCGCAGTTAAAATTATGGAAGTCTCTTCCTGCTGCGCCCATAATGATTACTTTTTTCTTTTTCTTTTCCATTCTTCCACCGATTCACCCTATAGGATGGATATATATCTATTTTCTGATTTCTTCTTAGATATTAAAATACTCCTATATTATCGATATCTGTATCAACATTGGCTGTATCCACAGTTGGGACAGGTAACACAACCTTCAGAAAGAGTCAACATCGCTCCGCAATCGGGACATGCAGGATTGATTCCTTTTGATACCATCTGTTCTACAGCTGACTTGTCGCTTTCTTTTTCGGTAGGAAGTTGAGCTTGTTCTGTTCTCTTTTTACCTTCTTTATGCCATTTAATTGCCTTTGCCATCGCATCGGGGATAGATAGTATTTTTTCGCCCTCCTCGAATGCTATTTCTGGAGATCTGATTCCTTCCAGCTGATCGATGATCTCTTCTGGTGGAATTCCAGAACGTAAACACAATGAAATCAATCTAGCTAGAGATTCAGTAAAGGATTGTGTGAATCCACCGGCTCTACCTATTTGAGAGAATACCTCAAACAAACCATATTCATCCTGATTTATGGTGACGTAAAGGCTTCCATACCCAGTCTCTATCTTCTGAGTTGTGCCTTCTACTGTCGTAGGTCTCTCTCTAGGTCTTCTCTCGAATTCGTCTTCTTCCTCTTTTTCTCCCTCAACTTCCATAACCTGCTCTTGTCGCGAACCACTTCTATATACTGTCACTCCTTTACATCCTAGTTCATAAGCGAGATCATAAACTTCTTTGATATCTTCTTCAGTAGCTTCATTTGGAAAATTTACAGTTTTCGATATAGCATTATCTACATGTTCCTGGAAAGCTGCCTGCATCCGTATATGCCATTCCGGAGATATTTCAAGAGCGGTTTTGAAAAGCGGTTTAACATCCTCTGGTACCTCGTCTATGTTGGTTACGGAACCTTGTTTAGCTATATTTTCCATTAGTTCATCACTGTAAAATCCTCTTTCCTTTGCAAAATCTTCGAATACTGGATCGGGCATGACCATGGTTTCTCCGTCCAAAACGTTTTTGATGTAGGATACGGCGAAGACCGGTTCGATGCCCCCGCTAGTATTAGCTATCATGCTAGTGGTACCTGTAGGAGCTATAGTGGTAGTAGTTGCGTTTCTTATCGGTTCATCATATTCAGATTCATCCCAATTAGGGAATTTGCCTCGGTCCTCCGCAATTTTTTTGCTGATTTCTTTGCTCTTATTATGAATAAATTCCATAACTTCATGGGCCTTATCTATAGCCTCTTCACTATCATAAGGTATCTCTAACTGCATCAACATATTGTGCCATCCCATCACACCCAAACCTATCTTTCTGTTCTCGTTCACTTTTTTCCTGATTGCATCCCCTTCTCCCTCGTATCCTGTGACATTTGGAAAATCAGACGCATCTATAACATTGTCTAAGAACCTAACAGAGAGATCCACCATCTCTTCGAGGTGGTTCCAATCTACTTTTCCGTCATTTACAGCGTGAGATAGATTGATATGACCTAGATTGCACGCTTCGAAATCCTCCAATGGCTGCTCACCACAACCCCTTTGCACATATCCTTCCGTTATCCACGTATCAGATTCTTTACAATATAAATCATAAACAGTTGTTTTATCCTCTAATTTCTCTATAGATTCAATCTGGGCTTTCCAAGTATTCCCTGTAGTCATCCAATTTCTCCTCAAGTCTAAAAGCTCCTCTCCTTTCCTTGGGTGTATATCCTCTAGACGACTTTTCTCAGCAAATCTACGAGCTGAAGAACCTGATACATTAATAGTATATTTTGGATTATTAGCTTTGATTTTTCTTCCGTTTATTGTACCTCCTCGACTTTCCTTATTTTGAACAGTTATTCTACCATGGATTCCAATACTTAATAGAGCGTTTCGAATCGAATGAGCTAGTTCTTTGGAGGAGGTGGTCCACCTAATTTGCGGATGATTGCTTGCTAAATTAATATCACCATCACTTGCTAGTAAACCGTCTAAAACTCCCATTATTTCGGCTTCTGTTTTCAACTCTGAACAACTAAATGATTTATCAGGGGATTTAGAGGGTTCTAGATTTAAATTTTCTATTATTGTTCTGCCGTTAGCTAATATTAAATTTTTGGTTTTACAGTCTAAGATTTCATTATCAGTTCTAAATAAGTTTTCACCGAATAACTCTTTTATTCTTTTAGCATATTCATCTTCATCCTCATTTGTTGATATTGAAACAGTATTATTGTTTACTGCATGTTCTGTGTAACACCCATCTCCAATCAGAATACCTCTTTTTAATCCTCTCTTATATAGCCCATCATCTCCTTTTTCTTTTAAATATGAAGGATGAAGCCTTACATAATCATCGACTTCAATCTGAGTTAATGGTAACGGTTTAACCTTTTTTCCTTCTTGTTTTACATGGAATTGATGCTGAGCCGTAACCTTTAATTCACCGCCATCACTAAAAGTAACTCGATAAACTTCATAATCTTCATGCACTTCAATGCTATCGACGGTTTCGTGACCTAATACGGTAGAGATTTCGTCACCTACTTCTATGTTTTCAACTTTTCGACAACCTTGGGGAGTATTAACTAAAGTTCCTTCGGCTACACATGGATTTGTAGCATCGATGTAATGCTCCGGATATTCCTCCATATCGAATGGATTGTCCTCGTTTATCCTATCTAAAAATAAAATCCCTGGCTCACCGTTCTTCCAAGCCTGATTTACTATTTTATCGTATATTCTTTCAGCATCGAGCTGGCCTTCCACCTCATCGCTTCGAGGATTTATCAGGTCATAGTCTTCTCCTTTACGAACGGCCTCCATGAATTCTTCTGTCAGAGCTACAGAGATATTGAAATTTTCCAATTCTCCTTCCTCATCTTTCGCCTCAATGAATTCTTCTATATCAGGATGTTGGACTGACAAGACTCCCATCTGAGCTCCTCTCCTTCTTCCACCCTGCTTGATAGTATTGCACATCTCGTCGTAAACTTTCATGAAAGAAACTGGTCCGCTGGCTATGCCTCCAGTTGATTTGACAGTATCACCTCTTGGTCTAAGTCGAGAAAATGTATAACCTACACCCCCTCCGGATTGGAAAATTTTGGCTGCGTTCTTAACTTGCTGGAAAATACTTTCCATATTATCGTTAGGGGACAGTACAAAACATGCACTCAATTGACCGAGTTCTAATCCAGCATTCATCAAAGTGGGTGAATTAGGTATAAAATCAAGATTCGTTAATGCTTCAAAAAATTCTTTTTCTTCCTCTTTTACCTCTCTATCATCATCGTATTTCTCATTCACCTCTGCTATTTCATGAGCGATCCTTCTAAACATCTCTTCAGGGGTTTCGTCTATTTTTCCCTCTTCGTTTCGTTTCAAATATCTTTCTTTCAATATTTTTTTGGCATTCTCGGTGAGATTTTCAACAGTCATGGCATATAACCTCGATGGAATTGGGTAATGGAAAACCAAGTTAAGAATATTCCGATATCATTGTTATAATAATAAAAAAAATATGTATTTTGTGTCAAAAATAATGATATCTAGTTGCCTCAAAAACTTAAATAGTTGCTCATATTTAGTTCAAAGCAATAATGGTGATAGCATTCCAAAAAAAGAAGCTTTACTTGTTATTGATATGATAAATGATTTCGTTACCGGAAAACTGGGCAATGAGAATGCTCAAGGGATAGTTCCAGACTTGAAAAACCTTTTGGAGAGAGCTAGTGAATCAGACAAGCTAAAAGTATATGTACAAGATTCACATAGAGAGGAAGATCCTGAACTGGAACATTGGGGTTCTCACGCCATGAGTGACGAAGAAGGCGCTGAAACAATACCCGAACTTGAAGGTTTAGCAAATAGAAAACTCACTAAAAGATTTTATGATGCATTCTATAAAACGGATCTGGAATTAACTCTGAGACAACATCAAATCGAAAAAGTTCTGCTTACAGGAGTAACAACTGATATCTGCGTACAACATACGGCTGCAGGAGCTTTCTATCGAGATTATGAGATCAGTATAGTGGAAGATTGTACAGCGGCGATGACTGATGAAAAAAAGGATAATGCACTGGATTATATGAGGGAGATATATGGCGCCGAAATAATCTCTAGCAAAGATGTTGTAGAGAATTGGTAATGCTCGTTTATAATAAGCTAAAAAGGGATAAAATATGATTAAGTTTAAATAAGGCAATTCTTAATCAGGTGCAGTATGGTAAATTTTGAAGCCCGGGAGGAATCAATGCAATGATACGATTTGGTCCTAGCGGTATCCCGCTCTCATGTAAAGGTAGAACTCTTGAAGACGGGATAAAAGATGTTCACAGTCTAGGCCTTGACGCTTTTGAAGTTCAATTTTTAAGACCGAAAGTGAGAACTAGGCCTGTTGAAGAAGAAGAAGTGGGTCTGAAAGCTAGAGAAGTACCAGAAAAATATATTATTGGTGTTAACAAAGGTAGAGATTTCAGAAAAATTTTTGTGGAAGATCTTGATAAAGAACTCCAAAGAGGAGACATGCTTCATTCCATAACAGGAGGTGTTGCTGAAGAATTCTATAGGTTTCCATACATAGGGAAACTGAGTCAAGAGTTAGATGTAAACATGTCATTACACACGCCTTACTATATGGAATTGAGTGAAAGGGATACTGAACCTGTTGAAAAGTCCAAAAGAGCTTTTAAATATGGGGCTGTGATGGCAGATCAATTACAAGCTCAAACCGTCATCACTCATCTAGGTCTACAAAAAAAAGATCAAGACGTGGATTATCTTGAGAGCTCAGCGGTGGAAAATCTTAGGGAATTGAGAGATTGGATGTCTCAAAAATGTAAAACAGAGATGAAAATTGGTCTGGAAGTACAGACGGGTGATGATGTTTATGGAGATCTTGATCAAACATTGGATATTTGTAGAAAAGTTTCGGGAACAATCCCCATAATAAATTTTGCCCATATCAAAGCAGATGGTGTTTATCCTTTAGAAGATGAAGAGGACTTTGCGGAAATATTTGATATGTGTGAAAAATTCATATCTGATGAATATTATGTCACTTTTTCTGGAGTGGAAAAAAGAAGAAGAGATGAATGTAGATTGACACCTATCAAAAGAGGAGATCTTCAATTTGAAGAGTTGGTATACTATCTTATAAAGAGCGAAGAAAACATCACGATAATCTCTACTTCTCCGCTTAAGGAACATGATGCAAAATATATGAAAGCGATATTTGAGAGAATTTATTCAAAGGAGATAGGAAGAGAATTAAGGAGTGAAGAAGATGAATGAAAGACTGATAGAAGGTTTAGACCATATCTTAGATTCTATCGAATATTCTATAAAAAATCTAAAATGTGAAAGTATCGAAGACACAGTCGATATCATCACATCCTCTAAAAACGTTTTTGTATATGGTTCAGGTCGATCAGGGCTTGTTGGTCGGTCATTTGCGATGAGGTTGATGCAGTTAGGATTAGATTCATATTTCATTGGAGAGACAATAACTCCTGCAGTTAAACCCGGTGATTGTGTTTTCATCGTTTCTAAAACAGGAGAAACACAAACCGCCATTCAGACTGCAGAGATAGTAAAAAATAGGGTTAAAAATTCAGAAGTTATTGTTTTAACAGCTAGTCCCGATTCAACTCTAGCTAGCTTGGCTGACACTATGATAATATTAGAGTCACATGATGACTCGTTGAATCATAAACTTGCTCCATTAGGAACTATATTTGAAGATACTGCGATGATATTTTTAGATGGATTGATAGCTGTTTTGATGGAGGAACTAGACGAAACCGAGGAGGATATTAAAGATAGACATCCTATATTGGTCTAAAAAAAGATGTTTTGAGGATTGCAATACCGAAAGTTTTATTGCAAACCCCCTATCATCACATTAAGCAGAATCACCCTGTTAACGGAGTTGAGCAAAGTGGCTAATGGATTAAATGCTGCACGGAAGTTAAAAAAGAGTCGTCAAAAGTTCAGATGGAGCGACAAGGATTACAAAAAGAGAGAATTAGGTCTGAGAGAAAGGACTGACCCTTTAGAAGGTGCTCCCCAAGGAAAGGGCATCGTTCTGGAAAAAGTAGGGATCGAGGCTAAACAGCCGAACTCTGCTATCAGAAAATGTGTCAAAGTCCAACTTATTAAAAATGGTAGACAGGTAACTGCTTTTGCCCCTGGTGAAGGTGCTATCAGCTATATAGATGAACACGATGAAGTACTCATTGAAGGTATTGGAGGGATGCGTGGAAAGGCCAAAGGGGATATACCCGGAGTCAGATACAAAGTAGTAAAGGTCAACCGTGTAGCTCTATCCGAATTGATAGCCGGTAGAAAAGAAAAACCATTGAGATAAATGAAGGTGAAGGAAATGGCCGATGAAAATACGGATGTGTCTGAAAAAACTGAGTTGGAAAGTCAAAGAGAAAGATTGTATGAATCACTTGATATGCCTGACCTTTTCGGTAAATATGATATGAAAGAAGTGGAAGTTAGAGATTCAGGTTTAGAAAGGTACATAAATCTTCTACCAATTTTACTCCCTCACAGCGGAGGAAAGCATGCAAATAAGAGATTCAAAAAAGAGGAGATTAGCATCATAGAACGATTGATAAACAATATGATGAGAACCGAGGATTTTACAGGTAAAAAACTAAAGGCCTACAATGCAGTGAAGGACGCGATGGATATAGTAAATGAAAGAACTGAGAAAAACCCTGTTCAAGTTTTAGTAGATGCAATAGAAAATAGTGCCCCAAGGGAAGAGACAACACAAATCACATATGGTGGTATATCAGTTCCTAAGGCAGTAGATGTTTCACCAAGCAGAAGGATTTCACTTGCATTATCTAAGATCACTCAAGGTGCAGTTAAAGCTTCATATAAAAATCCAAAAAAAATTTCAACCTGTTTAGCTGAGGAATTGATTAAAGCATCTAGGAGAGATAGAGATAGTTTTGCAGTTTCTAAGAAAGAAGAGACTGAAAGGATGGCTGCCTCAGCAAGGTGATAAAAAACTTTTCACATTATTTTAGGTGATTTTTTATGGGCAGAAAGGAGGAAAATATACGTAAAGCACGGAAATTGATGGAAAAACAAGAGCAGATCAGAAATATCGGAACCGCGGCACATATTGACCACGGTAAAACAACTTTAAGTGATAATCTGATCGCTGGTGCTGGCATGATGTCAGAAGAACTAGCGGGAAAGCAATTGCTTTTAGATTTTGATGATCAGGAACAAGAAAGAGGCATAACTATAGATTCAGCCAATGTGTCTATGGTTCATGATTTTGAAGGAGATGAATATTTAATAAATCTCGTAGATACCCCTGGCCATGTTGACTTTGGTGGAGACGTAACTAGGGCTATGAGAGCGGTAGATGGAGTCATCATAGTAGTCTGCGCTGTTGAAGGTGTTATGCCTCAAACCGAAACAGTGATCAGACAGGCTTTGAAAGAGAAGGTAAAACCGATACTGTTCATCAATAAGGTAGATCGTTTGATTAAAGAACTCAATGTAGATCCAGAAGAAATGCAGCAGCGTTTCCATAAGATAATCAGAAATGTTGATCAACTTATCAAAAACAACGTTCCAGAAGAATTTGAAGGTGAATGGCGGTTAAATGTAGAAGATGGGAATGTGGCCTTTGGTTCCGCTCTTCAGAATTGGGCCATCTCAGTTCCTTACATGCAAAAAGAAGGTATCACTTTCAAAGATATTTACGATCACATAGAAGCTGGGAAAGAAAAAGAAAAAGAACTTATTAAAATAGCACCACTTCATGAGGTTTTATTGAATCAGGTCATCAGACATATGCCGGATCCACTAACTGCTCAAAAATACAGGATACCCCATATATGGAGAGGTGAAGAAGACAGTGATATAGGACAGACGATGATAGAATGTTCTGAGGAGGGTCCTACATCGATGATGGTAACCAAGATTGTCATGGACGAACATGCTGGAGAGATTGCAGTAGGAAGATTATTTGGTGGTAAAATTGAGGACGGCATGGAACTTCATATAGATGATCAACCTCAAAAAAATAGAGTACAACAGGTAGCATTAAATGTTGGAGCTGAACGAATACCTGTAGATGAAATAAAAGCTGGTAATATTGTATCACTAGGAGGACTAAGAGATGCCATAGCAGGATCTACAGTGACTACTGAAGAGGATATGATTCCATTCGAAGAGATGAAACACTTCTCAGAACCGGTGGTTACTAAGGCTGTAGAAGCAAAAAATACAGCCGATCTTCCAAAATTGATCGAAGTACTAAGATCAGTAGCTAAGGCTGATCCATCTATAGAGATTCAAATAGATCAGGAAACGGGAGAGCATCTAATTTCTGGTATGGGAGAATTACATCTAGAGATAACTGAACACAGGATACAAGAAGAGCAAGGTGTTCCTATAACTTCGTCTGAGCCTATCGTGGTATATAGAGAAGCGATCGAACATCAGGGCGGAACTTTCATGGGAGTCTCACCGAATAGACATAATCGATTTTATTTTGAAGTTGAACCATTGGAAGATGGAGTAGTGGAAGCAATTGACAAAGGTGACGTTTCAGTACATGGTAAAGTAAAAGATAAGACAGAACTAGCAAAGGATCTCAGAGAAGCTGGTATGGAGAAAGATGAGTCAAAAAATATTGTAGAGTTCGTTGAAGATAATGTTCTTCTAAATATGACAAAGGGAATTCAGTACTTAAATGAAACTATGGAACTGATCGAAGAAGGGTTTGAAGAAACATGTGAAGAGGGACCATTAGCAAGGGAACCACTAAAAGGAGTGAAAATTAAGTTAGTCGATGCTAAACTTCACGAAGATACTATTCATAGAGGGCCAGCACAGGTTATACCTGCTGTAAAAAATGCGATCTATGGGGCTATGTGTCAAGGTGAAAGAATACTCCTCGAACCAAAACAAAGGGTATTTATCGACATACCCTCTGATTTGATGGGCAATGTGAATGTAGAGATCCAGCAAAGGAGAGGAGAAGTCATCGACATGTCTCAAGAAGGTAGTGACTCTCATATCGAAGCAAAATGTCCAGTTTCAGAGATGTTTGGATTTTCTGGAGATATAAGGAGTGCAACAGGTGGAAAAGCGTTATGGTCAACAGAACATGCAGGATTTGAAAAAGTGCCAAAAAAATTACAGAGTGAAATCGTCAGTGAGATAAGGCAGAGAAAAGGATTGAATCCAGAGCCATTTAATGAGTCTCATTACGCTGATTAAACGAGATAGACGGCAAAACCTTTTAATAAATCTTTTTTCTATCCAATCTCATGACAGTGAACGAGCAAGATCGTGATCTTAGAGACATGTTAGCTATCATCTGTGCATTCATAGCAGCTTCGGGAGTTGCCTTTTATATAGGATGGTCTATAATCCATCATACTTGGACAGATCTCGGTGTGTATTCTGTATCGATCGTATTGATCGCATTTGGTATAGTAGGGTTTTTGCTTTATTCTATAGAAGATAAAGATTAAAAAGCTTAAATGGTTTTAGATCGTAAATCAGGGATGATTTTCGATCATTAGTGTGTATTGCTCAAATAAATTACCGTGTCGGTTTCTTTACCACAATTTATGCATTCACCTTCGAATTCTTCTTCTTTGAAAGGTGTGCCTAATATATCTCTCTCCGTTATATCTTCTATTTCCTTTCCGCAGTGTTCTTTTTTACACCAACCACCACGATAAATTTTTTCATCTTCTATCTCGGAAATATCCTCGATATCTTCTATGTTGTTATCCAATTGTTGTCTTGCTCTATGATACATGTCCTCTTGCATTGATTTGAAAGTAGTCTTTACCTCTTCGCTTATATCATTTTTTTGCACCTGATGTTTTTCTCCATTATCCCTTCTGACCAACGTTACGCTTTCGTTGTCTACTTCATCACTTCCTATATCTAATCTCACAGGAATGCCTTTCAATTCGGCATCATAGAATTTGCTTCCAGGTCTTTCACTTCTATTGTCTATATCTACTCTGATCTGATGTTTTTCTAGTTCTTTTATTATCTCTTCACAGTAATCATTGATCTTTTCTTTGTTGTCATAGATGATAGGTATTATTCGAACCTGGATAGGTGCTACAGCTGGAGGGATTGTTAGACCTTTATCATCTCCATGTATCGCCACGATAGCGCCTACCAATCTCTCTGACATTCCATAAGTAGTTTGATACACATGTTCATGTTCTCCTTCTTCGTTCTCAAAGGTTATGTCATAGGCTTCTGAAAAGTTAGTTTTGTATTGATGGATGCCCGCCATCTGAAGTGTTCTACCGGTTGGCATCAAGGAATCAGCTCCTACAGTATAATCCGCTCCTGGAAATTTATCCCATTCAGTTCTGACCAGTTCAAGATAAGGCATACATAATTTTTTTGATAATTCTTTCATGATCTCTAGATCTTCTTCAATCTGTTTTTCTGCTCCTTCCTCTGTAGCATGACAAGTATGTGCTTCGAAAAACTGTATTTCCCTCATCCTCATGAACGCTCTAGTCTGTTTTGTTTCATATCTAAACACATTGACCATCTGGTAGATCTTGAGAGGAAGATCTGCGTGTGAACGAACCCAGAGATCAAAAACAGGGTACATAGCCGTTTCGCTTGTTGGTCTGAGTAGTAAAGGTATGTCCAATTCGTTTCTGCCTGCTTTAGTGATCCAAAAAACGTCATCTTCGAAACCTGCTATATGCTCGGCTTCTTTAGCGAATTCCTTCTCAGGAACTAGAAGAGGAAATTTAACTTCTTCGTGACCTGTTTCATTTACAAGTTTTCTAGTTTTTTCATCAATATTTTGCATTATTTTCCAGCCGTAAGGGGTCCAGATATTCATACCTTTAACAGGATATCTTTTATCTATAAGGCCAGCATCCTCAACGATCTCATTATACCATTCGTTGAAGTCTTCAAATTTTTTTCCTGCTTTTTCCTCTTCATCTTTTCCGTTTTCATTCATTTTATCACATGACTCACTCTATATCGACCGATTTGAGAAGCACAATATTTTACTCTTTTTTAATTGTTCCGTTTTTTGTAGGTATTCTATCGTCAGCAGTATTTTTTTCTCAATTTTTTGACTTCTTTTTTTTCTTGTCTGCTTAGGTATCTATCTATTTTTTTGTTCTGATCAGCGTGCCAAACTGGTCTGTACTGTGTCATTATATTTATCCTGGGATTCTCAAGGTTGTTATCGATCCACTTTAGGAGAGGTTTGGTGCAGCATTCAATATGACCCGGCAAGACAAGATGTCTGATGATCAAATCTCCTGTTTTTTCAGCTATCATGTGATTCCTTCTTAAAACAAAAGTATAATCTTCAACATCTGAGAGTTCTTTAGCACATTCATCATTTCCGTACTTAAAATCTGTCAGGTAAACATCAACGAGTTGGCTTAAAATCTTCATGGAACTTTCGCTAAGATACATATTACTATTCCATAACTGAGGAACGCAAGCATCCAATTTCATCAGAACCTTAAGAACATAGGGCAAGTGTGGTGTGGGATCACCACCGACCCAATTAACATTTTTTCCTCCTCTCATTTTGATCCTGTCAGCTATTATATCTGGAGACATATATTTTCCTCTGTTTAGTTGACTTATATCGTAATTTTGACAAAATATACATCTAAAATTGCAACCTGCAAAAAAAATAGTATGGGATGGCACAAGTTCTCTTTCTTCTCCCATATGCAGAAATTCAGAGGATATCTTGGTCTCTTCGACGTCACAGTATCCTTTGACATCTTTCTTACGATCTACTTCACATTTTCTTTCACAAAAGAAGCAACTTTCATAAATGCGGTCAACTAACTCGTATTTCAAATCTAACGGCGGTATTTTGTTGTCTCTCCTAAAATCGTCCAATTCTGCCCAAAGATCACTCGTATCAAATCTAGAATAATCGACTTTATTTTTACTTCTTTTAGCATCTAAGTAATAGGGCTTTTTATTACCTTCAAGGATCGCTCTGTACCTCTCCAACATCAATATGAGTAGTGTATAAAACCTATATGATTCTTTTTGCACTTTTTTACTTTAAAATTCTAGCGCGAAGGTAGAATGATTCCAGAACCCATGCTATTATCAAAAACAAAGGTGCTAGAAACTCGGTGTGGAAATCTAATAGATATGAATTTTGAAAATTAGCATAAATGAATGTAGAAAAATAAACAAATAATTGTATCTGGAATACATTTTTTATTTTTGAATCATCCTGGATGTTTTCTTTAGATGAAATCAAGTAGGATTGTGTAACAGCCAAAATCAACAGAACAAGGATTATACCTCCTCCGCTTGGTACAGTAAATAAAGTTAATATGAATAATAAAACCATTATCCCTGTTTGAAAATATGGTAATCTAGGGAACCGTACCAGATTACCTGGTCTAAAAGGAAACTTGTTTTTGACTTTATTCTTAAGATCTTCGTCTGAGACAGATATCAGATAAAATGCTAGTAAAAGAAGTCCTATTCCTCCTATGTTAGAGGGTGTCACCCAAAATAAGACAGCCTCTATACCTAATATAAGACTACCAATCCCTAATAAAAATTTAGCAGTATCTTTTCTATCCATCTAATGGGCAAATAGAGGTTATTCTAAAATAGTTTTTGGTTTTAATGTTCGATCAGGTAAGGATGTGATTCCATAAGAGTTAAATTACCTTCTTTGATGTAGCCGACAAGATATGTCCAAAAAAGACAACATAAATATTGTTGACCCGGGCGATCCAGACTCGATAACTAGAAAAAAATATTCTATCGAGGAGTACATTGAACATTTTAGTGAATTAGTTGAACTTGAAAGAAGAGAAGAGATGGAAAGACATGAAAGGGAGATTAAACAACTTTCAGGGTGGGAAAGAGAAAAGAAAGGGAGAACGATCCTTAATACCAGAGCCAGGGATGACGGAACTGGGTTGGGAGGAAAATTCATAGTAAAATTCATCCGAAAAGATGGACTTCCGGAAAGTGAAATCAGTGTTGGAGATCTGATTAGAGTGAGTAAAAACCATCCCTTATCTGATGATAATCCTTCTGGTACCGTTATGGAAAAGACCAACTATTCTTTGAAAGCAGCGTTTGAAGAAAGCCCTCCTGATTGGATATATGATAAAGTTCGAATTGATCTATATGTGAATGATATTACATACCAAAGGATGCTTGATGCTCTAAAAAAAATTAGGGGCTTAAAAGGTAAGAAAAGAAAACTTGTGAAGGTGATCTTGAACGACAAAAATAGAGATAATAGAGAGATCGATAACATTTATTTTTGTAATAGAGAGTTAAACCATAGTCAAAAAGAAGCTGTGATTCATGCTCTTGAAGCAAAAGATTTTCATCTCATTCATGGACCTCCAGGAACCGGCAAAACAGTCACCTCTGTAGAAGTTATAGAGCAATCGATCGAAGACAGAAAAAAAATCCTAGCTTGTGCAGACTCCAATGTCGCAGTGGATAATCTAGTGGAACATCTTGTTTCTAGGGGAAGGAAAGTGGTCAGATTAGGTCATCCAGCAAGAGTGACCCCATTACTAAGAGACAATACATTAGACTATGTTTTGGAAAAAAATGATACATACCAGAAAGCTCTTGGATTGAGAGAAAGAGCTCTCGAGTTAAAAGATAAACAGGACCAATATACATATCCTAGTGGTAGGTGGAGAAGAGGACTGAGTGATGAGGCAATAAAAAATTTAGCAGAAAAAGGCAAAGGAAGTCGAGGCATACCTTCCCATAAGATGAAAGAAATGGCTAAATCGATTGAACTTAAAGAAGAGATAGATGAATTGTTTGAAAAAATTAATAGGCTGGAAGACAAGGCGGTAAGTGAGGTCATCGAACAAGCAGATGTAGTATGTTCTACTAATTCATCCTCAGCTTCAGAGGCACTAAATGACGAGGAATTTGATCTCTGTGTGATAGACGAAGCCACTCAAGCTACTGAACCCTCTTGTTTGATACCCATCTTAAAATCGGAAAAAGTGATCATGGCTGGAGATCATAAGCAGTTACCTCCTACTATTCTGAATAAGGAAGCTAAAGAGAAAGGGCTAGATGAAACGATGTTTGAAAGGCTTTTAGCACTTCATGGTGAAGATGTTAAAACTCTCCTCAGAAAGCAATACCGAATGCATGAGAAAATAATGAGTTTTTCTGCTGAGGAATTTTACCATGGGGATCTTTTAGCCGATAGTAGTGTAGAAAATCACACTCTTAAGGATTTAATAGATCAAAAACCGGATGGCAAATTTGAGGATGTTTTAAGTCCAAAGCCACCGATAACCTTGATTGATACGAACGGACAGATGCCTGAAAAGAGAAGAACAGGTTCGACGTCAATAGAGAACCCTGGGGAGACACTCCTCGCAGAAGAACTTGCAGCCAGTTATATTGATCTAGATATTGAACCGAAAGATATCGGGATAATCACACCCTACAAAGATCAGTCAGACCTGATAAATAGAAGGGTCGATGAAGAAAACCTTGAAGTGGATACCGTCGATGGTTTTCAAGGGAGAGAAAAAGAAGTTATCATTTTATCTTTAACTAGGAGTAATAATGATGGTATTATCGGTTTTTTGAATGACCTTAGAAGATTGAACGTCAGCCTGACTAGAGCAAAAAGAAAATTGATCATCCTATGTGATAAAAGAACATTAGCTTCAAACGAAGTCTATGATAGACTTTTCGATTATATAGAAAAAAGGGGAAGTCGTTTTGATGTCTCCCTGTAGATAGGTATCTAATTTTTTAATAGTTGGATTTGAATCGTTCAAACTAAAGTTTTGACGTCTACATCATCATTTTTCTAAAGGAATAATATTCCTTTTCTCACTCTTGAGGAGTTTATCCTTTTGTCCTCTTTCGTAACCACTACTTATAACGAGGACTCCGTGCTAACGAGCGTAGGATTATATCACTCTGTAAAACTAGTAAAAAAGGAATTTATCGTTTCCTCGTTAGTGTAAAGAATTGGCTATTTTACTATAAAAATAGCTATTATTCAAGAACCACCTTTTGCACCTCTATTAGTTCTTCGATACCTTTTTCAGCAAGATCTAATAGTGTTTCATGTTGTTCTCTAGTGAAAACTGCTTCTTCACCAGTGGCTTGTATCTCTATAAAATTTCCTTCACTGTCCATCACAACGTTCATATCGACATCAGCATTGAAATCATCCTGATAACAAAGATCCAATTTTTCCTCTCCTTCTACGATACCAACGCTCGTTGCTGCTATTTGCCTATATATGGGATCTTCTTCCAAAACCCCATCTTTTAACATCTTATCGATAGCTAATTTAAGAGCTACCCATGCTCCAGTTATAGAGGCAGTTCTTGTACCTCCGTCAGCTTGAAGAACATCACAATCTATCCAAAGTGTTTTAGCTCCTATCTTTTCAAGGTCTATTCCAGCTCTCAGACTGCGTCCTATCAATCTCTGGATCTCTTTTGTTCTGCCTCTAGCCCCCTTTCTTTCTCTTCTGATCCTTTCTTCACCACTGCCTGGCAGCATTCCATATTTTGCTGTTAACCATCCATGTTCGGCTTCATCTTCATTTATCCATGGTGGAAGAGAATTTTCGACCATAACAGTACATATTACCTTTGTTTTTCCTGTTTCGATCAAAGCTGAACCCAAAGGATTGTCCAAATATCCTGGTTTTATTTTTGTTTCACGTATCTCATCATTTGATCTGTCTTTTGCTGACATCATTACACCTTTGAATTTATTGAAGGGTATTTACGATATAAATGTTAGGTGAGGAGCCTGTTGTGGTTTATGCTTCCGAAAAAAATAAGAAAGCCCTTTAAGATAGGGGTTCATGACTTTCCGAGGTTTCATATCTATCGACGTAAATCCAAACGAAGAGATGCATGAGTTTATAGACTCGATTGAAAGAACTGGAGCACCACTCAATATGGTTGATCCCAATCAATTACACATAACCGTAAAATTTTTGGGTGATACTGAAGAGGACCAAATAGACGAAATTGTTGAGAAAGCAAAATTTGCTGTAGAACCATACAACCCTTTCAAAATTGATCTCAAAGGTACTGGAGCTTTTCCCCACCTTGGTTTTATGAAGGTGGTTTGGATCGGTTCTGAAATGTCTCAAGAAGAAGAACAAGACTCAAAAAATGAGGAGTTTACTCTGCTTGAAGATGTGGCCCACAGAGTTGAAGAAGAACTCGTACCTCTTGGATTTGAAAGAGATGATAGGGAATTTTCCCCACACATAACTGTTGCTAGAGTCAAAGGTGGAAAGAACAAAGAAAAATTGAAGCGCGCTGTAGAAAAATATCAGGATGAACATTTTAAAACTTGGAAAGTAGATAAACTGACTTTAAAGAAGAGCGTTCTCAAAAAGACCGGCCCTGAATACCATACCTTAGAAGAAATACCATTGTGATTTTATTCTCATGACTGAACCTAACACCATCGTAGGATTACTGATATTTGTCCCCGCAATAATAGTACTATATTTTCCATTAGGTGAGTTTGAGAGATATTTTAAAGCCAACAAAGCTTTATTTATGATACTGGTAGGACTAGGTATAGGGATGGGTATAGGTTTTTTTTCATTGTATTTTCCTCTCGATAATATAATCACAGCGCTTTTGATTGTCGCGCTCATTGAAATAGTTAAATTTCTTGTTATGATGCAGAAACCGTTCAGATTAAAATACGATGCTCCTTTTTATGGATTTGCCTTTGGGGCTGGAATAGCTGCCATGATGGTTTTCACTCTTATATATGGAATTGGATTGTTCTCAACAGAACCTACAAACCTAGTGTTTGTATTTTTGTTTTCTTACAATTATACTTTTGTTAATTCTGCTACAGGAGGAATAATAGGAGAGGGGAGTCGTATTGGAGAATTTTGGAATTATTTGACAAGAGCGTTTCTTTTAGCTGCTCTACATGGTTCCATTATAACTTTTAGTTGGACTTTGATAGGTAGGGATCGTATAATAGGTGCCTTTGGTTTACTCTTTCTTGGAGCAATCTACGGCTCAATTCTAGTTTTTTTTGTTTATAATAACATATTTGAGGGGGCTATAGAAGAAAAAATACAAGAGATAGAGGATTAAGGATGAAGCTGCATCTTGTAGTCTGTAATCCTAATGAATATATAAAACCTCCAACCTATTTCTTGTATAATGGACGATCAAAAGCAAACCAATCACGAGCCACGATATGAAATAAACGATGGCAGTCGGGAATCAGAGGATCTAGAAGAGTGGCGGGATCCGGTTTATAAAGAAAAAAAAGATCGTAGATCTTCTATAAAAAAAGTTATTGTATTACTTTTAGCATTTTTTATCATAGCCGTTACCTTTTTTGTACCTATAATGCACATGTTTGAAGGACCCTTTGAGTTTGGAAGAGTTTATCCCGAAACAGCTGACTTTACTATCAAGCGAAATTTACGATTTGAAAATGAGGGTCCCGGTGAAATGAACTACAACTTGACGCTTACTGTACCTAGAAATATCACAGAACAAAATATTCAGCTAGTACATGATATGAGAACTGATCCAGAACCAGGCATATATCAAAAAAGAGATGATCATTGGAAGTCCTGGGATAGAAACCTAGAAGCTGGCAGAACAGAAGAGATCGAAATAGAATATGATGTGCAAACTACAACGGTCCACTGGGATCATTCAGGAGATGAAGCAGGTAACGTCGAAGATATACCAGAAGAGTTGAAAGATCGATATAATAGAGATCAATGGGATGTAAAAGACCACCAGGGAAATCATCTAGACCGTAATGGCGATGGGAGACTAGACGTGATGATCGAACCGGAACACCCAGAAATTAGAGAAAAAGCTGAAACTATCGTTCAAGATGAAGACAATATCTACGATAAATCAAGGGCGATTTACGATTGGATCGATGAAAATATTGAGTATGAAATAGGACGAGAGGGAGAAAAACCAAAACATGCTTACTGGGTTTATGACAGCAGGACTGGAGATTGTGATGAACAAACTAATCTTTATGCATCATTTTCCAGAGCTGTAGGCATACCAGCATGGTTGGAACTTGGAGTATTACACGATAGAGTTAGAGATAGTTGGGGAGGTCACGGTTGGGTTAGGACAATTTATGTGGATGATGCTGGAGATACTGAATTTGTAAACATAGATACGGTTAATGATCAATTTTATTTTAGAGACGCCCATAGACTAACAACCTGGGTTGATGATGGGGAAGAAGGAGCATTAGGAGATTTTTATCAATACGTTGAATACAGTGGTGGTAGTTTGGTACTAGAAGATGATTTCGAAAATCTTAGGATGGATACAGAAGGAAGTGTTCGTTCTCCAGAGCATGCTTTCATTCCAGGTTTCGGTTCTTTAGTTGCGATACCTGCAATATTGATCTCCCTTGTTATTTACCATTTCATAAAAAAATCTTCCTAACTGGTGTTTATCATGAGAGTAACTTTATTGGGTACTTCGGCTGGGATCCCGATTGCAGGTAGAGCCCAGTCTGGAATATTGATCGAATACTCAGATTTGAAATTTCTACTAGACTGCGGCATGGGGATTCCCTTAAGATTAGCTGAATCAGGTGTATCTTCTGAGGAAATAGATATTATTTGCATTACGCATGGACATCTAGATCATATTCAAGATCTACCATCATTAACGAAGGCTTCATGGCTGAAAACAGGAAGAGCCGCATTCAAGATCATTTTACCTAAAGGTTTGAAAAAAAGACTTAAGGCTATATGGAAGATGTTAGATGAATACGATAGGCTTCAAGTCCAATTCAATGAAATAGGTCCTGGAGAAAAATTTAGAAATGAAGATGGTGTTATGATCAGGGCTTTTAGAACTCAACATACAGATATGAGTCTTGGCTACTCAATCACCAAAGACGACAAAAAGATAGTATATAGTGGAGATGGAGCCCCCTCTTCAAATTTAAAAAAATATGCTGAAGGATCGGATATTCTGATACATGAACTTTCAGAGGAAGAGGAGTCGGAATATCATACTGATCCTGAAGGACTTATAAAAGAAATAAAAGATTTAGAGATAGAGAAATTGGTATTAACTCATTTTTATCCTGGAATAGAAAAAAAGATAGAAAAAATAGCTCAAAGAATAGAAAAAGAGACAAAAATAGCTACGGTGGCAGGAAAAGATCTTAAATCTTTTGATATCTAAGTGGATTCATTCTTTGATTTGAGTTTTTATATCTCCTGCTGGAACGATACACAAAAATACTACTTCTTCATCGTATGGATTTTGGTATGAATGTGGAACATCTGAGGGAATATGGAGCACGTTTCCTTCCTCTGCTGTGTTGCTATTTTTGCCCAATTTCACTTTCATCTTACCTTTTAATATATACTGAACATGATCAGTTTTATCGTGCTCGTGGTGAGGCATCGATCCTCCTGGCTTAATAGTAAACTTTCTCATAAAGCAGTTTTCAGCACCTTGATCATCCGTTATCAATTTTTGTATTAGAATATTTTCTCCTCGATCCACTTCTTCTTTTTCCACTTTTTTTGAATCTAAAATTACTCCGCTACTTTGAGGCATATTATCGTAAGCAAATGAAATTGCCTTTATATTTATTTTAGGTACTAGTGGTTCCATTCCAAAATGTTTCATTTGGATTTTTAGCTTATTATAATTCCAATGGGATGATACATTGAGAAAATTATTTATGGGCGAGGATATCAGAAAAGCTATAAGCTCATTTACAAAGCCAATTATTCATCGAGATCTTTTTTCCGTTTCTAATATATACCAAAAGGCTAGATTTGAAGTTTTATAGTTAAAGACATCTGCAGATAGTAGATCAGGACGAAACTGTAACAGTTACTATGGAAGAAGATGAAGATACACCAGGATTCACATCTATGATCCTAATACTTGGCATAATAATTGCCGTGGCGATATACCATAAAAAGAAGAAAAAGTGAAGCACAACCAAGCGAAGCGGGTCTTGGTTTGTTATCGATATTATCATTTTAAACTAATTGTGACAGGCTTAGAAATAAATTATTTGAGAAGTTTAGATTGAACATGTAGAAGACCATAGCGAGGTCGAGGCCGTTGAAGCTCAGGTGGAAGGATATTGGGTGAAGTGGGACGATTAAGTATAGAGAGTGGGATCAAAAATTGTGCTGAAGGTCTAATTTTTATGAGTTGAACTATATACTTAACAAGGGAAATTGGATATAGATGAAAGATTACTTTTGGAGATATAGACTATAAGGATTTTGCAAAGATCTAGAATTTGGTTCATGGATTGAGGTTAGTTGTAGAGGTTTAGATGAAAATAGACAGAAGCCCCTCTCCGTTCAGGGAGAGGGATGAATCCTCAGGAAAGAATTTCCTGCTCTCACTCAGCAGGTGTGCATCGTGATGTCGTGATGTGTGAAAACACACCTTCTACATCTCCACTTTCACTTACCCCCTCCTTCAACCTTTAAATACCTTGAAACAGGTATGTAAAATGGTACTTGACGGCTGGTATATCCTGCCCGAAAGTCAAGTCCTGCTTCGCTGGTAAAACAGGTCAAGAGACGCAGGAATCAGAGCTTCCTTCTTTTCTTCGGAAATCGAAGATTTCCTGTGAAGCAGGCGGGAGTTGGCCCTGAAAAGACAGGGCGTGAAGTTGACCCAACTCTCCCGAAAGGGATGTTGTCTGTTCGAGAGGGCAGATGACAGAACTCTACAGGAAAGGATTTCCAGTGCTCACTCAGCAGGTGTGCTTCGTGAAGCATATGATTGGGCGTATGTCCTGTCAGGCCGTGCCTGGAGCAGTCCGTGACTGCATGGACGACAGCCCTTGAGTGCTGAACCTCGTAAGCTTCCTTGCACATGTTTCTGGAACTTGTTCCAGACATCGTAAGGATGTAATCCTTAAGACCGAAGGTGCAGGCGTCTCCAGTAATGGAACGTCCTCATGGTGAATGAATTGGAAGCCCAACGCCTTCAGGCGTTTGGGAGGAGGTCACGAAGAGAGAAATGATCAGCAACTGAGGTTCAGGTTTCGGGATTATCTGCTTGCGAAAGTCTAAAAGTTGATTTTTATATACGTAGGATAAGGTTTTTAGTATGGGAATTCAAACTAGCGTTGAGTACTTCGAAAGAAGAATTCATCATCGAAGAGTAGAAAATTGATGGGGACTGGATAGAGAATAAGTTGCAACTATAGAGGATCGAGTTTAGATGCTGCAAAAATGTTAAATAAACTGGTCACTCTATAATTCATATAATATATCAAAGTCCTCTCTTTGGGTGAGTAGGAGGCGTATTGGAGGATTGGGGATGAAAATGAAATTATTTGTAGTCGCAATCACTCTCTCGCTATTGTTCAGTGGTGTACTGATAGGAGTTGGAAGTGAGGCGACGGAAGAAAGTAAGGGAGAATATGTTGAAGAAATCAAAGCTTCCTCCTCTCAAGAAATTCATGATTGGCACGACTTAGATGCAGTAAGAGATGACTTAGGAGGCCACTACGTTTTGATGAACGATCTAGATGAGGATACAGATGGTTACGATGAAATAGCATCTGGTGAGGCTAATCCATTGAATGATAGGGACGAGTGGACATTTGGATTAGAATACGAAATAGGAGATTTAGTATATATAGATACAGGAGATTTAAGCCAAAATTATTTTTATTGTATAAGAGCACATACTTCTGATTCAGACAACGAACCAATTGAGGGAGGTGATTGGGAGGAGTATTGGGTTGAGACCGATAAACAGGGAGGAGATGAGTTAGGTTTTAGACCCATAGGAATATTAGATGACAATGAATTTTATGGGGAGTTTGATGGTAACGGATATAAAATAGAAGATGTAGTAATAAAAAGAGAAGATGAAGACTTAGGAGGTTTATTTAGGGCTTCTATTGGCGAAATACATGATTTACATTTAATGGACTTTGAAATTGATATTAATTCAAGGGCAGGTTCACTAGTTGGTTACTTAACAGGAGATGGATTAGTGGAAAAGTGTAGTGCAGAAAATATAGAAATTGAAGGTTATAGAGGTTCCCTAGAAGAAGAATTAAGAACTTTTATTGGTGGACTTATAGGCAGGGCTTCAGGAGAGTCAGAGGTTACAAATTCACATGTAAAAAATATAGATGCGACAGCTCCAGGTGAACTAGGTGGATTAGCTTGAAGAATAGATGTACCTGTAGAGAATTGTTATGCTAAAAATGTGGATATAACAGGTGATGCTGGTAGAAATACTGCTTTTAGAACAGGTGGTTTTGTAGGATGTGTTTATTTTTCTGGCGATGTAAGAAACTGTTATGTTGATGGTGGCACAGTTACAGGAGATGATGAAATAGGAGGATTTGCTGGTAGTTTTAGAACTTCACTTTTACCTATGCCTTACCTTGAGAATTGTTATGCCGATGTGGATGTAGATGGTGAGGATTGGGTTGGTGGATTTACAGGAGTTGTTAATTCAAATACTCATGGATTACATAATTCTTATGCCCTAGGTGATGTACAAGGAAATCAGTATGTTGGTGGATTTGTCGGTGCTATAACGAATGGTTCTGAAATAACGAATTGTTATTCTATCGGAGATGTTACAGGGAATAGTGATGTAAGTGGATTTGGAGATTTTTCACATATTGATTTACCATCAATTAGTAAAGACGAAGAAATTGAAGGAAAAAGTATAGAAGGAGATGAGAATGTAGAAAATTGTTATTGGAATACAGAAACTAGCGATATGGATACATCTGAATTAGGAGAGGGCAAAACTACCGAAGAGATGACAGGAGAAGATGCACTAAACAACATCCATGGCTTTGATTTCGAAGAGATTTGGAAAACTGTTGAGGAAGATAATGAAAAAGCTAATGAAGATGGTTATCCCATTTTGCAAGGGATAAGCAGAGAAGTCCAGTTCAAAGCTCAAGGTATTTATGAAGAGGAATACACGCTCACTGTAACCATCGAAGGAGAAGGGATGACTGATCCGTCAGAGGGAACTCAAACTTATGAAAAAGGAACAAAAGTAGAGGTAGAAGCAACTCCAGACGAAGGTTACGTGTTCGATGAGTGGACAGGTGATTACGAGAATGACGAAAAAGAGATAGATGTAGTGATGGACGAACACAAAGAGATAACAGCACACTTCAAAGAGGTTGTTGAAGAATATGATATTCTATATATAATAGAGGACGAGGAAGGAGATCCGATCGAGGGAGCTACAGTAGAAATAAATGATATGGAGGAGATGACCGATGAAGACGGCGAAGCGGTATTTGAGGATTTAGAACCTGATACCTATGATTGGGAAGTCACTCACGACGATTACGAGACTGAAGACGGCGAAGTTGAGATAGTAGATCAGGACGAAACTGTAACAGTTATAATGGAAGAAGATGAAGATACACCAGGATTCACATCTATGATCCTAATACTTGGCATAATAATTGCCGTGGGGATATACCATAAAAAGAAGCAGTAGCACTTCATATATACCAGAGAAACATCGTAAAAAACCTCTTTTTTCTTCTTATCTACAACAATTTGGGGCAAAAAACAGGAAGAACAGAGGAGTGTATTGAACCTTAGACTTACGTGAAGATAAATCAGAGCCACTGGCGGGAATTGATAAGGGTATATAAGTAAGGTTTACTTCCATTAGGCAAATTTTAAATAAGATAATCGTTTTTCTATATTTGATATAATGGATTATAAAGGTCGGATAGAACGGTCTAAAAAACGCTTGAAAGAGAATGATGATATATTAGAGGAAAATAAACAAACGATTTTAGACTTTGATGACCATATGGTGATGAAAGACAACACACCGGCACGGCGGTACAAATATCTTTGTAAAATTCCAAAAATGGCGGAGATTCTCGATAAACCATTTGGGGACGCCACGAAAGAGGATATTAAAAAAATAAGATTATATATAAAAAAACGTGATGATATTACTGACGTCACCAAAGGGGATTATGAGGTCCTATTGAAACGATTTTATAAATATGTAGGTGACGGGAAATATCCCGAGTGTGTGGAGGAAATTGAAACCACTAATAAGGTGGATAGTGACAAGGTGCCGGAGGAACTGCTCACGGAGGATGATGTTTTAGAGCTATTAGAGGCGTGTCAGAACCGACGTGACAAGGCGTTATTAAGCCTTACTTGGGAAACAGGGGCGAGGGCTTCCGAACTGTTGGGTCTTAATGTAGGGTCTATTGAGGACCGTGACCGAGGTCTTAAGATAGTTGTGGATGGAAAAACGGGAAAACGTAGAATACCTTTAGTTTCGTCGGTCCCATACATAAAAAAGTGGTTGGATGAACACCCGGATAGTGATAATAAAAACGCTCCTCTTTTTGTGAATATCGGAACCGTGAACTATGGTGAGAGAATGACTTACGCCTCTTTTAGAAAAATGCTTAAAGATGTACGGAACCGGACCGATATTGACAAACCGGTTAATCCTCACCAATTCCGGCACTCGAGGGCTACGTATTTAGCCAGTAAATTCACCGAGGCTCAGATGAATGAATTTTTCGGATGGGTCCAAGGGTCGGATGTACCGGCTCAGTACGTCCATTTATCGGGGCGTGATCTTGATGATGATTATGACAAACTACACGGTTGGGAACCAAAGGAGGAACCGGATAGGTCCAAGTTAATGGGTGATGAATGTCCAAGGTGTGGTGAACAGGTGGAACCGGAGGCAGAATTTTGCTATAAATGTGGACAACGTCTTATTGAAGAACCGCCGGAACAGTGGAAAGAAGTTGAACCGGATCTCACAAAGGAACTACAAAAAGACGCTATTAAGCACTCGGTATTGAAGGACCTGGAAGAAAGCGGGGTAAAAAAAGAAATCGTCAAGGAATTGAAAGACGATATAAAACATTTAGAAGCCGTCAAGGAACTTGGGGAAGAAAATTAAATTTTTTTTCTCTTTTTTTCTAACCGGATTAGATGAACGCTTAACGATAAGAAGCTATCCATCGCCGGATTAGAAATGTTCTAAGAGGTATATAAAGGAAATGGATTAATTATAAATAAAACCCCCTAAAAAAACGTAGGTTTTATATAGTAAGAGAGGGGTAAGAAGGTTGAAGCTACAAGGTGAAAAAATGCCGGAATATGCAAACGAAACCAAGCCTAAAAATGAAAGGCTTCAATATATCAAAAAAACACTATTAACCTTTGGAGAACATCCGAGGCTATTAAATAAAAGTGCCGTGGCACGTAAGCTTGGAGTGAGTCACACCCAAGTGTGTGATGATATTGCCGTGGCAAAAAATCAACTCCGTGAGAACCGAGATATAAATGATCTTGACGTCAGTGAGGATTTTAGAGAGTGGTTAATGGAATAAATTGAATTGAAGGGGATGAAAAGGATGGCACATATACCAGATAGATTAGCGGGTGAAGGATACAGATTTGTTAAGATACCAGAAGGGAAAAAATATCCTTTCGAGGATAGATGGCAAAAAGAGAATAACTATTTTTATGATGATGATGAAATTCAATCACATTTAGAGGACGGCGGGAATTATGGCGTCCTTTGTGGTGAAGGATCCAACGATCTATTAGTTATTGATTGCGACAAATCCGACGTTGAGGACGCCGTCGAGGAAAATTTACCGACTACCTTCAAGGTCCGGTCCGGGTCCGGCACGGGAGCACATTTTTATTATGAATGTCCCGACGCTGATGGGTCGATAAGGTTAAGTGGTGGTGACGCTCAAGGTGACGTTGGAGATATAAAATATACCGGCGGTCAAGTCGTTGGTCCTTCGAGTACACACCCAAGCGGGGGAACTTATGACATTGAGGACAATATCGAAATTGAAACAGTGACGCCGTCCGAAATACGTATGGCGTTGGATAAGTGGACCAATTCAAACGTCGATGAATGGCGTGAGATTGAGGAAAAACGAAAAGAAAACTTCGACGGTGACGTCGGTGAGTTGGATATAACAGACGTCGTGAGCACCGCCAATCTTGAGCGACGTGGTGCTGAATATCAAGGGACTCACCCGGTGCACGGATCCACGACAGGACAAAATTTTACGCTTAATCCTAATAAAAATGTATGGCACTGTTTTCGTTGTGATAGCGGTGGCGGTCCACTGCAATTATTGGCGGTGAGAAAGGGTATAATCAGTTGTGAGAACGCCGGAACCGGTGCACTGACAGGTCATAAATTCAAGGAAACCCTACGGGTGGCAAAGGAGGAATACGGCTTAGACGTCGATCTAAGCGGTCCTGAAGGCGGTGACAGTGACGTTATAACAACGTCCAAAGTGGACGAAGCGGGAATTATAGCTGAAGAAATTTATACCGACAACGGACCGAAATTTGCCACGCTTGAGGACGGGAATCTCAAGATAAAAGATAAGATAGAAATCGACGGTACCACGTATAAACCTATCGAGGATCAAGCCACCGAAAAAGGTACAATCAAATTAGCAACGGGAATTGAAGATTATGGCACCACGAAGGAACTTTTAGAAGAAATCAGAAATATAATTCATAAGTACGTGGACGTGTCGGAAAAATACGAAAAATTGGCGTCGTGGTACGTGGTGACAACTTGGGGATATGATGAATTATCAACTTTGTCTTACCTTCGAGCTTTGGGAGATACGGGAACCGGCAAATCAAGGTTTTTAGACGTTGTCGGGAATATGTGCTATAAACCAACCTTTGTCAGTGGTGCCGTGACTCCCGCTCCTATATATCGGTTAATACAACAGTGGGGAGGAACGCTTATAATTGACGAAGGTGATATGAGAAATTCCGACGCCAAAAACGAAGTTGTCACTATCCTCAATTCCGGCTTCGAACGTGATAAGCCGGTGATTAGATGTAACAGCGATGATTATGATAAGCTTGAATATTTTGAAACATTCGGACCCAAAGTTATAGCTACACGACAGGAATTTAACGATAAGGCTTTGGAGTCACGTTGTTTAACTGAAAAGATGAGCCAGACCAACCGGACCGATATTCCGGATCAATTACCTAAAGAGTTTTACAATAAAGCCGGTGAGATACGTAATAAACTCCTAAAATGGCGGTTGGATAACAAAAAGGATATAGATGTAAGCCAAAGCCACAACGCCGATTTAGGCAACGTAGAACCACGCTTGAAACAGGCTACACGTGGGTTTTTAGCTATATTCAAGGACGATGAAATACGACAGGAACTATACGAATTTCTCAAATCTCACCAACGGGAATTGATAGAACAGCGGTCCCAAACTTGGGAGGGTATGATAGTAAACACAATTTACGACAAGTATAAGAATAATAACGAAGAACCGATACAAATAACTCCGGGAGAGATAGCTGGATATATCGAAGAAAATATGGGAGAAAATAGAATCAACGCCGGAACTGTCGGGAAAAAATTACGATCTCTCAATCTTGAAACTGAACGCAAACGGATTGATGTGAATGGCGAAACCAAACAAAGGCGTGTGCTCAATTGGAATATGAATCATCTAACAACTCTATTTGAGCGCTACGTCCCGGAATATGTCGAGTTTGTGACAGCTAAGACGGATGTGACAGTACATAGGGGACAAGGCGAAAATATAGATAAATATAAGGGTAATATAGAAGGGGCGTCCCCACACAACCGTCACAGCCGTCACACCTGTCACACAGATGATTTTGATGATACGCTCGAAGGTGAGATAAAAGGAACTATCAAGGAATTGGACGAAGGCGACGGCGTCCATATAGATGACGTTGATGATAATATGGAAGTTGATTTTTCGGAGATTATGGATCAAATAGACAGGATGAAAGATAACGGAGTTATTACCAAACAAGGAATTGGAATATATAGCTTGAACGAGAGGTGAGAAAAATGGAAGAAAAACCACGCTGTCCAATTTGCTCAAATAAACTCTACTATAGAGTCAAGCCGGACGCATTCGTGTGTAAGAATCCAGACTGCTTAAGTTTTCACAAGTGTGGGACTGGTGCGTTGTTCGATGAGGATGGGAATTATAAATATTATCAAGGTACGACTTCAAAGGATCTTAGTATATTTGAAGATTTATAGAATTTCACGATAAACGGACCGGAGGATGTGCTCACTGGCATTCACTGACTTCACCCCGCCAGTGCTCCGGTCCCATTCATCCCTTACCCTCAAAATGTATGGTAGATAAGTGGGAGATAAAATATATACTATATGGTGGATAAAATGGCAAATGAGAACGTAGAAATAGTAGATAAGGCTGATTTTGACCGGTCCCGTGAACAGGCTCTAAGACAACTTGAAACAGCGATGAGCGAGTGTCATAGGAAGATTGAGAGTGGCAGAGTGCGATCTGTCGATAAGGAGAGGGTAAGACAAGGCTGGATTAAGACTTTGGCACGTGCTATAAACGTGTACCGCCTTTTGCTCAAAGACAAAGAGCTGGAAGAAATCAAAGACGAAATCGACGAACTCCGGGACCAGATGGAAAACGCTTAATAAAAACTCTTAGGATGTGATAATATGGGAACGAAGAAATTTAAAAACCAAGTGGAAGATTTGAAACAACGGGTAGGACCAAAAGGTGAGTTGGGATCTTCAAGTGAATATCGATCTATGGCGTCTTTTAAAGACGCTTGGAAGGACGGCGAAATCGAGAGTCAAGGAATTACGCTAATATTCCACGCTGAGGATGAACCCGGGCATTTGACGGTGATCGGACCCGAAGGCGTGGGAATACCATATTCTAAAATCAATAATATGGGAATTGACGCCTTTGTAAAAGCACTTTTTGAACGGAAGCGGGAAAAACGGAAAGGTGATTAAATGGATTATAAAGTATATTGGTTGTTGGATAAATTAGAGATACAAAAATACGAAGACGGCGAAAAGGTGAGCGGTCAAGTTTATCAAACTGACGTGGATCGAAAAACTGACGAAGGGTATATTTTTCACCCGTTCGATACCGAGGAGTTCGGAGAGTTTCACGTTGAAGAGGAGATCGAGCATATAAGAGGAAATTGGAGCAACGGACAAGGGTCACTATGTTCAAGCACGATAGCAAAACTCAAGGATGATAGCGACGAAGTGGTTGCTACGAATAAATACAACACCTGTTTACTTGAGGAAACACCCTGCACGATGGAGGGATTGGACTTGACAAGTTGTCCCATAACAGGAGAGTGGCGAAAAAATAAAACCTGTAATTTCAACCAACCACTTGAGATAACTGAGGAATTCGAGGGTTATATCGAGGACTCACAATAAAACCTTTTTTTTCTCTTTTTACCGATTATGGAAGTACCTTAAAAATTTAAGTTCTACGTGTTCTACGTGGTTTTTTTCTATTGAAGAGTACTAGAAAAAATAATAAATATAACAGTTATGTTATATGTATTAAGTAAATCTATAATAGCAAGTTGGAAAAAAGTACGGTAAATACGTAGAACTTAACTAGTAAAGGTATTACCATAATGACCGGACAAAAGAGTCGATGACTCGGTGAATATAGGCAAAAAGGTTACCTTTCGGACCAAGAATTACCCTTTTATAGACAGCTTGAAGATAAAATTTTTCTCTTATCGTATTTAGGTTTTGTCTAATGGCGTTTAACCACCTTTATATAATAAAGGTTAAGCCACTGGCGGGAATTGAACCCGCGATCTATTCCTTACCAAGGAATCGCTTTGCCCCTAAGCCACAGTGGCGATACGAAAATCTCTCTAATTTCTCTTTAAGGATGATCCATATTAATGTTTTTCGTTTGGTAGTGTCCGTTAAGGAGACATTTTACCATCGCAAAGTTTCATACCATGACCGTCAAGTTCAAAAAATTTTTCCCCACTACAAGACAAGCATAATACCTTTCCATCTTTCTTAACGATATGAATACTCATGACACTTTTTTTACATCGCTCGCAGATCAAACTTTCGTGTATAGGTGCGTAATCTGGAGGTAGAAAGCTAGTCTTTTTATAGTCAAGGACTCTCAAAAATTAAAGAAAAGTCGTGTCCTTGATTATACTCTTTGTTGTAAAATATCGACTCTTTTGGCTCTTACTATAAATAAAAAAAATTATAAGAACCAAGCTTCTTGCATGATCGTGAAAACATGGTTGAAAAATATCCTATTGAAGAACTAGCTAGTTTACCCGAATTTTATCATCCTGTGGCGTCTCCTGATGGAGAAAAAGTTGCTTTCTATTGGGATAAGACTGGAAGAAATGAACTACACATGATGGATATCAACACGGGAGAGATAAAACAGCTCAGTGAAGGCGAAGTTCCTAAGAACGCACGTTGGTTCATAATGTGGGGTAGCGACAGTGAAAAGATATATTTCCATAAAGATGAGGCGGGAAACGAGCAAAACGATATCTATTCTATCGACCTTGATGGCAAAGTCGAGAGTGTGCTTACAGTTGATGGACAGTGCATGATTCAAGACGTGAGTGACGACGGAAAATATCTACTGTTCACCAGCGATATGGGAGAACAAATGAACCTTTACCGGTATGATTTGGAGGAAAAGAATATAGAACAACTTACTGAATACGAAAACCCCGTAATGAGAGCCATTTTTAGTCCCGATGATGAATTCATAGCCTATGAAGCGAACGAATCGGACGATTTGGAAAACAAAGATGTGTACATCTGTCGTTCTGATGGTAGTGAAAAAAAGAGATTAAAGATCAGCGATGATGGTTACGAAACTTCTATAAATGATTGGTCTCCAAAAGGTAATTCTTTGCTGGTCAGCGATAATACTAAAGATATGGTAAGATGCGGAATTTTCGATATTGAAGATGAAAATATCGAATGGTTTGGTGATTCCGAATACGAAGAGAGAGGCGTTTCATTCTTACCGGATGGAGACGGTTTTTTAGCTTTAAGGATAAAAGAGGCAGGATGGATACCGTTAAAGTACAGAACAGATGGACAAGTCAAGGAACTTGAACTTAATGAGGGTATAGTCTCTTTTCCCGCGGGAGGTAATGGAGGCCTTTTCGTTTCGAATAAAGAGATAATTCTTCCTTATACTAGACCTACAGAAAGAAAAGAATTATTCAGGTATAACATAGAGGAAGATGAATTTGAATTATTGTTAGGAGCGGAATATGGCGACCTAGATCCAGATAGTTTTATCGATGCTGAATATGTTACCTACGAGTCAGTAGACGATCTTGAGATCGGCGCACTTTTATACGATTCTAGTGAGAGACCTTCTCCAGCGGTGGTAATGGTCCATGGTGGTCCGCATTTTCAATCTACAAGATCTTTTAACATATACGCCCAATTTTTAGCTAGTAGAGGTTACACAGTATTACAGCCCAATTACCGAGGTTCTATAGGCCGTGGAAGAGAATTCAAGCGTATGATACATATGGACTGGGGCGGAAAGGAACAGGATGATGTGGCCGAAGGATGCCGATGGCTGAAAGAAAAAGATTGGATCGATGAGGATAGGATAGCTGTCTTTGGAGGTTCCTACGGCGGTTATTCCGCCTATATGCAGATGGTCAAGTATCCGGAGTTGTGGACAACTGGGATAGCATGGATAGGTATTACAGACCTGCACAAACTTTACGAAGAAGACATGCCTCACTTCCAGACTATGCTAGAACAGAATATGGGTGATCCTGAGGAGAACTACGACTTATGGAGAGATAGAAGTCCTATAGAACATGTCGAAAAAATGAGAAGACCGATTTTGATGATTCATGGTGTGAATGATCCAAGATGTCCTATAGAACAGGCGAGGATCTTTGCTGAAGCCTTAGAGGATATGGGCTGGAAAAAGGGAGAGGACTACGAACTAGAAGAGTTAGGTGAAGAGGGTCACGGAAGCACAGATATCAGCCAGAAGATAAGAGCATTCAAGATCCTAGAGGATTACTTAGAAAGACGACTCTAATAATGCGGTGATGTAATGTTGGGACTTTTCACACCTTTGAAGATAGGTTCTCTAGAACTAAAAAACAGGGTCGTTCTACCACCAATGGCTACGGAAAAATCCACTGTTGATGGATTTCCTGAGGAAGAGCTGTATGAACATTACGAAAAAATGTCTGAAGGATGTGGTTTGATCATAGTGGAACATTCATATGTAAATCCTAGAGGTCGATTGAGTGAGAACCAGCTGGGTATCTATTCCGACGAACATGTTGACGGTCTGAGAATTTTAGCAGAGATGATCAAATCTAAAGGTTCTATAGCAGCCATCCAGATCAACCATGCTGGTGGTAAGTGTGATGAAGACTTAACAGGTGAAAAACCCCTAGCTCCCTCTGATGAGCATTTTGAGGGGGTTGAACAATTGTCTATAGAACAGATGGATAAGATAAAGCATGATTTTGTAAGAGCTGCTGAAAGGGCTGTGAAAGCAGGTTTCGATGCTGTAGAGATACACGGAGCTCATGGTTTCCTTTTAGGTCAATTCCTGTCCCCACTAACGAATCAGCGAGATGACGAATACGGTGGAAAAGAACTAGAGGACAGAATGAGATTTCCTCTTGAGATCGTAGAAAAGGTAAGAGAAGCTGTGCAAGACACACTCCTTATTTACAGATTAGGAGCAACTGATATGGATGAAGATGGATTGACCGTTGAAGAGTCAAAAAAGTTCGCTGAAGAAATAGAAGATAGGGGAATAGAGATAATAGATGTTTCCGGCAATATGTGCGGTTCAAGACCCGTCGAAACTGAAGAGAAGCAAGGATATTTTGTACCTCTAGCTGAAAAGATCAAAAGTTCTGTAGACGTGCCCGTGATCGGAGTTGGAGGCATAAAAGAACCAAGATATGCTGATAAAATAGTCAGAGATGGCAAGGTAGATCTGGTCGCGGTCGGCCGAGAACAGTGGAAAGATCCCGATTGGACTAAAAAGGCCGAAGAAGTTCTAAGATGATGTAGAATATTTGATGAAAAAATCTTATAACCATTCTTTCTTTTCTCTTCTAGTGAGATTGATATGAAGCGTGATAATTTAGCGGATAGATTGCTAGAGGCAATAGATCAAAAGAAAAATCCATCAGTAGTTGGGCTCGATCCTAGATTGAACAGGATACCAGAACATCTAAAAAAAGAGGCTAAGGAATCTACTGAAGACCCCTTCGAAGCAGCGGAAAAGGCGATACTAGAATTCAATAAAGGCATCATCGATAATATTTATGATATAGTCCCGGCGGTAAAACCACAAGTAGCATTTTATGAGAAATATGGTGTAAAAGGTATCCGGGCTTTCAAAAAAACGATAGATTATGCCCAACAAAAGGATTTAGTTGTTATTGAGGACATTAAAAGAAATGATATTGGCAGTACGGCGAAAGCATATGCATCTGCGCATCTGGGGGAAGTCGACTTGATCAATGGTAAAAGAAAGTCCTTTGATGGAGATATGGTAACAGTGAATCCTTATCTGGGATCCGATGGTATAGAACCATTTGTAGAGATTTGTAAAGAATTTGGTAAAGGTATGTTTGTTTTGAACAAAACTTCAAATCCCTCTTCGAGCGAACTTCAGAATCTAGTTACTAAAGATGGAAAGAAAATTTATGAAGTTATCGCACACCTTATCAAAGAGTGGAGTGAAGACCTAAATGGAGAAAGAGGGTATTCTTCTCTTGGACCTGTTGTTGGTGCTACTTATCCAGAGGAAGCTAAAAAACTTAGAAAGATAATGTCAAAAAATCTATTCTTAGTACCAGGTTACGGCACCCAAGGAGGTACAGCTGATGATGTGATACCTTGTTTCAACGATGATGGATATGGGGCTATCGTTAACTCCTCTCGAGGGATAGATTATGCGTATGAAAAGGAGCACTACTCTGAACGTTACGGACCGGAAGAATTTGGTAAAGCTAGTAGGGAAGCTGCACTTAAAATGAAAGACGACATATTAGCATCTCTTAAAAGAGGAGAAAAAGTCCCAGAAAAATGGTGAAAAAGAAGAAACAAAAAGTGGATCAAGCTCCGGCTTCATCCCGAAAAGTTTTAATTAGATTTTTATCTAATTATAAATCGGAT